>NZ_LR594659.1:4200000-4500000 GCF_901827155.1 Variovorax sp. PBL-H6
GGAGTTCTGGACAGCCAAGCTGTTGGCGAATGTGGCGCGCGACCGCAGCGCGGTCGAGAAGCTGCAAGGCCTTGGCTGGCGGGTGCTGTGCATCTGGGAATGCTCAACGCGCGACGCCGAAGCCGCCGCAGGCCTGCAAGCCGCCATGAACTCGTGGATCGAGAGCAGCGAGCCCCTTGGCGAGATCAGCGCACCGACACGAGGTTAAGCATGGCCGATTCAAGCACCCAAGCCCTCCGAGACTTGGCCGAAGTTCACCTCGCCGCAGCCCTCAAACCGTTGCCAACCGACAGGCTCGACCGCTTTGTCTTGTTCATCGAAGTGGTCCGCGCTATGGACTACTGGGGCACCCATGCCCCGGCCCTGATCGGCGATGACGAAAAAGTCGCGCAGTCATTCGATCTCATGTATTGGGGATGGAACAGGGCCGTGGCCGAGCTCTTTGAGCCGTTGGACCAGCCCGGCGCCTTCCCCATGATGGAGAGCACACAAGAGTCGCGCACATTCGCTGCAGGCCTCATGCAGGAGTTTGGCAAGGTGTCGTTGCTGCGCCGCTTGGCCGACATGTGCGAACGAGGCATCATGGAAGTAGCTAGGGATGGCGACGAGTTTCACATCCACATGAGCGAAGACGCGCGGACGCAGTTCGCCGATGCTTCGGAATTGGACAAATTCAAGGCCGCCGAGGCGCGATTTCCATCATCGAGCGCTGGCTGGACAATGGCTTCAATGCGCGATGCCTTGCGCTTCCCCGAAATGCCGGGCAACTATCTGGCAATAGCTAACGCGCCGGTAAAGCGCTGGCTCAGACCCGACATCCAGGAGTTCATCAAGCCGCTCGTGAAGCCGTGGGACACGGGCTATGGCGTGATGGTGGCGTATGACGCCCGAATCGAGGTGGACAAGCACTACATAGCCGAGGCGCTGGCTCTGGCCACGCCCTGGCGCGAGGACTCAGGCATTCATGCCGACGCAAAACTGGGCTCCATCACCGGCGCGGATATCGCGGGCGTCGGCGCGGCGCTCATTAGCCTTCATGCCAAACACTTCGGCTGCGTGTCGGTCGCCAAGAAGCTTTTCCCCGAGGTGTCGGTTGCTCAAAGCTTGACTATTTGGGGGCCAAGAGACCCGCTCGAAGAGTCGATCTCCATCATGAGTGGACGCCCAAAGCCAGTGGTCCATGCAGTCTTCAATGCTCTGGCGATGACATCAGAGCAATCCAAGAAGCTCGCCGGACACTCCACGCCACTGATTCCACTGCTCTTCGACCTAGGCAATGGGTTCATCTTGCGGCCGGTCTCGTGCCTCACCCGAAACCCGTTCACGGCAGCCAGAACCCAGCATCAGTGGTTGGACCCGCGCACAGAGCACGCCGTCGCCGCCGACCGCGAGGATTGGATGCGCGAGCAGCTCTTTGGGGTGTTCGGTGGAAATCGCTATATCCGCTTCCCCGGCAACCTGAAACTTCGCCGAGGCGGCGCGGTCCTCACGGACATCGACGCAATCATCTACGACAAACTCACGGGAGACGTCGGCCTATTTCAGTTGAAGTGGCAGGACTACTCCACCAACGACGTGCGCCAGCTTCGCAGCAAGGCCGCCAACCTCTCGGCAGAGCTGGTGGACTGGTCGGCAAAGGTCAAGTCGTGGATAGAGGAGCACGGCCCCTCGGCGCTCGACAGGTCGCTGCGGCTAAAGCAGAAGAGGCGCGAGGCCGTCAAAGGTGTGCTGCTCTTCGCTATTTCGAGGTCGTCGGTCCGCACGCAAGGCTATGGCATCAAGACTGACGTCGCAGACTTGGCCATGGGCGTCTGGCCGCAGTTCGTTCGCGCGCGCATGGAGGTCGGCCCTTCCGCTTGGTCTTTGCGAGACGTTCACGCTCGGCTGATCGAAGAGCACGGGCAAGTTCCCACCGTACATCCGATGCCGGCAGTAATTCGGATCGCCGACAAGACGCTCAACATCCACGACTTTTGGAACCGGACAGACGAAAAGAGCAATGGCTCGGAAGATGGCACGGGAGCCGCCGACCGCACGCTATAACGGGTATTAATTCGACGCCACCACACTGGCATGACGCACATCGCCGCCGCCATCGCTCTCGAATTCAGTCAAGGATTCCACGACTGCACGGGGCCTTAGCAAATGCGAAGGTGGTCGAGCGCAACCAAGCTGAGACGACGCCTTGTAAGACGAGGCGTGGAACCTGGCCAAGTCGCGGGACTTCCGAGTCAAAGGCGGAGGCAGCGCCTGCCGCCTACTTGCGCGGCGACGACATGAAGGCATAGATGATCTCCGCGATCTGCTTGGCCAGCAGTGGCGGGACCGCATTGCCGATCTGCCCGTATTGCTCGGTGCGGTTTCCCTCGAAGAAGTAATTGTCGGGAAAAGTCTGCAGGCGGGCGGCCTCGCGCACCGTCAGGCTTCGGCATTGCGCTGGGTCCGGGTGGATGTAGTAGTGCCCATCTTTCTTGATGTGGGCCACCACCGTCGATGACGGATGCTTGCCCATCTGCACGCGGAAGCGGTCTTTGAATGGGATCGTCTCCTCGTCCACGTTCACATGGTCGGGCAAGAGCCTCGGCGGGAAGTTGCGCAGGTCCGGGGCATATTTCTGAGTAGCCGCGAAGCACGCCGCAAACATGTAGCGGTGTAGGTCCGATCGCATGTGGCTGCGCGTCTCGTGCTGGAGGACGCCGCCCACCTTGGAGTCGAGATACCACTCGCGCAGGATCTTAGGCATAGCCTCCCCCGGATCGACTGCCATGGGGATGAAGGTCGAGCCAAAGGTGGCGTGCTTTTCGGCCTTCTTGATGAACTTCTCCATGGCTGCCTCGATAACGTTGCGCGCGGGAACGCGCCACCCTTTGAGCGCCAAGGGAGACTCCCGCAGGGCCTTCATCCATGCCTCTTGGGAGTCCGGCTCCTTGGACAACCGGCTACGCAACTCTGGAAGACCCGCGAGCGCGGCGCTCACGCCGACCTTTTTCTTGAGCTTCGTCAGCAGGAAGCGCTCAGGACTTTCAGTCAGCGCCGGGGTCGCTTTTGCCACGTCGGAGCGGACGCCAAAAAGGATCACCCGATGGCGGCTTTGCGGGACGCCGTGGTCATCGGCCTCAATCACATAGTCGTTCGGGTCTAGCTCCTCCCCCTCTTTCTTGTGGACAACAAGTGACCTGACTTCGTAGCTCAGATCCTCCCGCGGCGATTTGAGGTCGCCGAGGATTTGCTCAAAGATGCGCTTGCCGGAGTTGGTGGAGTTGAGCATCCCCTTGACGTTCTCCATTACGAAGACGGCCGGTGCGAATTCCTGGATGATGCGCAGGTACTCGGTGTAGAGGAAGTGCTTGGCGTCAGCCTCGAACTTTTTCGGGTCCTTGCTGCGCAGACGTGAACGCCCAGCCAGCGAGTAGGCCTGGCACGGCGGGCCGCCGATAAGTACCCAGTCGGTCTGGTTGCCCAGGGCTTCCCGAATCCAGCCGTCCACCTCCTTGGCTGGAGTCGCACCGAGCTCCGCACAGCGCGCCTCATTGCCAGCACGCTCAGCCGCATCTTTGATGTCGGAATGGGCCAGAAACGCCTCGCGCGTGATCTTCCCGCTGATGTAGTCGTAGTAGCAACTCGGGACCTCGCCCCTGGGGAACTTGCGGAAGATCGACCGCAGCAGCAGCGTTCGGTGGGCCACGGGGTCCATCTCGACGGAGACCTTGACGGCGAAGCGCCGCGCGCCACTCCCGTCAAAAACAGACGAAAAGCCTTCGCATAGCCCCCCTGGTCCGGCGAACAAGTCGATCACCGGAATCTCACTGCACCGCGACATCAGTTCTTTTGCTCGTGTTCAATATGAAGACTTTAAAAATGCGCACGCTGGAGCGAAAAAGGGTCCGGCAGCGACATGCCCGGACCCAATTTCAATAATTTATATTTTACCCGTACCAGCCAGGGACATACCGATGACTGCGCAACGCTCGACCCTCCTCATGGGAACTCCGCACGCTTGCTGAACTAAGCCGATTTGGCCCAAAAGAGACAGCGATGAACGATCTGCAAATTTGCTTGCCTACTTCGTCCTTGGCCGGGACGTCTCTGCCCCCCGAAACCCGCACGGCGAAGCGCGGACGACACCCGCCGACAAGCTGTAGCCCCTCATCTCCCAACGCAGTGCGAGAGTACGTGCCGCAGTCCAATCCGGTTCGCTTCATGTTCAGGCGTCATGCTGTGGGGAGTGGCGGTTTGCTTGCAATGGCGAGAACGATCCGTTGTCTCCCATCTTCCTGAATCCCCGATCCCGCGCCATGAACGCCTCCAGCATGTGCGGCACCAGTGCCGCCGCGTCCACCCGCTCACCGTAGGTCTGCGCGTGCAGCACCGCGTAACGGTCCAGTGTGGCCTTCAGCTCTGCCGACAGCGTCACGGTGAGCTTGACTGGTTCGCTCTTGGGCAACGGTCCGAGCCGCAGCTTGTTCACACTCATTGCAACGATCCCCGCTGGAAGAACAAGGGCTGGTAGGGCCGCAGGATCAGATCCTTGTTGACCATCACACGCATCGGGAAGCCTGGCCGGATCGTGAGGGTGGGCTGGATGCTCAGGTTGCGCTTCGTGATCTCCTGGCCGACCTGGTTGACGGTGTCCTGAGTGCCTTGACGACCGGCGATGATGACCCGGTCGCCGTCCGTGCGGTTGTCAGGCGCAGCCAGCTCGGCGCCCATGCCGAGCAGCGTGGAGAGCGCCGCGCCCGCCAGGATGCGGTCCCAATGCCAATCGACCCCATCCTCCAACCCTGCATAGCCGGCTGGGTCGATACCGGGCAGGCGGTCGAGTGCCACCGATGACGTATCGGGCAGGATCAGCCGCGTCCACACAAGCAGCACGCGCCGCTGTCCGAAGGCTACCTGGCTGTCGTAACGGCCGATCAGGCGAGAACCTTGTGGAATCAGCAGATGGCGCCCTGCGGCGGTGTCATAGACCGCCTCCGTCACGGTGGCGATCACCTGCCCCGGCAGGTCGGAGATAACCCCTGTCACCAGCGCGGCAGGAATGATGGTGCCCGCCATGACTTGGTACGGCGAGGCCGGCAGTTGCAGGTTGCCGGGGTTGCGCGTAGCCGGGTCGCCCGCCTTGGCGACGAATGCTTCCTTCTGGTCTTGGCGGCTCTGCACCGCGGTGGGATCGGCGGGCTGCGCCCCCGCCGCCGCGGGCGCCGGGGCACCAGCCAGCGCATCGAAAGGCTGCGCGGCGCGGACCTCGCCGGCAGGCGCGGCTTGGGCAGGCTTGGCCCCGGCGCCGCCGAACGCACGGAAAAACACCCCCGAGCGCGCTGCCTCTTCGGCCGCCAGCTGCGCCGCATGCGCCGGGTCGACACCGCCGCCCGGCACGCGAGTCTCCATCGGCTGCTGCGACTTTACGATGGCCGGTCCCAGGTCGCCCGGCAGCGGCTCGCCCAGTTGGGGCACGGCAGGCCGTGCCGGTAGACCGGCATAGTCCTTGGGCAACTGGTCCAGGCTCTCGGCCTTGGCCACGCGATCGACGTTGTACAGCTCGGGAGCTGCATTGCGCTCGCGCTTGTGCGGCTGCAGCGACCACAGCGTCGCGCCGAGCACCATGGCGGCCAGCGCGCCGGCGATGACCGCCAGCATGCGGCGATTCAGCCGAACCACCGGGCGTGGCGATGCGCGCAACGCCATCGTTTCGGGATCGGCCTTTGGCGGAACAACGGCAGCTTCGCTCATGAGCCGCTGCCCCCACCGGCGCGCACCACGCCGTCGGTGCGGTCGATGCGCACCACCTCGGCCTTGCCGCCCTTGTAGCCGCCCAAGCGCAACTCAGCCGCGCCGAACAGTCGATCCACCACGTAGTACGGCGCGCGGAAGCGGTAGTTCACGAGCTGGCCATCGCCCTGCGGCCCGATGACGAACAGCGGCGGCAGCTCGCCCTGCGCAATGCCGCCAGGGAACTGGATGTAGACCTTCTGTCCATCGTCGAAGGCGCGCAGCGGCTTCCAAGGCGGGCTGTCGCCGCCGATCGCATAGCGGAAGCGAATGTTTTCCAGCGACAGGCCCGCGTCCACCGGCGCCGCGGCCTGCGCCTCGCGCGCCTGCTTCTGCAGCACCAGCATGCGATCTTTCGGGTAGTCCCAGGACACCGAGGCCATCCAGGCCTGCGGAGTCGATGACAGCTCAACCAAGTAGGTCCGCCGATTGGTGGTAATAACCATGTTGGTTTTCAACCCCGTGCGCGTGGGCTTGACCATCACGTTCACGCGCTGCGCCGAGCCGGTGCCGCTGGTCGTGTCGCCCACGATCCAGCGCACAGTGTCGCCGGCCGAAACGGTCACCAGTTCCTCGCCTTCCTGCAGCGCGATCAAGGTGACGCGCCCTGGGCTCGTATAGACCTGGTACAGCGCGCCGTCGCTGAAGGGCCAGATCTGGATCGCGTTGACGTAGCCCTCGCGTGAAGGCGCGATGCGGGCCTCGTCGTTGGCCCTGGACACGCGCAGCTTCTCGTCGGTGGGCTCGGGTGCCGGCGGTGGGGCATCTTCCGCTGGCAGCGCCTTCATCTGCGCCGGCAGCGGCAAGGGCTTGGCGACCTCCACCACTTCGACCGGCGCGGGTGGATCGGGCAGGCGCTGCGCCTGCACCGGTTCGTCCAGCGTGATCGTGGGCAACGGCTTGCCCTGCGTCGCGCAGCCGGAGAAACCGACGATCAGCATTGCCGGCAATACGTAAAGGCGCAAATGGGAGATCGGTTGGTTCATGGCTTCTTTACTCCTTCGTTGGCATCCAGTTCCCGGCTCCACGACAGCCCGTTGACGTAGATGCCCAGGGGGTTCTTGCGCAGCCGTTCCTCGGTGCGCGGCGGCTGCAGCACGATGGACAGCACCGCGGTCCAGCGCTCGGTGGTGGCCGGTGCGCCGTTGACGTAGGCCCGCTCGATCCAGCGCACCTGGAACGACGAATCGCTGGCGCGCACGACACTGGTGACTTCCACCGCCACCGAGTTCTGGCCGATTCGCGAGAACGGATCGTTGGTGCGCGCGTAGTCGTTGAGCGTGGCGGCGCCCCGGTCGGTGGCGTAGTCGTAGGCTTCGAGCCAGTTGCGCCGCACGACGATGGGGTCGATGGAGAGGGACCGCACATCGTTGATGAAGCGCGCAAGGTGGTGCGCGATCTGCGCATCGCCTGGGCGGTACGGCGTGGCGGCCTCGCCGACTGTGCGCACCTGACCCGCCTGGTCGACCTCGATCACATAGGGGGTGACGATGGACTGCGCGGAGCGCCAGACGAGACCGCCGGCCATCAACAGCGCCAGCGTTAGGCAGCCGAAGGCCATCAGGCGCCAGTTCTTCGCCTGCACGCGGGCAGAGCCGATTCGCTCGTCCCACGCCTGCGCGGCGGCCTGGTAGGGGGTGACGGGCGCTGGCGTATCTGCGTAGCGCACCAGGGGTCGTTTGAATCTCATGAAGGGTTCTCCTTGGCTGTCCTTAACCGTCATCCCGCAGGCTGGGACTGGCACCGCTGCCACCGCTGTCGCCCGAGCGCAGCGTGTGGGCGGCAGCGGTCGCGCCGTGTGCGATGCGCTGGTGACGTTGGAGCCGCTGCGCCCAGGCGGGCGGCGCCGTGGATGCAGCCGGCGCATCGGTCGCTGCCGCGCTGGCCGTGGAAGCGGCAGACGGAGGCGCGGCCGCCTCGGCAACGAAGTTCGCGACGCGCTCGCGAACGGCCTTGGCACCCGACGCAACGCGATCACCGACTGCTCCGGCGCCGCTGCGCGCGACATTGGCCAGGCCCGCGCCAGCAGCGCGCAGGCCGCTGCCTCCCGAAGCCGCAGCACCGGCTTCATAAGCCGAGCGAGCGCCACCGGCGAGCGTGCTGGCCGAGCGGCCTGCAGCCGCTGCGCCGCCGATCACGCCGCGTGCCGCCCCAGGCGCCATGCGCGCACCGGCCGCGACCGCCGCGCCTGCGCCCGCAACGGCGGCGCCACCGGCAACCGCCAGCCCTGCTCCACCGACCAGCGTCCCGGCCGCCGCGCCAGCACTGAGTTGCGGTGCACCGGACACCAGTCCGGTGGCGATACCCGGCCCGAAGATGCCCAAACCGAACAGCGCGAGCGAGGCGAGCATGATGGTGAGCGCGTGGTCGATGCTCGGCTCGGTGCCCGGCGGCGTCGTGAACTCGCCGAACAGACCCGTGCCGATGCCGACGATTACGGCCAGCACCAGCACCTTGATGCCAGACGACACCACGTTGCCCAGCACCCGTTCGGCGAGGAACGACGTCTTGTTCCACAGCGCGAAGGGCACCAGAATGAAGCCGGCGAGCGTCGTCAGCTTGAACTCGATCAGCGTCACGAAGAGCTGGATCGCCAGCACGAAGAAGCTCACGATGACCACGAGCCAAGCCAAGGCCAGCACTGCGATCAGGTCGAGATTGGCGAACACCTCTGGGAAGCCCGTCAGGTCGCCGATCTGCGTCATGATCGGCCGCCCGGCATCGATGCCGACCTGCGCGAGCCGGCCCGGCTGCAGCAGCTGTGCCTGCGTCAGCGCAGAGCCCGAGGCGGTCAGGCCCAGGCCCGCGAACGATCGGAAGACGATGCCGGCCAGCGTGTTGAAGTTGCCGATGATGTAGGCGAAGGCTCCAACGTAGAGGACCTTTTTGATGAGCTTGGCAATCACCTCGTCTCCGCCACCGCCGCCGGCGTGGCTCATCGCCCAGAACAGGCCGGCAAGCGTCATGTCGATCAGCACCAGCGTGGCCGTCAGGAATGCGACCTCACCGCCGAGCAGGCCGAAGCCCGAGTCGATGTAGCGCGAGAAGACATCCAGGAAGCGGTCGATGACGCCCACGTCGTTCATAACATCATTCCTTGGGCGCCGACTCTGCGGCTGGTGGCGCTGGCAGCCTCACCGGATCGGCGGCATAGGGGGAGCGGCCGCCGTCAAGGAAGCGCCGCCGCGTGGCCTCGGCCACGGCATTGCACTGCACATCGCCGACCTTGGCATGGTCCGCCTTGCAGGCCTCGCGCAATTCCCGCAGGCGCTCGGGATTGGCGACCAGGGATTCGACCCTCTCGATGGTGAGAGGCTTCTTC
Organism: Variovorax sp. PBL-H6; assembly: GCF_901827155.1. Taxonomy (NCBI): domain Bacteria; kingdom Pseudomonadati; phylum Pseudomonadota; class Betaproteobacteria; order Burkholderiales; family Comamonadaceae; genus Variovorax; species Variovorax sp. PBL-H6. The sequence continues at coordinate 4,209,092 of NZ_LR594659.1, forward strand.
TCGCAGGCGACGAGCGCGACCGCGCACAGGCAGAGGATCAGGATTCTTCGCATGGAGCTGTTCCTTTCAGTTGCCGTAGAAGTTGACGTTGGCGGGCGTGTATGGCGTGCCCTCACCCTGGAAGCGCCGGCGCACCTCGCGGGCGCGCTCCTGCACCGCGACCTGGCGCGCCTGTTCCAGCGCGGCGGCACGGTCCTGGGTGATCTGCAGTTGCTGCGCCTGCATCGCCTGGCGCGACTGCAACGCGAGTAGCTGGTTCGTCGCCTGCGTCGCCTGCAGTGCGCCCACGGCCGATTGACTGCGATTCACCAGATCCGTCAGCGTGCGTTCGTCGGCGGCGAAGTTCTGCACCGCCTGCGACTGGACCTTGGTGGCAGTGCGCAGCGCTTCGAGGGAGCGGGACCACCTCTTGCGCGCGTCCAGCGCCATCTGCATGCCCGAGGTCGCGGCGCCGTACGAATCCGGGTAGAGGCTCCGAAACTCGCTCTCCATCTGCGAGACGTTGAAGGCGAGCCCCTGTGCCTGCTGGATCAGCTGGTTGGTCGCCGAGAGCGTGGCGCGCAGTTCGGACAGTGCGCTGAAGTCCAGGCTCGTCAGGTTCTTTGCCTGGTTCATCAGCGACTGCGCCTGGTTCTGCAACTGCTTGATCTGGTTGTTGATCTGCTCCAGCGTGTTGGCCGCCGTCAGAATGTTCTGCGCTAGGTTGGTCGGGTCGATCACCACCCATTGCGCATGTGCGCCGGGTGCCAGACCGGTGAGCAGGGCCGCGGCAGCGGCCAGCAAGGTCTTCTTCATGGCTGAATCTCCTGAGGTGAAGGAAACGATGGAATGAGGTCGGCGGCCCAGTCCAGACCGCAGTGGCGAAGCCAATGGACCGCGAACTCCTGTGTGCCATGCGCGGCGAGCACGGCATCGATATCGCGCTGGTGCTCGGGAGTCGAAGCGCCAGCAAAAGCCAGGGCCACCGGCCCGAGGTCCAGGTCGAACACACGATTGCCGAGACGCGACTGGTAGTAGTAATCCTGTTTGGGCTGCGCCTGCGCGACGATCTCGATCTGCCGTGCGTTGAGTCCGAAGCTCTCGTAGATCGTGCGGATCTGGGGCTCCGCGGCCTGAGGGTTGGGCAGGAAGATGCGGCTTGCGCAACTTTCCACGATCGCCGGCGCGATGGCTGAGTCCTGGATGTCCGCCAAGCTCTGCGTGGCGAAGCCGACGCTGACATTCTTCTTGCGCAGCGTCTTGAGCCACTGGCGAATGCGCGCCGCAAACGCCGGGTCATCGAGGAACAGCCAGGCCTCGTCGAGGATCAGCAGCGTGGGCGCGCCATCCAACCGCTCCTCAAAACGCGCGAACAGATAGCGCAGCACCGCCAGCGCGGCGGCCTTGCTGTGCATCAGTTCCTCCATCTCGAAGCCCTGCACGTCCGCGCTCCCCAGACGGTCGTGGTCGGCGTCCAGTAAGCTGCCGTGCGCCCCACCCAGTACATACGGCGCGAGCGCCTGCCGCAGCGCGTTGGACTGCAGCAGCACAGACAGGCCGGTCAAGGTGCGCTGCTCCACCGGTGCGCTGGCCAGGCTGCCGAGCGCGGACCAGACCGCTTCGCGTTCGTCCGGCCCGACAGCCACACCCTCTTGGGTCAGCCGACCCTCGATCCACTCAGCAGCCCAGGTGCGGTAGACCTGGCGGTCGATACGGGCCAGAGGCTGGAAGGCGATGGCGTTCTCACCACACGACTCGTCGGCCCGGCCCAGGTCGTAGTGCTCGCCGCCCAGGCCCAGGACGGTGGCGCGGATCGAGCGCCCCCAGTCGAACGCGAAGATGCGCGAGCCGGCATAACGCCGGAACTGCAGCGCCATCGTCGCCAGCAGCACCGACTTGCCCATGCCGATCGGGCCGACGACCAGCGTGTTGCCTACGTCGCCGATATGTGTCACGAGCCGGAACGGGGTGGCACCATCGGTGCGCGTCACGATCAGCGGCGGACCGTCCAGGTGCGCGTTGCGCTCCTGCCCCGCCCAGACGGCGGACACCGGCATCATGTGCGCCAATCCCAGCGTCGAGACGATCGGCTGTCGCACGTTGGCATAGGTGTTGCCCGGGATAGAGGACAGCCAGGCCTCGACGGCGTTCAGCGTCTCCGGGATGGTCACGAAGCCTCGCCCTTGGATCACCCGCTCCACCTGCCGCAGCTTCTCATCGGCGGCCGCAGCATCAGCATCCATCACCACCACCGTGGCGGTGAGGTAGCCGAAGGCCACTTGGTCGCTGCCCAGTTCCTGCAACGCCGCATCGGCGTCCGCCGCTTTGTTGCTGGCGTCCGTGTCGACTAGGACGCTCTCCTGCTGGAAGATCGTCTCGCGCAGCAGCGCCACGATGTTCTTGCGCTTGGCGAACCACTGACGGCGCAGGCGGATGAGTTCCTTCTCCGCCTCGGCCTTGTCCATGCACAGGAAGCGCGTGGACCAGCGGTAGGCGAAGCCCAGGCGGTTCAAGTCGTCCAGGATGCCCGGCCAAGTCGAGGTCGGGAAGCCGCGCACGGTCAGCACGCGCAGGTGCTGATCGCCCAGCATGGGCGCGAGGCCGCCGACGAGCGGCGCATTCGCCAGCAGCGCATCCAGATGGATGGGTACCTCCGGCACGGCCACCGGATGGCGGCGGGTGGACACCGTGGCATGGAGGTATGTCAGCGTCTGTGCGTCGTCCAGCCGGGCGATCTCTGGCATCACGCCGTCGAGAAGATCGAGCACCCGGTCGGTCTCGGCGACGAAGGCGGTCAGGCGGTCTTGCCAGTCCACCCCTTCGCTCGCCCGGTTCTCATAGAGCATTCCTGTCGCGCGCGCACGGGACTCCTCGGGCGGCAGGTACTGCAGCGTCAGGTGGTAGCGGCTCTCGAAGTGGCTGGAGGATTGTTCGAACGCGGCGCGACGTTCCTCCTCCACCAGCCAGGACAGCGGCTCGGGGAAGTTGGAGCGGGGATAGCCGGCAGCCGGTAGGCGCTCCGCCTCGATGAACAGGGCCCATCCCGAGCCCAGCCGGCGCAGCGCGTTGTTGAGGCGTGCGGTGATGGACACCAGTTCACCCTGCGTCGCACTGTCCAAGTCGGGGCCCCGAAAGCGCGCCGTGCGCTGGAACGAACCATCCTTGTTCAGCACCACACCCGGCGCGACGAGCGCGGCCCAGGGCAGCCAATCAGCCAGCAGCGCGGGACGCTTGCGGTATTCAGCGAGATTCAGCACCGCATGCTCCTTACACGTCCAGCAGCGATCGCTGCTTCATGTGCCGCGCGAAAACCTGCATGAATTGCGGATCCGCACGTGCACCCCACACCGCGAGCGAGTGGCCTGCGAGCCATAGCAGGAGCCCGGGAATCCAGAGCTGCAGCCCGAGCCCGACGGCCGCAGCGAGCGTGCCGTTTGCGATCGCCACGGTGCGCGGTGCGCCGCCCATCAGGATGGGCTCCGTCAACGAACGGTGGAGCGGCACTTCGAAGCCTGGAGCGTCATTCACGTTCATGCCAGCACCGCCCCGCCGCTGAACGAGAAGAACGACAGGAAGAAACTCGACGCGGCGAACGCGATCGACAGGCCGAAGACGATCTGCACCAATTTGCGGAACCCGCCCGAGGTGTCGCCGAAGGCGAGCGTCAGGCCGGTGGCGATGATGATGATCACCGCCACGATGCGCGCCACTGGTCCCTGGATCGACACGAGGATGGACTGCAGCGGTGCCTCCCACGGCATGTTCGAGCCGGCCGCGTGGGCGGGCAGCGCGAAGGCGAGCAGCAGCGCGGACAGCAGCACGATTTGCAGCGCCGGGCGAAAGCGTCCGGTGTGCAGAGACGGGTTTACGGAAATGCGCGAAGTCGTCATGACGGTTCTCCTGGAATTGACGGCAGTGAGGGAAGCGAAGGCAATGGCGCGGACGCCAGTTCGTGTGTGAGCTGGTAGCCATTCGCGCCGAGGCCAACGACGCGCGCGATGGCCTCCACACGGCGCGTGCGGCCACGCCCGGAGATGAAGACGATGACGTTGATGGTCTCGGCGATCAGTGCGCGCGGCACGTTCATCGACACTTCCTGCACGAGCTGTTCGAGACGCGTGAGCGCGCCCATCGCGGAGCCCGCATGCAAGGTGGCAATGCCGCCCGGGTGGCCTGTGCCCCAGGCCTTGAGCAGGTCCAGCGCCTCGGGACCGCGGACCTCGCCGACGACGATTCGGTCAGGGCGCAGGCGCAGCGTAGAGCGCACGAGTTCGGTCATGCTGACCACGCCGGGCCGCGTGCGCAGCGGCACGTGGTCGTCCGCCGTGCACTGCAGCTCCACCGTGTCTTCCAGCACGATCACGCGATCGCCGGTGGCAGCCACCTCATCGAGCAACGCGTTGGCGAGCGTGGTCTTGCCGGTGCTGGTACCGCCGGCGATCAGGATGTTCTGGCGGTCGCGCACGGCCGCGCGCAGGAATGCCGCTTGGTCAGCGGTGAGGATGCCATCAACCACGTAGTCTTCCAGGCGTATCACCGCAACGGCGCGCTTGCGCAGCGCAAACACCGGTCCTGGTGTGACCGGCGGCAGCGCGCCCTCGAAGCGCTCGCCGGTCTCGGGCAGTTCGGCGGTCAGCAGGGGCTTGTCCGCATGCACCTCGGCGCGCACGTGCGCCGCGATCAACCGGATGATGCGTTCGCCGTCGGCGGGCGACAGCGTGACGCCCATCGGCGCACGGCCGCTGCCGAGGCGGTCCAGCCACAATGAGCCATCCGGGTTGAGGAGGACTTCGACGACGTCGGGATCGGCCAGCGCCTGCGCGATCTCCGGTCCCATCGCTGTGCGCAGCATGCGGATGCGACGGTCCAGCGCCAGCGAGGCCGGCGCGGCAGATCTGTTCGGTTCACGCGGCGCGCCGGTCATGAAGCCGCCTCCGGTTTGCTTTCAGCCGGGGCCGCCGACCGATCATCTGCACGGGTTCCCACCGGATCACCCAATCCGAAGAACTGGCTGTCCTCGGGCTGGATCTCCTCGTACACGTCCTTGACCAGGCTGCGTCCACGCAGTAGGTGACGCCCGAGCTGTTCGATGAACTGCTCGAAGCGGAGGCGCCCTTGCGCGCGGGCCGCCTCCTGATGCACCTCGGGCACGGGCGTGCTGACGGTCAGGAAGTAGCGCACATACAGCGCCACCGTCTCGATCAGGATGTTCTGGTCGCGTTCGAGCTTGTCGTACTGGCGCGAAAGGCGATCCAGCCGCTTTCCGATGGCGGCCTCGCGCTGGTCGCCACTGTCAGGGGAGAGGAACGAAGACAGCGCGGCGGCGATGATCGAAGACTTTGACAGCCCCTTCATTGCGGCCAGCTCGTCGAGCCGGCGCGCATGGTCGCGTTCGAGGAAGATGTTCAGGCGCGCGCGGCTCATAGGGCGATCCCGTCGTCAGGGTCCAGCGCGGCCAGCCGCGCGCTGCGCTGCAGCCGCGGGTCGAGCCGTGTCGGCAAGGGCAGCGGAGAGTCATCGTCATCGAGCAGGCCAAGGTCGTCAGCGCTGTGCTCAGGCTGCGGAGCGAACGCCACCTCGCCCAGTTCAGGCTGGTGCTGGCGACCGCCGTCGTCGACGGCGCCAGCCTGCCCCGCCAGCGCCATGTCCAGAATGGGCGTGGCCAGCGGCGCAAGACCACTCCAGTCATCGAGGCGCGGCGCCGGGGTGTCTGCATAGCGGCCGCCGGACGTGACCGGTGGCGCGGGTTCGACGCGTACCGTGAAATTGCGATCAAGGTAGTAGCGGAGCTTACGCGCCTTGATCGGCGGATGGCCCGAGACCATCACCACCGCATCGTCGGGCGGCAACTGCATCACCTCGCCGGGCGTCAGCAATGGGCGTGCCGTCTCTTGGCGCGAGACCATCAGGTGCCCGAGCCACGGCGCGAGCCGATGGCCCGCGTAGTTGCGCTGCGCGCGCAGTTCGGTGGCCGTGCCCAGCGCGTCGGAGATGCGCTTGGCGGTGCGCTCGTCGTTGGTGGCGAACGCGATGCGTACGTGGCAGTTGTCCAGGATCGAATGGTTCTGGCCGTACGCCTTGTCGATTTGATTCAGCGACTGCGCGATCAGGAAGGCACGCAGGCCGTAGCCCGCCATGAAGGCCAGCGCCGATTCGAAGAAATCCAGGCGCCCGAGCGCCGGAAACTCGTCGAGCATCAACAGCAGCTTGTGCCTGCGCTCGATGCCATCCGATCCGTCGAGCGATTCGGTCAGACGCCGACCGACCTGGTTGAGGATCAGCCGGATCAGCGGCTTGGTCCGGCTGATGTCGGAAGGCGGCACCACGAGGTACAGCGACACAGGGTGCTCGGCCGAGATCAGGTCGGCGATGCGCCAGTCGCAGCGCGACGTGACTTCGGCGACTGTTGGATCACGGTACAGGCCGAGGAAGCTCATGGCCGTAGACAGCACGCCCGAGCGTTCGTTCTCGCTCTTGTTGAGGACTTCACGTGCGGCCGACGCGACCACGGGATGCGGCGCCCCACCCTCACCGTTCTCCAGATGCTTAGTGGTCATCATCCGATGCAGCGTGACCTCGAAGGGGCAAGCCGGATCGGACAGAAAGTTGGCGACACCGCGCAGCGTCTTGTCCTCGCCCGCGTAGAGCACGTGGAGGATGGCGCCGACCAGCAGCGCGTGGCTGGTCTTCTCCCAGTGATTGCGCCGTTCCAGCGCACCCTCGGGATCGACGAGGATGTCGGCGATGTTCTGCACATCGCGCACCTCGTGCACGCCGCGCCTCACCTCCAGCAGCGGGTTGTAGGCCGCCGACTTGGTATCGGTCGGGTTGAACAGCAAGCAGTGCGAGAAGCGTGAACGCCATCCTGCGGTGAGCGTCCAGTTCTCACCCTTGATGTCGTGGATCACAGCCGAGCCCTGCCAGGACAGCAGGGTCGGCACCACCAAGCCCACACCTTTGCCCGATCGCGTCGGCGCAAACGCCATCACATGCTCAGGGCCGGCATGGCGCAGGTAGCTGTCGTCCTTGCGGCCGAGGAAGACGCCGGCCGGACCGGCCAAGCCGGCCTTGCGGATCTCTTCTCGCTCTGCCCAGCGAGCGGAGCCATAGGTCGTGACGCGGCGTGCCAGGCGCGAGCGCCACACCGCCATGGCTATGGCTATGCCGGTGGCGAGCAGTCCACTGGCTGCGGCGATAACCCCGCCGCGCATGAAGACACTTGGCGCATAGGCGTCGTACCAGTACCACCACTCGAACAGCTTCCAGGGCTCATAGACCGGCAGGCTCGCCAGGTCGGCCCATGCAGGCCCCAGCCGTGGCTGATAACCGAGCGCATGGGCGGTCCATTGCGTAGCCGTCCACACGCCGGCCAGGACCACGCCGAAGACGGCAGCGATCTGGCCTAGCAGGATGCCTGTTTGGGTACTCGATCCGGCACCCTCGCCTGTTCCCTGTCGCAAAGCCATCTCCGAAGTTCCCTGCGGCGCAGCTGCGCCATGGCGCATGCGCGCCCCCATGGCGCGCACGGCACGAGTCTGGAATTGATTTGCCGTGCGGTACACCCATGTGGGCGTAGCTCAGCGAAGGCTGGCTAATACTCCGCGAGAGAACGCGGTCGGCTGGCGGAATTCCAGGCTGCCGAGGGCGAATTGGCCCCAGCGGCTCGGACCGCGAGCATCCTTAGGATTCGGCGAAATGTCCAATGCTGACGGTGCAGGCTGCCCATGCATCAAAGCCGAACCCCGTAACGATCATGACAAAGCGCCGACGTGGGTAAGAAAGCGTCGCACAGGACCGGCAATGCCAAAGCGCTGATGCTTGTGCAGCACGAATGTGGTGATGTGCTCTTCCTCGGCCACGGGCAATGCCACCACGTCGCTACGCCGCAGGGTCTGTGCATGTCCCGCGTCACCCAGTCCAACACCCGCGCCGACCGCAATGCGGGTCACGTAGCCCGACAGTGTGCGGGCCTCGCCCGCGAGGGTAGCGCGATTGATGTACTTTCGTACGATGGTGCGCATCTGCCAGAGCAGGCCGGGCAGGCAATCTTCATCGCAAGACAGCAGCGGAAACGCCAGCAGGTCTGATAGGGCGACGATCTCCCGACTGGTCAATTCATGGCCACGCGGCAGCACAGCCATGAGACGGTAGCGCCACGCAGGAGTCTGCGCGATGGCCTCATCATCGCGAATACCGAAAGAGAAACCAACCTCAATTTCTTCGCTCTTGAGTGCACCGACAAGTTCGCCCACACGCATCTCTGTCAGTTCCACCGGAACCTCCGGCGCAACGGCACGCCAGCCGCTGAGACATTCGGATAGCCTGGGCTGTGCGATGCCATCAGCAACGCCGACGCGTAGCGGTGCCTGGTACAGAGCATGCGTCTGCCGAACTGTGCGTTTGATGCGCTCGAATCGGGTGAGAAGCTTGCGCGCTTCCTTCAGCAATCTCAATCCAGCCGGTGTCGGGTGCAGCTTGCGCGGGAGTCGGACGAGCAAAGGCGTACCCAACTGATCTTCAAGATCTCGGATCGCTCGCGACAGCGACGTCTGGTCGATGTGGATTCGCTCGGCCGCGCGGCGAAAGTTCAGGTCCTCCGCAACTGCAATGAAGTAGCGCAGGTGGCGTATTTCAATCATGGCCACCTCGCAACCCTTCACCCACCAGAAGAAACAGATGCGGAACTGTGGCTGATCTATGCAAAGAAAAGCTCTCCGTCAAAGGGGATGGAACCGTGAAGATTCCATGGCCGCAAGGAATGACTGCGGCTTGCGGCAGTGCCACCCTCACTAGCCGATCTCCGGTCCAGGCCTGCGGCGACTCACCGGCGCATCCGCCGAGTCCACCTATTCCTGGACCGGTCGAACTATCGTGACACGACCCTCAAGTCGCCGCGAGCGCTTGCCTACGCACCACCTCAGGATCGCTGGCTTTTTCGGCCCGTTACCCAAAGTCATTCGGTATCAGCACTTCGCCCTGCATGAGGCGTCGCGCCGTTCGCGGGAAGCTGAGGGTCTCGAAGTGCAGCTGTGGCTGCACCGCGCCGGCGTGCGGCTCTACCTTCACGTACATCACGCCCAGTGGGTGGCCGATGCGCAGCCATGGGGTCCGGGCGACCGCGGGGTTGAGCACTTTGTGCAGCACCGAGCCCGCCACGCGCGAAATGGCGCCGGAACACATGGCGCCCGCGCCTGCCATGCTGTCATGGCACTTGCCCAGGAACACGAGACGCTCGCGCGCATCCATTTCCTGCTCCTTCTGCACGACACCGTTCACATCGACATAGTTCTCAGGCGGAGCCACCATGATCGCCAGCGGCAGGCCGGGCAGATGCTGGTCATTCCACTGCCGGTACAAGCCGATCATCGCGCCGGCCTTGCCCTGAATCTCGCCGATGGTTTCAATCAGCGCGCGGTCATTGGTGATCGGGATCGGCAGCTCGCTGCCGCCAAGGCCCAGGTCCTTCGCCGCGATGAATACGCAAGGATTGGCCGCATCGCCGATGGTGACCTCAACGCGCCGCCCATCCTCCAGCGTGATCACGTCGATCACATTGCCCGTCGGCAGCAACTTGCCTGTCTTGGCGCCCACCGTGCCCGCATAGTCCATCAGGATCTCGGCGCCCGTGCCCGGGACGCCGGCGATGGCGCAGTCGCCCAGCACGCGCGCCTTGCCGCCCGCCACCTGCACCTTGGCGACCATCATCTTTTGCGTGTTGGTGTTGAAGATGCGCACCGCGGTGACGGGCTCCACGGCATCGACCAGGCCCTCGTCGATCGCGAACGGACCGACAGCCGACGAGATGTTGCCGCAGTTGGCGTCGTAACTCACGAGTGCGCGCTCCACATCGAGCTGCGCAAAGGTGTAGTCCACATCCGCGTCGGCGCGCGGTGACTTGCTGATGATCGCGACCTTGGAGGTCACCAGGCGCGAGCCGCCCAGACCATCGATCTGCAGCACGTCGGGCGTGCCCATGGCGCGCAGCAGGAACCTGTCGCGCTGAAAGCCTGGCGGGGGCACGTCACGCTCGTGGAAAAAAAGGGCCTTGCTAGTGCCGCCACGCATCAGCACGCAGCGCACCGCGGTTTGGTCAGGGGAATGGTCCATGTGATTCAACTCCTGTCGTCAATCAACCTGCGCGCCAGATTGCTGCACTGCTCGCGCCCACTTCTTGACTTCTGCTTCCATGAAGACTTGGAACTCCGCCGTCGACATCGTTGGAAACTCGAGGCCCGAGTTCGCCAGCATCTGCTGGACAGCGGGAGTACGGCCGGCGGCGCGGAAGGCTTCGGACAGCTTTGCCACCACCGGCGCTGGCGTGTCGGCGGGTACCACAATACCGCTCCACGCAGCCACGTCGAAGTCCTTCTGCAGTTGTTCGGCCACTGTCGGGACGTCCGGTAGCGATGCGGTGCGTCGTGGAGAGGTGATTGCCAACGCCTTGAGTTTCCCCGCTTTCACGTACGGCAGCACGGAGGGCAGTGGCTCCATCATCAGCGGAATCTGCCCCCCCATTAGGTCATTCATTGCCGCGGGCGAGCCCTTGTAGGGTATGTGGTTGAGCTTGATGCCAGCGGCCTCTTGGAACAGTTCCATGGCCAAGTGAGCCGTGATGCCGCTGCCACCCGAGCCGAAATCAACTTTCCCCGGGCGCGCCTTGACGTAGGCGAGGAGCTCCTGCACGTTCTTCGGAGCGAATCCAGGATTGGCCACCAACACCAGTGGCGCGGTCCCGGCGATGCCCACGGCATGGAAGTCCTTCAGCGTGTCATAAGGCAGCTTCTTGTAGAGCGACTGGTTGATTGCGAGTTGCCCCGAAGTGCCGAAGAGCAGCGTGTAGCCATCGGCCTTGGCTGACTTCACGATCTGCGCACCCAGGATTCCGTTGGCGCCAGCCTTGTTGTCCACGATGATGTTCTGGCCTAGCTCCTTGCTCATAGCGTCGGCGAACGCGCGCGCCATCATGTCGACATTCTGGCCGGGCGGATAGCCCACCACGAAGCGCAGGGGGCGGTCGGGAAACTGCTGGCTCATGGCGCTAGCGGCCAGTGTGGCGGCGCCCAGCGCCAGCACGATGCGACGAGTGAATGTCATAACTTGTCTCCTTAATGTAGTTGTGGGCAAAGATGTTCAGCTCGGCTGCGGCCAGGCCCAGGGGCGACGTGCGCGGTCGGCCTGTTGCCATGCAGTGATGAGCTCTTCGTCTCGCAGGGTGAGGCCGATGTCGTCCAGGCCTTGCAACAGAGCTTCGCGGCGCAGCGCGTCGACCTCAAACGGGAAGCGGGTTCCGTCCGGCGCCACGACGACGCGGCTTTCGAGGTCGACAGTTAGCGCGGCTCCAGAGCCGGCTTGCGCCGCGAGGGCTTCAACCTGCGGCAGCGGCAAGCGGATTGGCAGGACGCCATTCTGGAAGCAGTTCGCGAAGAAGATGTCGCCGAAGCTCGGTGCCACGATGCAGCGCAAGCCGAGCCCCTGCAACGCAGTTACCGCGGGCTCGCGCGACGAGCCGCATCCGAAGTTGGGGCCCGCGAGCAGGATGGGTGCATCGCGGAAGCGAGGCTGGTTGAGGATGCTCTCCGTGTCCTTGCTGCCATCTTCGCGGTAGCGCAGCGGCTCGAGCGCCCACTGGCCCCACGCCTCTTTCGGCAGGGCCGTCATGCGCTCGATGCGGATGATGACGTCTGTGTCCACGTTGCTGCGCATCAGCGGGACAGCAGCGCCCCGCAACACAGTGAAAGGCTGGAAGCTCATTGGAGTGTCCTCACGTCCGTGATACGGCCCGTCACCGCGGCGGCCGCCGCCATCGCGGGGCTGGCGAGGTGCGTCCGCGCGCCGGGCCCCTGGCGTCCGACGAAATTGCGGTTGGAGGTGGACACGCAGCGTGCCTGCGGTGGCACCTGCTCGCCGTTGGCGGCCACGCACATACTGCAGCCGGGCTCACGCCACTGGAAACCGGCGGCCTCAAACACCTCGCGCAGGCCTTCGGCCTCGGCTTCACGCTTGACGATCTCAGAGCCGGGCACCACCCAGGCTGTGACGCCCGCAGCCACATGGCGCCCGCGTGCGACGTCGGCCGCCGCGCGCAGGTCCGACAGGCGCGAATTGGCGCATGAACCGATGAAAACCCAGTCCACCGGCATGCCCGCGAGCGCATCGCCCGCGCGCAATCCCATGTAGTCGAGCGCGGCGGCGTAGGCCTCGCGCCGCGGGCCGTCGACCGCGGCCGGATCGGGTACGAGTGCGTCGATGCGAATCGCATGGTCGGGGCTGATGCCCCAGGAGATGGTGGGCACGACCGCGGCGGCGTCGATGCGAACTTCGCGATCGTACGCGGCGTCTGGGTCGCTGGGCAATTGCTCCCAGTCGCGCACCGCGGCATCGAAAGCGTCGCCTTGTGGAGCATAGGAGCGGCCGCGCAGATACGCATAAGTCTTCGCGTCCGGCGCGATCAGCGCGAAGCGCGCACCGAATTCGACCGACAGGTTGCAGAGGGTGAGCCGCCCCTCGACCTCCATCGATTCGACCGCGGCGCCCGCGTATTCCACCGCGTAGCCTACGCCGCCAGCCGCCCCGAGCGCGGCCACGATGTGCAGCGCGAGATCCTTGGCGCTCACACCATGCGCCAGCACGCCGTCACAGACGATGCGCATGCGCTTGGGCTTGCGCTGACGCAGCGTCTGCGTCGCGAGGGCATGCACGCTCTCCGACGAACCCACGCCGAAAGCGAGCGCCCCCAACCCTCCGTTGGTGCAGGTGTGGCTGTCGGTGCAAACCACCGTGAGCCCTGGCAGCACCAGGCCCAACTCGGGCCCCATCACATGCACGATGCCTTGGCCCGGCTGGCCCAGTTCAAAGAAGCGTACGCCGGCTTCCTCGGCGCCCCTACGCAGTGCGGCGTGCAGCCTGCCGCCAAGCGGAAAGGTCGTGGCGCTGCGGCCCGGCTGGCTCGACACCGCATGGTCGGGCACCGCAAAATCCAACTCGGGATTGCGCAGTTTCAGGCGCCGCTGCGCGAGATCGGCAAAGGCGGGACCGCCACCCAGGTCATGCATCAGTTGCCTGTCGATGTGCAGCAACGCCCATCCGTCGCCAAGGTCACGCACCACATGCATGTCCCACACTTTGTCGAAGAGAGTGCGTGCCATTTCAGCGCCCATCCTTCGTGCGCGTGGCCACCGCGCCCGCGCCGTAGCGCTCGCGCAGAGCATCCCATTCCTCCGCGCCGAAGCGGCGGAATATGTCGCCGATGGGTGTGTTAGCCACGGGAACTTGCCGTGTCGCCTTTACCTGCGACAGTGCCGCGTCGCCCGCTTCGATCTGTGCCGTCACCAGCAGGCCAGGCAGGATGCATACCTTGTAGCCCATAGCCTCAGCCTCGCGCAGGTCGTTCAGCGGCGTCTTGCCGCCGGGAACGAGGTTGAGAAAGCAGGGCCCGCGCACCAGCCGGGGAACGGCCGCGATCTCTTCCATGGTCTGCATGGCTTCGACGAAGGCGATGTCCGCGCCGGCCGCGAGCGCCTCGTTCATGCGCGCGACGGCCTCGTCCATCCCGAGAACAGCCCGCGCATCGGTGCGGGCGATGATGACGGTGTCCGCATTGCGCCGTGCCTCCGCGGCCGCGCGGATCTTAGAGACGAACTCGGCGCGCGGGATAACCTCCTTGCCCTCCAGGTGGCCGCAGCGCTTGGGCGAGACCTGATCCTCGATGTGGAGACCGGCCACTCCGCGCAACTCGTACTCGCGCACAGTGCGAATCACGTTCAGCTCGTTGCCGTAGCCGGTGTCCGCATCGGCTATCACCGGCAGCCGCGTGGCGCGCGTGATGCGCAGCGCATTGCCCGCCATCTCGCTAAAGTCCACCAGCCCGAAATCGGGAAAGCCATGCGCCATCGAGGTGACGCCGCCGGTCATGTACACGGCGTCGAAGCCCGCCTGTTCGATCTGGCGAGCGCCGATTGCGTCATGCGCGCCGGGAGCGACCAGCATGCCTGGGCGGGCGAGCAACTGGCGAAGTGTGGATGCAGTCAAGCTTGTCTTCCTATCATGTATTGTCGTTATAGCGAGAATACCACTTGCCAGGAGACATTGCAAAGCTGGTAGCCGGTGCGAACGCTTGTTGGGTGTCGCGGCTTATCACAGCGTTCAAGCACGCCCAATGAGCGAATCGTCCCGTTTTCAGCAAGTAATCCCCGGCGTCTGCCTCCCTTCATGGTGCGGCCGATGCTGGCGAACTGCTTCAATTCATGTCGCCCGGTCGACGTCTCAACGTCTTCACATATGCGCGGGGCCTGCCCAGTGCGGTAGCGGTCGGCGTCGCCCTTGGTAGCGCGCTGTTTCGCAGATACCAGGGAGCGCTCATCTTTGATTTCTCAACCCACAGGGGTCTCGTCAGACAGGGTGCAGCCTGTCGCGCAAGCGTCATACTGAGCAACTCTTCCGTTGTATTGTCGTCATAATGACCATCGACCTTGGAGGCAAGTTGCACGCTCGATTTCTTGTGTTACGCGAGCAATGTTCCCGCTTCGCAGCCTTCGTCCTGCCGATTGCCTTAGCCCTTGCTGGCTGCGCGGTGCCGCCACATCAAGCGGACATTGGCCGCCCCTCGGCGTGGTCCGCGCCCGAGATCTTCGTGCCGCCCTCGTCATTCAGCGGCGTCCACGGCCTCGTAGTCGACCGCCAGGGCCGACTTCTCGCCGGCTCCGTGGCCGGCAACGCTATATGGGAGGTCGATCGCAAGACTGGGGCCGCGCGGCCATTCATCGCTGGCGTGAAAGGCCAGGCCGATGACATCGCCGTCGGCCCACGTGGTGAGTTGGCATGGACCAGTGTGCTTATGGGCATCCTGCACTACCGCGAAAGCGACACCGCGCCTATCCGCGTGTTGGCGAGCGACATGCCCAGCATTAATGGCGTCGGGTTTGATGCCCGCAATGGCAAGCTGTACGTCTCGCAAACGGCCAACACTGGGCCTAACGATGCCGTCTGGGAGATTGACCGCACCGGCGCCACCCAGCCACGTCTCATCGCCCGCGGCATAGGGAGCCTGAACGGCTTCAAGGTCGGTCCGGACGGAATGCTCTACGGCGCGCTGATGTTCAGGGGCCAGGCCGCCAAGGTCGATCCGGCGAACGGCAAGGTCACGGTGATCGCCGACGGCTTCAGGGTGCCCACCGGCGCAGGACTGGATGACAAGGGCAATCTCTGGATCGTAGATTCCCGCACGGGCGAACTCGTAGCCGTCGATCTGCTCACGGGCAGAAAGACGGTGACGAAGCAACTCAAGCCCACGATTGACAACATGGCGATATCGCCAGAGGGGACGATCTACGTTTCCAACATGGCCGACAACAGCGTGGAGGCCTTCGAGCCATCCACCGGCGAAACTCGCGTGCTACTGCACGGCAAGCTCTCGGTGCCCGCAGGCCTGAAAATCGAGGGAAATTCGCTTTTCGTGTCCGACGTGTTCAGTTTCCGCGAGGTCGACCTGAAGACCGGCGCAGTGACCGATATCCTGCGGCGCCTGCGCGATCCGGAAGTGTTGACCCCCAGCGGGACGGGACTGTCCACTACGCAGTTCGCACTGGCCTCGTGGATCAGCGGCACGGTGGTGGTGGTCGACCGGGCTACGCGTAAGGGCGTGGCGACGCTCTCGGGGTTGAAGCAGCCATACGATGCGATCCCGATGGACGATGGCAGCGTCGTTTATGCAGAGTTCGCCACTGGCACCGTTACCCGAGCGAGTGGAGTTGGCTTTGCGAAGCGCGATGTGTTGGCGACCGGTCTGGGCGGCCCCGTGCAGATGGTGTTGGCGGCGGATGGAAGCGCGCTCTACATCACCGAGGCGACCGCAGGCAAGCTGACCCGCATTTCGCTGGACGGCAGTCCGCCGCGCGAAATCGCGACCGGTCTCAAAGGGCCTGAAGGTTTGTCGAGCACGCCATGGGGGAGTCTTGCGGTGGCTGAGGTGGGCGCGAAGCGACTGGTCGACATCGATGCCAAGACCGGTGCGATCAGCGTGATCGCGGCCGGCCTGGCGATTGGGCAGGCGCCCTTTCCCGGCGCGCCAGCGCCCTACATTCCGACCGGCGTGGCTGTCTCAGAAAACGGTACGGTCTACGTCTCGGCTGACCTCAACAATGCCATCTATCGCATTCGTCCACAGCGCCCCTGATAGCTGCCCCTGTCGCATGCTCACGCCGCGAGCTGGCGAAACCGGCCAACGTTAACGAACCGGCCAGCCGCGGGTGTAGACGCAATGCTTTGCACCGATTTGCGACCGAG
This sequence comes from Variovorax sp. PBL-H6, assembly GCF_901827155.1. Lineage (NCBI taxonomy): Bacteria > Pseudomonadati > Pseudomonadota > Betaproteobacteria > Burkholderiales > Comamonadaceae > Variovorax > Variovorax sp. PBL-H6. The sequence continues at coordinate 4,225,352 of NZ_LR594659.1, forward strand.
AAGCACGCCATAGGCCACAAGCAACCCGGATAGCGCTGGAAAGGTCCTCGAATGACAAGCCTCCCCCAAACTGGCTCAGCTGTGAGCTTGGCCGGCCCCGAACCCCGCTGCGACCTCCGATGTGAACGACCACAAGCATGTAGACAAGGGACCATGAAAGCCAACCTAACTGCGCGGAACGCGCGAGCACTACTCACTTTCGCGCTCCCGCTTCTGGCTGCCGCTGCAGTCCATGCGCAAGCCCTCTGGAAGCCCGACCACCCTGTGACGCTGGTAGTGCCCTACGCGGCAGGTGGCGGCACAGACGTGACAGCCCGGGCCGTATCCCGGCAACTCGCCGTTCTCTGGGGCGAGCCTGTAGTCGTTGAAAACTTGCCGGGCGCGGACGGCCTAATCGGCACACGTCGCGTGATGGACGCTCGACCTGACGGGCACACGCTGCTGTTGCAGGTGCCATCGCTTGTGCTCATGAAGTACACGCCAGGCATGAAGGGCATCGACCCATTGGCCCGATTGGAGCCTGTGACGGCGATAGCGCAGGCGCCCAATGCGTTTGTCGTCAGCAGCAAACTGCCAGTCCGGACATTGCCCGAGTTGTTTCAGTACTGCAGAACATCACGCAAGCCATGCTCCGTTGGCGCTGGTGAGAACATCGGTCGCCTGACTGGCAAGCGACTTGCCGCCGAGTCGGGAGTGCCGGACCTCATCGTCGTTAGCTACCGCGGCACTGCTGCCATTGTGCAGGACCTGATCGCCGGAAACCTTGATTTCGCGGTCACCGGCATCACCGCTGCACTGCCGCATCACCGGGCCGGCACCCTGCGCATCGTAGCCACGCAGGGTCCCCGGCGCGCGGCGGTGCTGCCCGAGGTCCCTACAACAGCTGAAACCGGTTCGCCCCAGTACGACTCAGTGAGTTGGTTTGGCCTGTTCGCGCCTAGGGGAACGCCGGCGAGAATCACCACGAGCATCGTCGTCGCAGTGCGTGAAGCGGTGAACGACGCCGGTGTTCTTAAGGCCGTATCGGCCGCATCCGCCGAACCGGTTGCTAATTCGCCCGTCGAATTCGCCGATTTGGTTCGCAAAGAGGACAAAAAGCTGGGGGCACTGGCACAGCAATACCCCATCGAATGACTGTCGGCTTGGCAGACAATGCGGGCATCTGCCACTGCTGGGGCTCCGGTAACAGGTGTTCCACCTCAGCGAATGCAGGCATCTCATCGCCGGCTCTACGAGGTTTCTGTTCGCACGTTGCCACTGAGAACCGAAGCCGGCCGAGGTCGAGTGGCAGCGCCATCGAGGCTGATTGGTGCGACGTCAACTCGGACTGACGACCGCCGAAGCATCCCCCCGCCAGGCCCAAATCTCACAGCAGCCGCGCGTCGCCACAAGACGAGGCGCTCAGCGGCATGCTGGCCCCGGAGCCGCCAAAGCACTGGCCGCGCGCGAGATCGCGGACTCGGTCTCAATGCTGCTCAACATCAGCGGCGCCGGCATGCGCAACTTGCGGCCCCAGCCCTGCCGCCGGACGAGCCTAGCCGCAAGGGCTTGGGTCTCACTGTGCTTGAACGCCGCCTTGCAGACGGCGCTGCAAGGCGCGCCAACGTATTGACGAGCTTGCAGCAGAACGTCACCGTGGATTGCTCCTTCTTCGTGAGCTGCCAGCACGGCGCAGCAGCAATCCCGGAACCGCATCCTCGTTTTTGTCGCGCATGCGACTTCACGGAGCTTTCGAGCTTGCCATCAGTTGTATCTGTCTCATAATGACAGAACAACCAGCCGAGCACATTCGGTGCTACGGCGACACCTGGAGACACACTAGATGAGATCGAGCCGCCCCCAACTGACGTTCAATCGCCGCGCCGCGCTACGCGTGCTTGGTTTCGCAGCCGGCGGCTTCGCCTCGGCACTGTCGATGGCTGAGGACGCCTGGAAGCCTACACGGCCGATCACTATCGTCGTCCCGTTCCCAGCCGGAGGCGGCTCCGACATTGCCGGGCGCCTCTTGGCGCAGCAACTCTCCACACGCCTGGGCCAAGCAGTGGTAGTGGAGAACAAGGCGGGCGCCAGCGGCGCCATCGGTTCCGAGTTTGTGTATCGGGCGACGCCCGATGGCTATACCCTGCTGCTGGGCGGACTCGACGCCCAGGGCATGTACCCACACCTGCGCAAGGTCGGGTTCGATTCTGCTCGCTTTGTCCAACTCGGTGGAACGGCCCAGATGGGCTACGCGCTGATGGGGCGCGCGGAACTGCCTGCGGACAACCTCTCTGCCTTGATCGCGCTTGCGAAGCAAAAGGAGCTGACCTATGGCAGTGGAAGCACCGGATCATCGCTACATGTTGTCATGGAGTTGTTCGCGCGTGAAGCGGGCATCAAGCTGCTGCACGTGCCCTACCAGGGTGCCGGCCCGGCGCTGCAGGCCATTGCGGGCGGCCAAGTCGACCTGATGCCGGTACCCATCGCCGTCGCGCCGCAGTATCGTTCGCGATTGAAGGCCTACGGATCGACGGCAGCAAAGCGCGTTGAGTCGATCAAGGACATTCCAACGCTGCGCGAACAGGGCCTCAACGTGGTGTGCGAATCCTGGGGTGCACTGCTCGCGCCGCCGGGTACTCCGCAGCCCATCGTGCAGACGCTGTCGGCCGCGTTGCAAGACTCCGTGGCATCGCCGGAGATGATGAAGAAGTGGGCCGAGATGGGTATGACCCCCGTCAGCTTGCCGACGGCGCAGTTCGCACAGTTCTACTCCGACGAGTACCGCAAGTGGGGCGAGGTTATCCGCGTCACCAACATCCGCCTGGACTAATCGACATGACCGCGCATGCGAGCAGTCGCGCCTATGCACGGACGCGCAGCGGGCAGGTGCACTACCAGGTAATGGGCGAGGGACTACCACTGCTGTTGCTGAGCGAATCGCCCCGCACGCACCGGCAGTTTCGGCACCTCGCACCCTTGCTGGCACCGCATTTCCAGACGATCGCGGTTGACACACCGGGCTACGGCAACTCCGACCCGCCCGCACAGCCCGTGCGCATTGAGGACGTGGCCGCCACGCTGGTGGAGTTCGTGCAGCAACTGGGGCATGAGCGCGTGAAAGTGTTCGGAGTGCACACGGGTAACAAGCTGGCCGCGGTGCTCGCAGCAAACTGGCCGCACATGGTGGACCGCGTGGTGCTCGCGGGCTATCCGCACAGCATCATCCCGGAGAACGCGGCACGCAACGCGGCCATCAAGCCGATCTTCGATCGCTTCAACCCGCAATACGCAGCCGACGCGCATGGCTCGCACCGCGTGCGAGCCTGGGCGGCGGCGCAGGCAGCACTGGGCAACCTGTGGTGGCCGCAGAGGTTGCTGGTCGGCGCCGAAGTGACCGATGCCGACATCGGCGATGCGGAAGCGCACGCCATCGACTATGTGCAGGGGTGGCGCAACACGGTCGCGATGTATGAGGCAGTCTTCGACCTCGACCTCGCCGGTTACCTCCAGCGCATCGCGGCGCCCGCCCTGGTTCTCGAATTCCGCGTTCCGCAGGAGCAGCACCTGGGTGCGCAGGCCGAACGCGTCGCCGCGTCCATGCAGGACGGCTGCGCCGCCGCCGTGGAGACGGGCTATCCACTTGCGCTGCAGGACAGCGCCGAATCGATCGCGCGCGCCTGCCTGCCCTTTCTGCTGGGCACCCCCGCCGCCTAGACATCTCCACTCTCCGTCACACCATCATGGAAGCTCCATTCACCATCCCGCGTACACCTGAAGCCTATGCCTATCCGCTGCTGATAGGGCAGATCCTGAAATCGGCGCAGACCTGCAGCGCAGAACAGGAGATCGTGCACGGTGAGCGGCGCCATACCTACGCACAACTGCAGGAGCGCGTGGCCAGGCTCGGGTCGGCGCTGAAGTCGCTAGGCATCGCCGCGGGAGACACCGTGGCGGTGATGGACTGGGACACCCATCGCTACCTGGAAGCCTACTTCGCCGTGCCTATGTTGGGTGCGGTGCTCATGACTGCCAACTTCCGCCTGTCGGCAGAGCAGTTGGCCTACACGCTCAACCACTCGGGCGCCAAAGCGATCCTGGTGAACGCCGAGTTCCTGCCGATGCTGGAGGCGATCCGTCCGCACTTGCGCACGGTGGACCGCTTCGTGCTGCTGGACGACGGTAAGTCGGCCGCCATTCCGCCAGGCTTCTGCGGCGAGTACGAAGAACTGGTCGACTCGGGCGATCCGCAGCACCAGTTCGCCGACTTCGACGAGAACACGCGCGCCACGATCTTCTACACCACCGGAACGACGGGTGCGCCCAAGGGGGTTTACTTCAGCCACCGGCAGATCGTTGTGTATGTGCTTGCAGTGACGGCCGCCCTGGCCAGTGGTGCAAACCATGCTCGAGTACACAGGGAAGACGTCTACATGCCGATCACGCCCATGTTTCATGTGCATGCCTGGGGCTTCCCGTACATGGCCACGATGCTGGGGCTCAAGCAGGTGTATCCGGGCCGGTACACGCCAGAGCGACTGTTGGCATTGATTCGCGGAGAGAAGGTCACCTTCTCACACTGCGTTCCCACGGTGCTGCATATGGTCCTCTCACATCCAGCCACCGACGTGCAGGATCTGCGAGGCTGGAAGGTCGTCATCGGAGGCTCGGCGCTTTCGGGCGGGCTGGCCGCCCTGGCGCGCGCACGCGGTATCGACATCTTCACCGGCTACGGCATGTCCGAGACCTGCTCTGCCGTTACGGTTGGGCGCGTCGGCACGGGCGACGAAGAAAGCCTAGCCGCGCGGACCGCCGCCGGCTATCCCACACCGCTGGTGCAATTGCGCGTCGTGGATGCGCAGATGAACGAACTTCCACACGACGGCAGCGCTGCAGGCGAAGTCGTCGCGCGTGCGCCCTGGCTGACGCAGGGCTACTTCAACAATCCTGAAGCGTCCGCCAGCCTGTGGTCGTCCGGATGGATGCACACCGGTGACATCGGCGTACTGGACGCGCGCGGCAAGCTGGTGCTGACCGACCGCATCAAGGATGTGATCAAGTCCGGTGGCGAGTGGGTTTCGTCCATCCAACTGGAAGATCTCATCTCGCGCCATCCAGAGGTGTCGGAAACGGCCGTGGTGGGCGTACCGGACGCGCACTGGGGCGAGCGGCCCTGTGCCTTCGTCGTGGGCAAGGCGGGTACGGCATTGCAGGCTGCGACGATCCGTGATCATCTTGCCGCCTTTGCGCACAGCGGAGAGATTTCGCGTTTCGCGATTCCCGAGCGCATCGAACTCGTCGAGACATTGCCCAAAACTAGCGTTGGCAAACTGGACAAGAAGCGCATCCGCGAGCAACTGGCTGGCGAGCGAACAGCGCCATGAGCAGCTTCGGCGAGCAGGTCACATTGCCCTGCGTATTGATGCGCGGTGGCACAAGCAAGGCGGTGTTCTTCCAAGAGTCCGCGCTTCCACCGCCCGGCGCCGCACGCGACGAATTGCTGATCCGTGTGATGGGCGCGGGCGATCCGTTGCAGATCGATGGACTGGGCGGCTCGCATCTGTCCACGTCCAAGGTGGCAATCATCGCGCCATCGCGTCGCGACGACGCCGATGTGGACTACACCTTTGTGCAGGTCGATGTGGAGCAGCGTCAGGTATTCCATGACGGAAACTGCGGGAACATCTCCGCTGCGGTTGGCCCCTACGCCATCGACGAAGGCTTGGTGCAGGCGAAGGAGCCGTCCACCGTGGTGCGCATCCACAACGTGAACACCGGCGCGCTGATGGTGGCACGGGTGCCCGTGTCGGGCGGGCGCGCACAGGTGCTCGGCAACTGCGCGATTCCGGGCGTGCCCGGGACCGCGGCAGAAGTCCTTATGGACTATGCCGAAGCGATCGGCTCGGGAACTGGACATTTGCTGCCGACAGGAAACGTGAGCGACCTGTTGATGTTGGAGGACGGCCGGCAGATCGAAGTGTCAATCTGTGACGCGGGCAATCCTTGCGTCTTCGTGCGCGCTGCGGACGTGGGCCTCAGAGGCGATGAAGCACCAGCCACGCTGAACGCTTCCCCTCAGCAGTGCGTGCTGCAGGAAATCCGTGGCAAGTGCGGTGTCCGCCTGAACTTCTGGAGTGACTGGCGTGATGCGGAGTTGCCTGCGATGCCAATGCTGGTGCTCGTGTCGACACCCGCAAACGTCGAGGACTGCGATGTCATGACGCGGTTGTTCTACAAGAACACCTGCCATCCCAGCATTGCCGCGACGGGCGCGATTTGCGTCGCTGCGGCTGCCTGTGTCCCCGGCAGCGTAGTGCATGCGACGCGCTCAGAAGCGACATCGGGCGTCATGCGTATCGGCCATCCCTCGGGCGTGACGCCGGTGCGCGTGCAACTCTCCGCTACTGCTCAGGCCCAGCCGCAGTTCGACGTGCTGGGCTTCGCTCGCACCGCGCGCCGGCTGATGGCCGGGGAGGTCTTTCTACCCGACTACAACGAGACACCCAGATGAATTCACCCACACGGTTCGATAAGCGCCAGCTACGTGATGCGTTAGGGACTTTCGCGACGGGAGTCACTATCGTGACCACCCGCGATCGCTCAGGTGCGATCCATGGCCTGACAGCCAATTCCTTCAGCTCGGTATCTCTTGAGCCGCCTTTGGTGCTGTGGAGTCAGTCGCACACTTCACGCAGCCATGAGGCGTTCCTGGAGAGCGACCATTTCGCAATCAACATCTTGGCTGAGGACCAGGTCGCGCTGTCGAACTTGTTTGCAAAATCCGCAATAGATGACAAGTTTGCAGGGCTGGATCACGATAGCGGCGTGGGCGGGGTGCCCGTATTGAAGGGAACTGCGGCCCATCTCGAGTGCGAGAAGATCGCCATGTATCCGGGCGGGGACCACACCGTCTATCTCGGCCGGGTAGAGCGCATCGGCAGTTCCGGTCTCCGGCCACTCGTGTTCGAAGGCGGTCGCTATGCCGTCGCATACGCCCATGATGTCGGGCCGCTAGAAGTGCGCACAGGCGCACTGGCATCGCCCTCCGCGACCCTGGTGCGGCGCGTGGAGGATGCGCTTCCGGGTCTGGCCACGCGCCTTGGCGAGCATACCCTCTGCCTCTGTGTGTGGGGCAATCGTGGTCCGACGACGATCCACTGGGAACCGTCAGCGAAGCCGGTCAGTTCCGAACTGCGCCTGGGACTGGTGATGAACGTGACGGCGTCCGCATCAGGACGGGCCTTCGCCGCGTTCCTTCCTGAGCAGGTGACGCAGACTTTCGTGGGCGAGGACCTGCGCCTCTTCCGCACGGCAGGGCTAGACGCTGCCGCGCAACGGCAGGCGTTCGACGCCGAGATATCAGCGACCCGCGAAAAGGGGATCGCCCGCGCGGCCGGCCTTTGGCCTGCCGAACGGCTGCATGGTGTGACGACCAACGCGTTCAGCGTCCCCCTTCTGGACGACGCGGGTCGAATGGTGATGGCCCTTACCGTTGTGTCGCCAGCGGATCGTCTCTCGGATGACTGGGATGGGGCTGTCCCGCGTGCCCTGAAGGACGCGGCGCGGACGTTCGCGGGAAGCCAAGGTGCCTCATGCAAGTGATTCCCCAGTTGCCCGGAACCCAGACAGAGCAGATTGCGCGCTTCGCCCTCCAACTGCAGCTGAATGCGCTCCCTCCCGAGGTGCTGACGCTTGCGAAGCGGCATCTGCTCGATACGCTGGGCATTGCGATTGCATCCTCCGCCTTCGACTTCGGAAAGGTCACATTGGACGCGGTGCAGCCGATGGGCCGGGGCGAAGACGCCGCCGCCATCGGCTCCGGCCTCAGGCTTCCCGCGCCATCGGCAGCGCTGCTGAATGCAACACTGGCGCACGGGCTGGACTACGACGACACACACATTGGCGGCGTCTACCATGCGAGCGCCGCAGCGATGGGTGCTGCCTTTGCCGCAGGACAGGCCACCGGTGCGAACGGGTCTCGGGTGCTGGTGGCCTATGTTGCAGCAATGGAGGTTGGATGCCGCATCGCGATCGCAGGTGCGGGCGAGTTGACGCGACGCGGCTTCCATCCCACCGCAGTATGTGGCGCCTACGCCGCCACAGTTGCCGCAGGCATGCTTTACGGTCTCGATGAGAGGACCTTGGTGCATGCCATGGGACTCGCCGGCAGCATGTCCGCAGGCATGTTGGAGATGGGCGACTCCTGGCTCAAGCGCCTCCACCCGGGATGGGCTGCCCATGCGGGCGTAACAGCGGCCTTGTTCGGCCGGGCGGGCTTCGTCGGGCCCACCACCAGCATGGATGGCACGCGCGGCTTCTACGCTACCCACGTTGGTCGCATGCCGCAGCCCAAGGAAATGCCAGCCTTCGCCCTAGGCGAGCGCTGGCGCGTGTTGGACATCGCGCTCAAGCCGTACCCCTGCTGCCACGTCATCCACGCTTTCGTCGACGCAGCACTGGAACTGCGCGCGCAGTTCGACGTCGGTGACGTGGAGCGGATCGAATGCCCGCTGGTTCTCGACTGGCACAAATTGATTGCCGAGCCGCGTGCGGAGTGCGTGAAGCCGGCAACACCCTATCGCGCGCTCTTCAGCATGCAGTACGTAGTGGCGCTCTCGCTGCTGCGCGGTCGGGTCGAACTAGCGGATTTCTATGACCGTCCGTTGCAGGCGCCCGACATCCTCGCTTTGGCGAACAAGGTGTGGTGCATCGACGACCCGCTCAGCGACTATCCCGCCCATTTTCCGGGCGAGTTGGTGGTTCACCTGCGCGACGGACGCGTACTGCGCTGCCGCAAGCCCGTGAGTCTGGGAACGCCGGAGATCCCGCTGTCGCAGTCGGCGCTGCAGTCGAAGTACCTGTCGAACGCAACCCGCGTCATCCATGCCGATGCCGCGCAGCAGTTGCAGGAGCTGGTAATGCGTATCGACACCCTGGACTGCCTAACCCCCATGCTCGCGCTGAGCGTTGCATCCACTATCAAGGAGCACTGAATGCCGCAACTTCTCGCCAATGCCTTCTACTGTGGCTCGCCAGGGCAATCCTGGGCGGGCCTCTGGTCGCATCCCGACTCCAAGGCAACTGAATACAACACATTGGGCTTCTGGACGGAGCTCGCGCAGACCTGCGAGCGCGGCTTGCTCGATGGAATCTTCCTCGCGGATGGGTTGGGCGTCTCTGACGTTTACGAAGGGAAGCCGGACGCCATGCTGCGTGCAGGCAGCTTCGTGCCACTGCTGGATCCCATGCTGTTGCTGCCCTGCATGGCACAGGCGACGCGCAATCTCTCCTTCGGCGTCACCGGCAATACCAGCTACGAAACGCCCTACCTGCTGGCCCGCCGCCTCTCAACGCTGGACCATCTCACGCAGGGCCGCGTGGCTTGGAACGTGGTCTCGGGCGTCCTGGAAGCGACGGCGCGCGGAGTGGGCGTGCAGAACCAAGTGGCGCATGACGAGCGCTATGCAGTGGCCGACGAGTTCGTCGAGTTGATGTACAAGCTTTGGGAAGGTAGCTGGGAGGACGGCGCTGCGGTGCGTGACAAGGCCACCCGCACCTTCGTGGACCCGGCCCGCGTGCATGCCATCCACCATGCCGGCAAGTATTTCCGCTGCGATGCGGTGCACATGTCCGAGCCCTCAATGCAGCGCACTCCGCTCATGTTCTCAGCTGGCGCATCGGCTGCGGGCCTGGATTTCGTGGGCAAGCATGCGGAATGTGCATTCATCGCCTACGGCAGCCCGGATTTCGCGCGCAAGCAGGTCCGGCAGATTCGCGAGAAGGCAGTGGCGTACGGCCGCGCGCAAGACGACGTAAAAGTGTTCGTGCCCGCCACCATCATTGTCGCGCCCACGGATGCGCAGGCGCGCGAACTACAGCGGGAATACGAGAACCATACGGACGGCGCGGGCAATCTGGCCACGCGCTCGCAGTTGATTGGCATCGACCTAGCCAAGTACAGCCTCGACGATCCGGTTCCCTCGGTGCAGAAGACGAATGCCAGCCAGGCAGCCGCTGCAGCACTCACCACTGGTGCACAGAAGCCACTGCGCATCCGCGACCTGATGGGCTTCGGAGAGGGTCGAGACCTCTTCCTGGTCGGCTCGCCGTCCACCGTGGCGGACAAGCTAGTCGCCTGGGCGGAGGATACCGGCGTGGACGGCCTCAACCTGATCCGCACCGTGGAACCCAAGGGGCTGCAGGCCTTCTGCGATCTGCTGGTGCCCGAGTTGCAGAACCGCGGCGCCTTCAAAGAGCAGTACGCGCCCGGCAGCCTGCGTGAAAAGCTCTTCCCAGGAACGGGCGGCCGTGTGAAGTCCACGCATCCGGCGACGCGCTACGGAAGGGGAAACGCACGATGAGGGCGATGCGCATAGAGCGCTATGGCGGGCCCGAGGTCGCGTCCATCGTCGATGCACCCATGCCCCTCGCCAGCCCCGGCATGGTGCTCGTGCGGGTGGCCGCCTCAGGCATCAACTTCATGGACATCGGCACGCGCCAGGGCCGCTACGAAAACTCGCGCACATACCAAGTGGCGCTGCCCTGCACTCTGGGCATGGAAGGCGCCGGCGAGGTGGTGGAGGTTGGCGCTGGCGTTACGCGTGTCCGCCCCGGCGACCGCGTGGCCTGGTGCCTGTCCTGGGGCAGCTATGCGGAGTTCGCGGCCGTGCCCGAGAATCTGCTGGCCCGCCTGCCTGACGGCATCGCCTTCCAACAGGCGGCCGCGGCCATGTTCCAGGGGGCGACCGCGCACTACTTGGTGCATGACGTCGCGCGCCTCAAGGACGGCGACACCTGCCTGGTGCATGCCGCCTCAGGCAGCATTGGCCAGATCATCACTCAGATGGGCCGCAATCGCGGCGCGCGCGTTTTTGCTACGGCAAGCACCCAGCAGAAGCGCGCAGTAGTGGCCAGCCGCGGGGCCGACGCGGTATGGGGCTACGAGGATTTCGACCAGCGCGCGCGAGATGCAACTGACGGCGCGGGCGTCGATGTGGTGTTCGACTCTGTGGGCCTCACCACGCTGCGTTCAAGCATGCGTTGCACGCGGCGCCGTGGGCTGGTGATCAACTATGGCTCCGTGTCCGGTCCGGTGACCGACCTTGACCCGCTGGAGTTGGGCGAAAGCGGTTCGCTGTTTCTCACCCGCCCTCGCCTAGGGGATCACATGACCACAGCCGCTGAGGTGCAGATGCGCGCCGACGCCATCTTCGGTGGAATCCTGAATGGCTGGCTGCGCATCGATATCGCCGGTACCTATGCGCTGGAGTCTGTGCATGAGGCACTAGATGCGCTGGAGTCGCGCCGGATGATCGGTAAACCTGTCCTTTTGCTTTGACACCGAAAAATGCCTTCCTCACTCTATCCGCGCGCCTGCGCAACAGACGCACTTCGAGTCGTCATGCATGTCACGGCCGACCAATTGGTCAGTGTTTTTTCGGCTTTGAGCGGTCTTGTCGCAAACTGGCGGAAGTCCATCACGCAGCCAAGCATTGACCTGCGAGCCAACAAGGCATGCGAAGTGTCAGTTCGCTCCCGATCACGCTCACTTGGCACTGGATTCATTTGGCTGGGTGCGATGCTGCATGCGCAGGCCTTGGCCCAAGCGCCTTGGGCACCAACCAAGCCTGTGACATTGGTCGTTCCCTACGCAGCTGGTGGTGGCACCGATGCAGTCGCACGCGCACTTGCCCGGGAGCTTGAGGCTCTCTGGAGCAAGCCTGTCATTGTGGAAAATGTACCCGGGGCCAACGGGTTGATTGGAACGCAACGCGTGGTGCAAGCCCGGCCCGATGGGCACACGATACTGCTTCAGGTACCTGGGGTGCTGCTAACCAAGCATATGCAGGGCTTCAAAGGAGTGGATCCAATCGCCCGACTTCAGCCAGTTTCGATTGTTTCCGAAGCTGCGAACGTGCTAGTTGCCAGTGGTCGCTTACCGGCAGAATCGTTTGCTGATTTTGTGACCTTGTGCAAAAGCAAAAGGTCGTGTTCGCTGGCAACAGTGGATAACGCTGGCAGAGTGCTTGGACAGCAACTCAGCGCCGAGGCGGGCATCCCAAATCTAACTATCGTGCCCTATCGCGGCGCGGGCGGCCAAATGGTCACTGATCTAGTCGCTAACAACGTTGATGTCGCCATCAGCGGCCTAACTGTAGTCCTGCCACATCAAAAAACCGGCGCATTGCGCGTGCTTGCTACTTTGGGACACAAGCGATCCACCACGCTGCCCGATACGCCCTCAATTGCCGAACTGGGCCTTGGTCAACTAGTTTCAATCAGTTGGGTCGGAATATTCGCTCCGAAAGACTCCCCAGCACCAATCATCCAAAGCCTTGAGAAGGCAATGCGGACTGCGGTCCAAGGAAATGGCTTCAGGAAGGCTGTTGAGGCGACGGGTGGACAGCAAGTAGCAGTTTCAAGCGCCAATTTTTCTACTCAGCTGCGAAGCGAGGAGGATCGGCTGTCAAGGTTAGCAGAGCGGTTCAAGCTCGATTGAAGCTAGGGCATTCCATCAGTTTCCCACGTCTGTTTTGTTCCGATCAAACCGAAGCCACGAGGTCATGAAAAAAACTGTTCCTTCTAAGTCATGGATCGAGAGCCGGCGTCAGGCCGTAGGTCTTGTAGCTGCTGCATTACTTGGCCCAGTCGCCTCTGTGGCACGCGGGCAAAGCGCATGGGCCCCGTCAAGGACCGTCAAAATCATCGTTCCCTTCCCCGCTGGCGGTGCCAACGACGTAATCGCGAGAGTGATCGCCCAAGGGCTTCAGGCCAACCTTGGGCAACCGGTTATCGTGGAAAACAGGTCAGGAGCCAGTGGCGTCATTGGCTCCGAGTTCGCCTATCGCGCACAACCTGACGGACATACGCTCCTGCTTTTCTCCCTGGACACGCTCGTTGTGGCGCTGGCGATGAAAGCCAAATTCGATACCTTCAGATTCGAACCGATTGGTGGTTTGCTAAGCACCTATTTTGTTCTGGTCGGACGCCGCGACCTACCGGCCGCATCGCTGACAGAACTCGTCGCGCTGGCCGGCACTAGAAGCCTGACCTACTCCAGCTTCGGCGTCGGCACCTCGGCGCACGTTGGCATGGTCAGCGTGGCAAACAAGTTGGGTGTGAAGAATCTTCTCCATGTCCCCTATCAAGGGGCCGCGCCCGCCATACAGGCGCTGCTGGCCAGCCAAGTCGACATCGGGTTGATGCCCGCGGCCGCCGTGGTCCAGCATCTGCCAAAGCTGCAGCCCTATGCGGTCACCAGCGAATCGCGCGACGCCGAAACCCCAACCGTTCCAACGCTGCGCGAGCAGAGAGTCGATTTCGAGGCGGGGTCCTGGAGCGGCCTGGTTGCGCCGCCGGGAACCAGCCCAGCCATTACCGAACAGCTTTCCATCGCTTTGACGAAAACGCTTGCGGATCCAGGGACGCGGCAGGCGCTGACCACCATCCCTGCAGTTGTGCCGCTTTCGGGTGACGTGAAGAGCTTCAAGAAGTTGTTTCAGGAAGAGTCGAACCGCTGGGCGGAGGTGATTCGCTCCGCAGACATTACTGCTAATTCCAATTGAGAAAAGTACATGACACCACTGGATCAGTTCTCGCCGCAGCGCTTGCGTGACCGCGCCATCATCCTGGATCTACTACATCGCTGGTGCCGCGCCGTGGACCGATTGGACCTTACACGCGTGGCTGAGTTCTTTCATCCCGATGCCACGGATGACCACGGGCCCTACAAAGGTGACATTCCAGGCTTAACCCGTTGGATCGAGGAGCGACATCTCACAATACCTTTCTCCATCCACTCGCTGGCAAATGTCCTCATCGAGTTTGAGAGTGAGACAGCAGCGATCGTGGAGTCCCATGTTTGGTGCGCGCAGCGATACCCCGAGAACGCGTGTTCGGCGCTGTCGCAGATGTCGGGCAATTCTAGGAATGGAGACCAATCCGCAACTGACCTGCTCATGATCGGGCGATACATCGACCGGTTCGAGGTGCGGGACGCCCATTGGCGGATCGCGCGCCGAACCGTTGTACATGATTCGATGATGCGCTGGGAAACGGCAATTGGATCGGATGCATCCGCCACGGGATTCGTTCTTGGAAGACGAGACAGATCGGACTATATCTACGAGGCTAGGCGTGGGATCGTCGACGACTGAGGTCATACACCGGCGATTTGCCTCGGCCGATGGACCTGGCAATAGCGGGGAGGTGACGTTCTCCCAGTCGGCCGTCGAGACCGTGTATCTGGGGAAAACAGCCGCCGGTGCGCTTCACCAGGAAATCTGCAGGGCGTCGTCTCACCGCGTGGTCATGATCGCGAGCAAGACACTTGCGACAGCCACTACGTGCATCTCCGGCTTACAACAGGCGCTAGGGGACCGGTACGCCGGTACGTTCGCCAGCATTCCCGCTCACAGCCCGCTGGACTCCATCATCGAAGCAGTTCGATACGTGCGGCACTGCCAGGCAGACTTGCTAGTAGCTGTGGGCGGGGGATCTGTGATCGACGCTGCAAAGATTGTCACCTTGTGTCTGGAGCGCGACCTCGACGCAATCGAAGACCTCCTTGCGTTGCGCATCGGCGGCCAGACCCCTGATCGAGACTACCCAAGTACTCGGGCACGGCTTCAGCTGATAGCCATTCCCACAACGCTGTCGGGCGCTGAATTCAGTGATGTCGCGGCCGCAACGGACCACGAGAGGCGCCAGAAAATTGGCTTCAAGCACCGTGCACTTGCGCCGCGAGCGATCATTCTGGATCCTGCTATGAGTTTGCACACACCCATGCGCCTTTGGCTTTCTACTGGCGTCCGCGCCATGGACCATGCCATTGAGACGCTCGCATCCGTGCGATCCAATTCTTTCTGTGATGCACTGGCAGAAAGCGCGCTGCGGGCACTAGCAACGGCGCTGCCAGCCTGTTCACGCGACCCAGAAAGCTTCAGCGCCCGTTTGGAGTGCCTGCGCGCCGAATGGCAGGCCATGATCGCCCTATCAGGGGGGATTCCCATGGGGCTCAGCCACGCGGTAGGGCACGCGCTCGGCGGGTCGTTCGGCGTGGGTCATGGCCTCACGTCCTGTATAGCGGCACCCGCGGTCCTTGCCTTCAATCAAGACTTCGATGCGGGCAAGCAGCATCGCATACGCACAGCGCTTGGTAACAAGAGGCGTCCTGCGGCAGAAAGCTTGGACAGATTGATCCGGTCGATGGATTTGCCTCGGACTTTGGGCGAGGTGGGCTTGGCTGCCGCGGACATTCCCCGGATAACTGAAGCGGTGCTGCGGGACCCCTGGTTCCACACCAACCCGAGGCCCCTTAGCAGCGCTGACGAGGTGAGTCAGTTTCTTTCGACGTTACTTTGAGCCGTGCTTTTTGCGACGTCTTGCCTGTGTCTGGGAAACCCCGTCGTGCACGAACTGTTCGCAGCAGCCTCGACACCCTCAGCAGAGGCGATCCGACCTCTGTCTCGAGTTGCTGTGCCAACTGAGGGCTCGCAGCCTCCGCGTTGACCTCCTGGATCACGCGGCCAAAGACCATGCTGTGGGCCAACAGTAGTTCGTAAAAGGGGATGCTCTTCAGGGCAGCCGCTGTAATCTTCGCGCCGAAGCGCTCCGGCAGCCCACGCGTCTGTGATCATCACCGGAATGCGGTCCAGAATGCGTAGCCGCACCGCGTGGAACGCCGAATCAGCTTCAGAAAGCTGCAGCATCCTTGCAATCGCTGCGGGAGTAGGCTGGTGTGCGACATCCAGGACGCGCACATCGGTTTGGCGCGCCGGGCAGCGGTGCATCAAGCCGGCTTTAAGTCTTGACGAGCCGAACTGGGAAAGCGGTAAGAACGTTGGGTGGCAGTTCCGCCGGGCCGATGGCGCGCCATGGTGCGAGACAAGGTTGTGGAGTCGATGGACAGATCCGGAAACGGGCGAGACGGTCGACACCTACACGATGTTGACGACCAATGCGAACGCGCATGCGTGACTACCTCAGCCGATAGAACTGACCATTGCAAGAACAGCGATGGCGCGTTGCCGCCACCTTCAAGCACGTATCCAAAGTGCATCCGCACTTGGCATTGAAGATGAAATCACCCCGGGAGTTCAGGCAGTGACGCGCTGACTAACAGCGTGTTGTTCAGACCGAGAAAATGCAAAGTTGCCAATAGACCCTGTCATGAACTGCGTGGGCAAGATCATCGGGACAGCGGATCAGAATGCGTGACGTATTCCTACTGTAGTGCCAGTCGATGACTTGCCGGCGGCAGTCAGCGAACCGTTGAGCGACTGCGCCGAAGTGCCTTCGTTTTTCAGTCGTGCCACGATGCCATAGATTGCCGTTCTCTTGGAGAGAAGGTAGATGTACCCGAGCGCCAGCTTATTGGCCGCGGGAGACGTCACTGCATCGGTCTTGTAACCAGAGTAGCTTGCAAGAATCTGGCCTGATCCTAACGGTACATTGGCCCCGACAAGCCAGCCTTTTCCACTTGGGAGCGCACTGGCGACCGAATCACGCTGGTATGCGGCCGTCAAACGTGCACCGAAGATTGTATAGCCAAGGCCGACGACGCTCTGCTTGATGTCCCCCGTCGCGTACTGCGTCTTGGCATATGCAACGGATGCCTCGAAGGCACCTCCCCGCCATCCGAGTCGTATGCCACTCCCGGTCCCGTCCTTGGCGATCGGCGTTCCACTTGTGTTCTCGCCAAGATAGCGCTGCACCATGCCGAACACGCCTGAGCTCGTCTCCGGAAGCAAGTAGGAAATGCCGTTGGAAGATCGAATGGCCGGACCCCCGCTACCGCCGTTGGCGGCCCAAGGACCTCGTGCGGAGGTGGCGCCGAGAATCAACTGATTGGACCCCACGCCAGTCGCTCCGAAAGGATCGTACTGGACGGTAGTGAGGAACTGTGGCGAGAAGTCCCTACCGAGACGGAGCTCACCCAGGCTCGCGCTGACCAAGCTCACCGTCGAGCGTCGATTGAAGGTAAGTGGTTGGCTGCCCGGGGCAGCCGCGCCAGCGCCGCTACCCTGATTGTTCGAATTCGACGCCGCGCCTTGTCCATCATCGTTAGCAACGCCCGCTTCCAGCCAGAAGCCGGCCGAAAGGCCGCCGCCCAGATCCTCAACGCCACGGAAGCCGATCCGACTTGAATTGAAACCGGATCCAACGAGCTGAGTTTTGGTCGCTATGCTGCCCCGCCCGAAAGCGATGCCGGCATCCAACACGCCGAACAAATTAACGGTTGACTGTGCACTCGCTCCGCAGCCCACTGACAGGGCGGCGATCGAGATCAGGAAACGCTTCATTGACCAGTCTCTTTCTGATGGTTTTTTGATAAGTGCATCGAACTGATCGTGTGCCAACGCCGTCGCCGTGGCGCTGGCTGGCGCCAGCATCTCGATCGCCTTCTTCATGAATCGCATAGATCTCCTTTATTGGTGTGCGCCGGCCGTTCGGGAAGCGGCGTGGCGACTTTAGGAGCCGGACGCAAAACCGGCCGCACGTTCCGATTTGTGGGACGACGCCCAGCAATTGCGTCGTTCGTCGGAGCGTTGAAGCGCTTCCGGTTTGTGCGATGTTCCGAAGAGAATGCAGACGCGGCTCGCTGGAATCTTTTGGCAAAGACAATGGCAGTCGGGATATCCGAACGCTCCAGAGAGCGTGCCGGGCCAACGTCCGGCTCTTGGCCAGCTGGCGGAGCTTGGCCGTGAGACCGGCAAGCACAGATTCGGGAATGGTGTCCAGCATGCGTGCCAGCAGCATCAGGTGCGTCGTGCGCACTGCCAGCAGAACCAGGAGGACTTATTGCCTGTTTCCCTTGATCAGATCGCCCCCCCGATGCCCCGCATCAGCCTGTCATCGACTTCACGCGGTGAAGACGGATGCTGACCATCCCCGGGATCCGTTCGTGTCAATGCCACCGCTGCTTTTCCCACCTTGACAGAAGCAAGTTCCCCAACTCCGGGTTTCGGTCATCGGCCGGCAGCTTCTCAAGCGTCGCCGAAGACTACGGCTTGGACGAGAAAACGATCAACAACAGCTGGGCGACTCAGGGGCATGCCTGAACCGCCCTAACCAGTCTGCGCGCTTGGCGCGCGGCAAGACGCACATTGACGTCGATCGAGTTGGTCCAGAAGTAGGCGCCACTTGCGAAACTGCCCAGCACGGCGATCTGCTCCTCCGCGCCCTGCCTGTTGACCAGGCGCCCGCTCGCCGGGTTGATCGTAAGGCCGCCCAACGCATCAGCGGTTGCAGTGCCTCCGGCTAGCAAGCCGCGCACGAGAGGGTCGACGCACGCTTCTGCAGACGAAGAGAAGCCGGTCGCGTCAACCACGCGGTCGAAGTGACTCTCCACTTCACCGCGCCCGCCGAACTCGGTGCTGATGAACTGTCGCCCGTCGGCCGACAGGCGCACATCGCGCAGACCCGTGCCGATGGTCACGCTGCCCGCCTCGAGCAACTGCTTCAAACGCAGCGCATTGCTCATCGGAAAGCTGATCTTGCGCATCTTCCAGTGCCTATCAAAGTCGCGGTGGAAGCGGGCGCGCTGATCTGGCGGGAGCAAGGGCCACACGTCCTCAATGCAACTCATGGCGAGAGCCGACACAGACAGCCAAACGCGACGGTGGCTTGTTGCTGCAGCAATCTCCTCATCGAGGTATTTGACGGGGTCGCTTCGCATCTCGCGGAACGCATCTGCAAGTTCCTCGTCAGTGCCGCCGTTCATACGGAAGTCTTCGACAAGGTGCTGCTTCAGCACTTCAAGGTCGAGTTGCCCACCACGCTTTTGCGCTGCAGCCATCAGCTCATCGGATGTGAAACGGTGCATTGTCACAGCGCCGAACGCGCGCCCCCGCACCACTGGCAGTCGTCCCGTTCTTGAGCTTGCATGTAATGGGCCCCGGTGTCCCGCCGCCTTCAATGCCAACAGGGTGTCGATAGCGCTCAGGCTTGTGCCCAGCACAAGAACTGAGGCGTCGGGGGGGATCATCCCGGCCAGCTTCGTGGTCGGATAGGGGTCCGCGATGAAAGCGGGCACGGCCGCCAGATGGCTGAAGCGATCGGACAGAGGATTGCCAAGGCAAAGCACGACATGGTCGCAGTGGCGCACATTGCCCTGCTCGTCTGTGATTGCGTAAGCGCCGTCATGACGGGCGACGTCGATCGCACGGCATTGACGGTGCGCAAGGGCAGTGCCGGTTGCGTTGGCCAGAGTCCGATTTTCCTCAGCGATGCTGCGCATATAGCGGCCGTAGAGGTTGCGCGGGAAGTAGGTCGGCCCCGCTACTTCCTCCGATGCAATTCCATGCTTGACCAACCATTCGACAAAGTGCGTCCGATTGTTGAAGACGGCTGATGAATACGCTGCCGGGGAGTTGAGCAGCACGCAGTCGCTGTCCTCCTGGTAAGGCGCACCAGGCCCGAGCGGGCGCGGGTCATAAACGGTTACTTCGACTTGGATTCCAGCGGTCAAGGCGTCGCGTAGAAAATGATGCAGGTAGACCGTGCCGATGCTGCCTCCGCCTACGATGGCCAATTTAAACAGGTGGGTCATTGCAATGGCGCCCGGCGCCGGCAATCAGGTGTCTGGCCCTAGCCATGCATTCAGCAGGGGCTGAAAGCGACACTCAGGCCGATATTGGCGAAAAAGATCTCGATCACGTTACGCCGTGGGCGCTCGACTTGCCGGAGTTGTTGGGCTCTCACCGCGATGCGTGTATGCGACTTCGGCAGAAACAAGCAGGCCCGGCCGCTGCTCATGTCGTGTAAGAAGGATCGATCCTGTCGAGCTTCCGGATCAATGCCGTCCATATGAAGGCCGATCCCTGGCCTGCCGACTGGACTCGGAAAGCCTCCGCCGTTCCCGCGATGACTTCCTCATCGATGGGGATCAGTTCGCCGCCCGCCTGTGCGTCGAGCTGGATGCGGCAGCAGTTCTCGAAGGCATTCATGCAAACAAACGCATCCGCCACAGTCCGCCCGACGGTCAGCAGGCCGTGGTTGCGCAGCACCATAAAGTTGGCGCTACCGAGGTCCTTCTGGAGTCGTGGCCGCTCTTCGCTGCGGAAGGCCACACCTTCATAGTCGTGGTACGCGAGCGATGCCAGTACGAACGTCGACTGCTGGGAAATGGGCAGCACTCCGCAGTTCTGCGCGGCGACCGCGCAGCCCGCGCGCGTATGCGTATGCATGACGCATCCTGCGTCTGGCCGTGCCTCGTGCACGGCGCTGTGGATGACGAAGCCCGCCGGGTTGACGCGAAACGGCGAGTCGATCACCTTGTTGCAGGTGGCATCGACCTTGACCAGCGAAGAAGCGGTGACCTCGTCGAACATCAAGCCGTAGGGATTAATCAGCATGTGGTGCTCCGGCCCGGGCACGCGCGCACTGATGTGCGTAGCCAGCAAGTCGGTCCAGCCATACAACGCGGCCAGCCGGTAGCAGGCAGCAAGGTCAACACGCAGTTGCCATTCTTCGGCGCTGACCACTTCGCGGACGGATGCAATGTTCATGTGGACGATATTGGCAGCACACCCCGCAAAGCGCTCGCGTTCCAAGGTTGTGAACGAAGATGTTTTCTTGTATTATCCATAATACAACTAGTCGGGGACAGCGGTACTTGCTATGAACAATACTCTCGTCAAAGGCTTGCGTGTAGTAGAAGCTCTGGCGCGCCACGCTCAGCCCATGGGTGTGAGCGAGATCGCCGCGCAGATTGGGATGCCCAAGAGCGGCGCTCACCGTCTCCTGCAGGGCCTGGTCGCCGAACATTACGTTTCGCGCCGTAGTGCGGGCACCTACTCGGTGTCGATCAAGCTGTGGGAGCTGGGGTCGGCTGCCCTGTTCGGCTTCGACTTGCGGCGCAAGGCCGACGGCGTCATGGAGGCGCTGATGGAGAACACCGGTGAGACGGTGCATCTTTCGGTCCTCGACGGCTACCAAGTGGTCTACGTACACAAGGTCGAGAATGCACACCCGGTACGGTCCTACAGCCAGATCGCCGGCCGCGTGCCGGCGCACTGCGTCGCCACCGGCAAGGCCATGATCGCCTTCAAGACCTCAGGCTGGCTCGACCATGCGGTGCAGCAACTTGTTGCAGCGACCCCGCGCACCATCACACGGCCTGCCGCGTTTCTTGCCGAGATGCAAAAGATCCGCAGCTGCGGCTATGCGGTGAACCGGGGTGAGTGGCGCACGGGCGTCAACGGCATCGCTGCCCCCATCTTCGATGGCACTGGCGCCGTCATCGCGGCCATCGGCTTGTCGGGCGCGCACGATACATTGAACGAACAGCGCTTGGGCGAGCTCAGCGAGCAGGTGCGACAGACCGCGCAGGACCTGTCGGACGACCTTGGGAAGTCGGCACCCCATGCCTCGTTGCTTGGCGTGATCAACCGCTGGGGCGCGTTGGTCTGATTCCAGCCGTCCGGGCCGTTCAGAATTTGGCCCGAGCCACCTTGGCAAAGTGTGGCGCGCTTGCCGGCACTTCGGGCGCGGGCCAGCGGAACAACTCTCGCGCAGCACGGGCAAACAGCCACTCCCTGTCGCCTTCGCTGAGCGACGGGATCTCGCGCAGGTAAAACAACAACTCGGCCCATGTCGCCCCGGCGCGGTTGTGCGTGAAATCGCTGGCCCACATCACGCGCTCCTTGCCGAAGCTGTCCATTGCGCGCGCGAACTGATCCTGCAGGCCGGGGTAAGGGAAGCGGCCGGCCTCGAAAAAGTGGTGGCCGTGGCTCCACTTCAGCCAGCAGTTTCCGAAGGTACCCAGCGCGAGGATCTCGTCCCACTGGGCCATCGACTGGGGCGAACCACAGTGGTCCAGCACGAAGTTCACGCCGGGAAAGCGCTTGAGCGCGCCGTGCATGACAGTCCCTGTCTCGCGGCTGAGCACGCTCACCACAAGTCCATGCTTTTGCGCCAGCGCCATCATCATGTCGTGCCCCCCGCCCAGCAGCGACTCACGCTCGGCCGGCTCGCGCGTGTCGATCCGGATGGAGCGACAGCCGGGGGATGAAGCGAGCATGGCAAACACCGCGGCCAAGTCTGGGTCCTTTCGCTCCACGCGCTGCAGCCAGGAAAAGCGCTCGGGAAAACGCAACGCCGCCGCTTGCGCCAGGGGGCTCACAGGCCGCATCACGCCGCCGGGCAAGAGCGCGTGTGGCAGCCCGTTCTTTCGGTCGGGCGTGTAGTCCCAGAATTCGTCGATCACAGCCGACTGGATGCCAAGTGCGTCCATGGCCGCAATCGTTTCGTCCAGCCCGAGCGTGTAGAACATGTGAATCTGTGCGTCGAGAATATCCATTGGCGTTCTTCCTTCTGTGCGGCTCAGGCACGCGCGCTCGCACGTGACGCTTCCATCAGGTTCGCGAGACTTCCCGCTGCAGGCTTGTACATGAGTGCCTCTACCGCGACGCGGAGACGCTCGAACGCGGCCGTGCCATCGGCAACCGGCCAGCCACGCGAGAGACCTGCACACAACGCCAGCGTCTGGGCCCAGTCAAGGGCAAGCGCACTGACGGGAGGCGCAGCGCGCTTCAGCCTGCGGCCGTCCACCAGGGTCATCTCCAGCCGACTTTCAAAGGGCGCAAGCGCGGCGTCCGCATGCACGCGTATCCGCGAACTGCGGCCGTGCACGCTGTCATGAGCGCCGAAGCGTTGAGAGAAATCGGCTCGGTGCAAGGTACCCGTATCCATCGCAACTTGCATCATGAAAGGCGCACTCATCACCGCGCTCATCCGGGTATCGAACGGGCCATGGCGATCGATACCGGGGTAGCTAGCATGCGAAGGCGCAAGCCGCAGGTCCACGGTTTCAATGTCCGCGGTTTCCAGCGATTCGGCTCGCATTATGTCGAGCAAGACGAACACAGGCAGTTGGTTGATCGCGCAACCCGGAAACGGCTTAAACGTCACCTCCGGCAAGGTCCAGCCGTCGAGGGGGACGTCGTGCACGGCGCCCGAGAAAGCCTTGAAAAAGCCGTTCCCGCCTTCGAACACGTGGTGCGAAGCAGTCACGCCCTGTTCGGCCAGCAACGCAGCATGCACACCCGCGCGACTGGCGTGTGCAACCTGCAATGGGCCTTCGGGCGACCCATCCGTGTAGCACTGCGTGATACCGCCTGCGAGATTGGCGGCCAGAGACAAAGCATGCGCAGTGCGCTGCGGGTCCAGCCCGATCACGCGCGCCGCACCTGCCGCCGCGCCGAACACCCCAAACAAGGACGTGCCGCGGAAGCCGCGCGCCGTGGTCTCGGCCACGGCGCCGCGCCCGATGCGCGGCGGCAATTCATAGCCAGCGGACAGTGCGGCCACGATGTCGCGAGGCGACGCATTGCGTTGCTCGGCCAAGGCCAACACGGCGGGGATGACAACGCAACCCAGGTGACCGCCCATGTCAATGTGCGTGTCGGTCTGGCCGCCGGCGGCAATCATTTCGGCGTTGATGCCTGCAGCGTCCACCGCGCTGCGCGGCGCCCCTCCGGCGAGAAGACTGCAACAGCCGGGCGCGTTATGCACGGCAAGCATCGCCGACTGAATCACGTCGCTCGGATCGTAGCCGGCCGAAGCGATGGAGAAGTTGTAAAGCATGCACGCGGCCAGCCGGTCAAGCTGGACAGGCGGCAGGTCTTGCGCCTGCATGCTGGCGACGTAGCGGCCCATGCGAAGGACCTGGCCATCGGCAGAGCCATCGGTTGCCCGCATTTCAGGCGTCCACCGGCACATGCCCGCGCAACAAGCGGTCCGCCCCTGATCCGCAGGCCAAAGTTGGTGAAGAGGAAGTCGACCCGCCCATGACGGTGGCGACCTTATCTTTCAATCGATTCACGATGTGTCCTGTCCAGCGCATCAGGCCGTCGTGGCCCCAGCCCCAGCCCCAGCCCCAGCCCCAGCCCCAGCCCCAGCTTCAGCTTTGAGCCTGCTGGCGCCAGATGCGGCCGCGATGCGTGCATCGCGCTGGCGCATGCCTTGGCGAACCGGCTTGAACACGGCGGGCACCAGTTCGTTCACGTCTATCATCTGTGCCACGCCGGCCAGCTTCGCATACATCGCTTCGGCGACTGCCGTCGAGACGAGGCCGAGGCAGCAGCCGCTGAACTTGCCCCAGCGCTCCACGTCATCCAGCGGATCGAATACGGTCCCTTTGGCGTGCGCTCGCTCGCGCTCAAACACGCGGCCATCCTTTAGCTGCACCTGCAGCTTGTGCGGCGGTACGATCTCGGCGTTGGATTTTTCGGCACCCGCTTCACGTGCCTTCATCTCCATGCGGGGCAGCAGGGCGCGGATGGCCGGGTCGCTGATGGACTCGGCCTCGAACTCGAGGAAGCCAAGGTTGCCACGCACCATCGCGGCAGCCATGGTGTATTCCATCGAAAATTTGGCCTCGTGCCCGGCCTTCGGGTCGTGATAAATCAGATTGCGAAAGTTGCCCATGGGCAGCGTGGCGGTGAGGCGCTCGATGTCGTCGGGCCCGAAGCCGTGTTCGGCGCGCAACTCCAGCAGACTGTCGATTACACGATGAGTGGATGCGCAGCACGGATAGCGCTTGACCATCAAGCCCTTCGTTTCGATGGCCAGCGGCAGCTTGCCGGTCTCGGCAAGCACCTCGTCGCTCCAGCCCTTCGCGTCGGGCCCGCCGCACACCTGCAGGAACCCCCACTCGCCGTCGAGGACGGCAAGACGACCTTCGTAGCCGGCTTGGGCCAACAGCGCAGCTTCGATGCCGTGCTGCGCAGCGAGGCCGGCGTGCAGCGGCTTTGCCATGCTGCCGGCCTGGCCCTTGATGCCGCCTGCAAAGCTCACGCCCAGACTCATGGCGTGGGCCATCTGCAACTTGCTCATGCAAAGCAGACGCGCGCAGGCGCCGGCCGCGGCGATGCTGCCCACGGTGACCGTCGTGTGGAAGCCCTGGTCGGCATGCGAGCGCATCAGGCCGCGGGCCAGGGCGTAGTGCAGTTCGAGGCCCACGATGTAGGCGTCGATCAGTTTGGCGCCGGACAGGCACTTCTCCTGCGCCAGCGCCAGGAGCGCGGAAACCATCACCGAGCTCGGATGGTTGATGGCGGGCAGGAAGGTGTCGTCGAGGTCGTGTACGTGCGTAGCCGTCCCGTTGGCAAGCGCCGCCCACATCGGTGGTGCGCCAGCGTCTTGGCCCATCACCGTGCTCGGGCCGGTGGCAACGCCGGCCAGCACCGGGAGAGCGCGCCGCGCAATGACAGGGCCCGGTTCCGTGACGCCGGCAATCATGCAGGCAAAGACATCAGTGATGGCATGTGTGGCGAGCAGCACGGCCTTGTCCGAATGCCGGTCGGTGGAAGTTGCGGCCCAGTGGGCAAAGGCCTCAATGGCGTTCATGACTTGTCTCCTGTCGGTGGGGTGCCAAGTACCCGGCGCTTGGTGTGGGCCTTGTGTCGAGCCTGATGGTACCCAGCGCCCCCGTCCCGGCTGCGCGGTCAACATTCTGGAACAGCGAGCTTGCGCGAGGGACCAGACCTAGACTGCAGCCCAATCCACCGACAAGGACTTTCATGACCGAGATCCACCTCGACAAGCTGCCGCTCGCCGGCGTGCGCGTCCTCGAGTTCTGCTCCATCGCCGCCGGCCCGTTCTGCGGCATGCTGCTCTCGGACATGGGGGCGGAGGTCACGAAGATCGAGCCCCCGGGCGGGGATGCGCTGCGCGCCTGGCCGCCGATCAGCGCCGGATTCAGCGAAAACTTCGCCTCACTCAACCGCAACAAGCGCTCCGTTGTGCTGGACCTGAAGAATCCTGTCGACCTTGCCACCGCGCTCGCGCTGGCATCGGAAGCGGATGTCGTTGTGGAGAACAATCGCCCCGGCGTGATGGACCGGCTCGGACTTGGCTGGCCACAGCTGACAGCGCGCAATCCCGCACTCGTCTACTGCTCGATCTCGGCTTTCGGCCAGAGCGGACCGCGCTCGCGCGAGGGCGGCTTCGACCTGACGATTCAGGCCGCAGCCGGAGTAATGAGCGTGACTGGTGATTCGGAAGCCCCTGTCAAATGCGGCGTTCCCGTGTCCGACTTCGCCTCGGGCCTGTATGGCGCATTTTCGATTTCCAGCGCGCTCGTGAAGGCGCGCGCGACTGGCATCGGCGTCCATCTCGACGTGCCGATGTTTGGCTGCACGCTGGCAATTGCTGCGTTGCAGACCAGCGAGTACTTCGGCACTGGGCGAAGCCCAGGCAAGCTCGGTTCTGCGCACCCGCGCAACGCGCCTTACGAGGCGTTCAAGGCCAGCGACGGACACATCGCCATTGCAGCGGGCAACGACAGCCTGTGGCGCTCTGTGCTTGCTGCCGTCGGCCGGCCCGAGCTGGCAGACGATCCGCGTTTTGCCTCTCCGACGCTGCGCGCGGCCAACCAGACTGCCCTCAAGGAGATTCTCGAGACGCACTTCGTGCATGAGCCAGTGGCCTATTGGATCGAAGTCTTCAACCGCGCGGGCGTGCCCCATTCGCGCATCAATACCTATGAGCAGGCATTGGCCGATCCGCAGGTGACACATATGGGCTGTGTGCAGGACCTCGAGCTGCCCGGCGGCACACGCACACGCACTTTCACGTCGCCGGTGCGGATCAACGGCCAACGCATTGCGATGCGCAGCAACCCGCCGTCGTTGGGTGAGCATACGGCTCAAGTGCGGGATGCCTTGCTGATCCGGCAGAGGGACTGAGATGCAACGAACCCTCGCGAATACCGAAGCCACCCCGTGCACATCCGATGGAAAAATTGCGAAGCTGCGCAGCTTCATTGAGGGCATGGAGGCCGTGCTCCAAACATCGCGTGATGCCATCGAAACGATGAATGGCGTGTCCACGCTTCTCAGCAAGCTGATCGCGAACGACGATTGGCTGCCAGCGCCATTTGCGATGCCGCATCCAGAGTTCTACCAGCAATATTTGCTGCATGCCGATCCGGCAGGGCGATTCAGCGTGGTGAGCTTCGTATGGGGACCGGGCCAGAAGACACCTGTCCACGATCACTGCGTCTGGGGCGTGATCGGAATGCTGCGCGGCGGGGAAGTGTCTCAGGGGTTTCGCATAATCGACGGCAGTCTCAGGCCAAACGCTTCGCTAGAGCGGTTGGCCCAAGGTGATACCGCGCGTGTATCGCCCGAGACCGGGGACATTCACCAGGTCGCCAATGCATTTGCCGATCGCGTTTCGATCAGCATTCATGTATACGGAACCGACATTGGCCAGCAGCGCCGCCATCTGTTCGATCCAGCGACGGGCGCCGCAAAGGATTTCATCTCCGGTTACTCCAACATGCCGAGGAGTGACGGGTGAGCGATGCGGAAGTGATGCTTTCATGGCAGGCGGGAGTGGGCACCCTGACGCTCAACAGGCCAGCCAACGCCAATGCCGTTTCGGCATCCATCGTGAGCGGGATCAACAACGCGCTCGACGAGGCAGGCGCACGCAAGGCGCGGGCGCTTGTGATCGAAGGTGCGGGGCACAACTTCTGCGCCGGCTTCGATCTGTCTGGCCTCGACGCGGAGACCGACGACAGCCTTCTGGCCCGCTTCGTTCGCGTCGAACTGATGCTGCAGCGCGTAGCCGAAGCACCTTTTCTCACAGTGGCGAAAGCTCAGGGTCGCATCATGGGCGTAGGTGCCGATCTGTTCGCCGCATGTTCGTTGCGGCTGCTGGATGGCATGCCGACTCTGGCCTTCCCGGGATTCAGGGGCTTTGGCATTGTGCTCGGAAGGGAGCGGCTCAAGAGTCTGGTCGATCCCGGGCTTGCACAGCGCTGGCTCGAGCAAGCCAGCGCAATTTCGGCGGAGGAAGCGCTGAACTCAGGCTTGGCCATGGCGTTGCTTGACGATCACCGACATGCGCTGACGACAGCCATAGAACTGGCGCTCGAGAACTTCACAGCACGCCGGACCAATGCCGCAGGCGACCTCGACGAGTTGGTTCGTTCGGCCGCCGTCCCTGGCCTCAAATCACGCATCGCTGCTTACATCGCTACCACGGTGGCGCTGCGCCGGCAGGCAGCCTGAGCACCCTTTCTCAACCACCTCTTAGAAAGAGAGACTTGCCCATGTTCATGAACTGGACCGACTTGCTTGGCACACTCAAGCGCTCGTACACACGCCTCGGGAACACCAATCCGAAGATGCTGGACGCCTACCGCGGGCTCACCGCCGCGCAGGGTTCCAACGGGGCACTGGACGCCAAGACGCGCGAGTTGATCGCTATGGCTGTAGCTGTCACGACTCGCTGCGATGGCTGCATATCGTCGCACGCAGCAGCTGCGGCCAAGGCCGGTGCGACCGAAGCCGAAATGAGCGATGCGCTGGGCGTTGCAATCGCCTTGAACGCGGGTGCGGCCTACGTGTACTCGCTGCGCGCGTTGGAAGCCTTCCAGGAGCTCAAGACCGCCTGAGGCCAGCGTCCAATGCATGCCCTTCTCTTGCGCGCCGGCCGCCACCCATGGTGTGAGTGCTTTCTGCGCCTCTGGCCGGGCAGCGCCTTGGCGCTGGTCGTCATGCTGGCAGCGACATTCATCTCCGAACATTATGGTGGCCCGCAGCTGCTCTACGCCCTATTCTTCGGGCTAGCGTTCCATTTCCTCTATGACAACGCGCGCTGCCGGCCCGGCATCGACTGGTGTACTCGCTTTGTGCTGCGCGCCGGCGTAGCGCTGCTGGGCGCAAGCATGACGGCCGGCCAAATCGGGGCGCTCGGCATCGGCCCACTAGCCGTCGCTACCGGCGGCGTCGCCAGCACCGTGTTGCTGGGTGCCTGGTTGGCCCGGCGGTTTGGCGCTGGCACGGACTTCGGCCTCCTGTGCGCCTCGGCCGTTTCGATCTGTGGCGCATCGGCGGCCCTGGCCGTATCGGCCGTCATGCCCAAGGGGCCGGGAAGCGAGCGGCAGACGTTGCTCGCGGTCGTGGGTGTGACCAGCCTGTCGACGCTGGCGATGATCCTCTACCCGGGCATCGCGCGCCTGCTAGGGCTGAGCGATGTGGCGGCCGGTATCTTTCTGGGAGGCACGATTCACGACGTTGCGCAGGTCGTCGGCGCAGGTCTGATGATCTCGCACACGGCCGCCGACACGGCCGTCCTCGTAAAGCTGTTTCGCGTCGCACTGCTAGTGCCTCTGGTTGCCGGCCTCGCTTGGTACTGGCGCCGTCGCGCCCACCGCGCCGGTGAGACCGGTGCGCTGCCTGGTGCGCGCAGCGCCCTGGTCCCGGCCTTTCTGCTTGCCTTTATCGCACTGGTCCTCGTCAACAGTGCGGGACTGCTGCCGTCGGCGCTGGGCGAGGTCATGAGCCTGGCCTCTCGCTTCTGCCTCGTGTTGGCAATTGCGGCGCTCGGCATAAAGACATCGTTCGAGGAACTTGTCAAGCTGGGCTGGCACCCTTTGGCGCTGCTGCTCATCGACACCTTGTGGCTGGCGCTGATATTCCTAGGCTATCTGCTGCTGCGGCACTGACCGTCCATACCTCAAAAATCGAAGGAGACACCAGCATGCATTCCGTCAAGAAGACTATCCGCACGGCCATTGGCATTTCTGTGCTCGCCGCATCGCTGGCAGCGAATGCGGGATGGCCCGACAAGCCAGTCCGCTTCATCGTTCCATACCCGCCGGGCGGCGCTGCCGACCTGGTCACTCGCCTCATGGCGCAAAAGCTGTCTGCAGACTGGGGCCAACCAGTGGTCGTGGAGAACAAGCCAGGCGCGGATACGCAGATCGGCGCCGAGTACGTTGCCAAGTCTGCACCCGACGGCTACACAATTGGCAGCTTCGCACCCGCCATCGTGGTCAACAGGTTCCTCTTTCCTAATGCAAACTACGACTTGAACCGCGACCTGCAACCCGTCGCTGGCGTCTACAGCACGCCCGCTGCACTGGTGGTCAGCGCTTCGTCGGAAGCCAAGACGCTGAAAGACTTTGTCGCAATGGCCAGGCGCAAGCCCGATGGCTTGACCTTCGCGACGGCGTCGAGCAGCGGCTATATCGGCATTGAATCGTTCAACCGCGCGGCCGGCATCAAGGCTCGGCAGATACCATACAAGGGCAGTGTTTCCTCGATAAGCGCAGTGGTGACGGGTGAGGTCACTTACACGATGGACACGATTCCCAACGTGCAGCAGCTTGTGAATTCTGGCCGACTTCGGATGCTCGGCGTGACAAGCAAGGAGCGCTTGCCCGACATGCCCGACATGCCGGTTGTAGGCGAAGCGGCGCCTGGGTTCGACTTCACCGGCTGGATCATCCTGATCGCGCCGGCGGCAACTCCCTCCGATGTCGTCGCGAAGATCAACAGTTCGATGCTCAAGGCCCTGGCCTTGCCCGAGGTAAAAGCCAAACTTGAATCGTTAGGCAGCATGCCGCTTGCGCTTACGCCCGAGACATTGCGGGCGCTGTTGAAATCGGAGATCGCGAAATATGGCGACGTTATCGCTACTTCCGATTTCACCGGAAGGAACTGAAGTGGCACTCGACATTCTGGACGCGCAGGCCCACATCTTCATGACGATCGGGATGGACCAAGCGCTCGCTTGTATGGATGCACTCGGCATCAACTCTGTGCTGATCGACGAGGTCTGGACGATCGAACCGGACGGACACAGCACGCCCTGCGCCCTTCTGCCCGGCGGCATAAAGCGGCCCCTAAGCCCGATGGCCGAAGCAGCATCGCTCAAGTACCCTGGGCGCTTTGCCTACGTCCAACGTCTGGACCGGCGTGACCCAGACCTTGCAGCATTGTTTGTCACGCTCGCGGCCTCGCCGGGGTGCCGTTCGGTGCGAATCGACCTGCGCCTTCCCGAGGAGCGCGAAGTGTTCAAGGCAGGCGGCTTCGACGAACTGCTCAAGCTCGCCGAACATCACGGCCTGCCCGTAAGCGTGCTGGGCCGCGACGTAGGCATGACACTGGCCGGCACCGTCACGCGCCTGGGAGGTGTGCGCTTCATCATCGACCACTGCGGCTCCACGCGCTCGCCCCAACAATGGGAAGACATCCTCGCGCTCGGCAGGCACGAGAACATCTGGATGAAGTGGAGCGCGGCGCAGCATACCTGGGGCGGCGAATACCCATTCCCGGAAATCCAGCGGCAATTCTGCCGGGCCGTGGATGCTTTCGGCATCGACCACCTGATGTGGGCTACCGACTTCACGCAGAACCAGACGGGCAACTGCTGGGCTGATCTGCTGTACTACCTGCGCGATAGCGACATCATGTCGGCCACGGACAAGGAGTGGTTCTTCGCGCGATCTGCGCGCACCTTGCTAGAGTGGCCGTCGCTTGCTCCCCCGCAGGCGCCCTGACGCTGCTTCTGACGACCCGTGCGGGTCGCTGCGGCGCGCTGACATCGGTCTTCACAGCTGGGCGTGCCGCGGCCGCGCTTGGTTTGCCGCGCGTCACCACCCGCGACCTCCCCCTCCAGCCGGGCGTCATGCAGTGCCGTTTGCTCAGTTGTGCGCCCAGAGAAATCCATGCCGTTCCGGCAATGCCGCGCATGCCTCAAGCAAGAAGCTGCTGTTCGGACAGCGTATCGTCAACGTGATCGATACCCACGCGATGGCCAATCCAGACGCATGAGCAGGTGCGCAGATCGTTCAGATGATGCAGAAGTGTGCCAGGCACTTGCATGCCTAGACAGCCCGTTCACAGTGATGGAACGCTCGGCGCTGGCTTACCCAGTTCCTACCATAAGGTCCAATACAAGGAGACAGACATCATGCGCTTCCGTGCCTTCTTCGCCGGCGTTGGCATCACATTTTTTGCAACCGCGCCGCTACTGCACGCGGAGCAGGCATGGCCCAGCAAGCCTATCCGGGTGATCGTCGGCTATTCGGCCGGCGGCAATGCCGATATTTATGCGCGCCAGCTCGGCGAACACATGTCGAGGACCTTGGGCCAACCCGTTGTCATCGAGAACAAGCCGGGCGCAACCGGGGTGCTCGCCACAAAGTATGTGGCTGAATCGAAGCCCGATGGCTATACCCTGCTATTCGCATCCAACAGCAGCCTGTCTGCGATGCCGGCGCTGCGGGCAGCCACAGGCGGCTCGTTGGGCTACCGGGTGCCTGAAGATTTCACCTTCATCGGGCTGGCATTCGAAGCGCCAGCCGGCATCTTCGTTCACGGTGACTCCAAGATCAACAACGCCGTTGACTTGATTGCCGCATCAAAAACCGGCGATGTGAAGATCGGCTTGCCTGGCGCAGGCGGCGCGTCGGAACTGATCATGGAGGTGATTAACGCCCGCACGGGTTCGAAGCTCATCGGCGTTCCATATCAGGGCGTAAACAACGCGCTGACGGACATCGTGTCCGGGCGTGTGGATGGATTCCTCGGCAACTTCGGAACGCTCAAACCGATGATCGACAGCGGCAAGCTCAAGCTGGTTGTGCTGTTCTCCGATCGCCGCAGCCCGACCTACCCAGATATCAAGACCTTCAAAGAACAAGGCATTGACATCGTGGGCACAGGGCTGTTTGGCATGGTCGCGCCGGCCGGAATGCCCGTTGGCATCGTGAAGAAGATATCGGCTGCCATGTCGCTCGCCATCAAGGATCCGGCCGTGGCTGCCAGCGTGATTGCCACCGGCGTAGACGTCAAGGACTTGCCGGGCGATGGTTTCAGAGACTACGTGATCAACGAGATGCGTTGGTACGCCCAGGGAATCAAGTCGGTGCCGGGCATCGAAAAACGTTTGGCGCCCTGACTTGCTGAGAGCGCGGATTTCATTCAGCGGATGTCATTCAGATTTTCAAGAGCTACCGACATGCGGTCTTGCGCAGTCCGCCCGCCGTATTGCTTCTGCTCCTTGGGCAGATTTCCGGCTCAATGTCCGAGCCGCATCTATGGCCGCGACGGCGTCTCGATCAATCCGTCCACCATGGCCGGCTGGGTAGGCCAGAGCGGAAAGCTGCTCGACCTGTCTTGGCAGTGCTGGCAAAGTGAACCGGCTCGCTCCGACGTTACTTTGAGGCGTGCTTTTTGGGGCGTCTTGCCCGTGACTGGGAAACCCCGTCGTGCACGAACTGTCCTGCAGATAGAGTGTTCATCGCCTGCCCTGGCACTTCCATCAGCAGGCGCGTGCGCTCAGGCACCACGTGAACGGTGATGTACTCGACTGGCCGGTCCTGCGGATCGTGCAGCAGCCTCGACACCCTCAGCAGAGGCGATCCGACCTCTGTCTCGAGTTGCTGTGCCAACTGAGGGCTCGCAGCCTCCGCGTTGACCTCCTGGATCACGCGGCCAAAGACCATGCCGTGGGCCAACAGTAGTTCGTAAAGGGGATGCTTCTTCAGGGCAGCCGCTGTAATCTTCGCCCCGAAGCGCTCGGGCACCCACGCGTCTGTGATCATCACCGGAATGCGGTCCAGAATGCGTAGCCGCACCGCGTGGAACGCCGAATCAGCTTCAGAAAGCTGCAGCATCCTTGCAATCGCTGGAGGAGCAGGCTGGTGTGCGACATCCAGGACGCGCACATCGGTTTCACCCGCCGCCCGCCGCAGTTCGTCGAGCATCGTAAGCGTGGCATTCGGGCGCGGAAGGTCGATACCGCCGTTCACGAACGTGCCCACGCCGTGCTTGCGAACAACAAGCCCATCAGCAGCAAGGTCCGTCAGGGCACGCCGCACTGTGATGCGGGATACATTGAACTGGGCGCTCAGTGAGTCCTCAGTAGGCAGCGCGCTTCCTACCGGCCAAGTCCTGTTGAGGATGTTGGCGCGAAGGGACATATAGAGCTGTCGGTGGAGCGACATGCCCGGTGTGCGAAGAAGTTTGGGCGATGCTGGGGTCATGGTGTGCACGATGGTCTGGTCAGCATAGCGGACTTGGGCTTGAACATGCAGCGCCGCAATGCACAGCGGCCGTGCCCCTGCCCTCTTTCGCTCAATTGACTGAAATCTTTGCCGGGCCCATCACCTCGCGCCATTGGCGCAACTCAGTTGCAAGATAGCGGGTGAACTCAGCCAAAGACGTGGTCATGGCCTCTGCGCCGGCGAGGCGCTAGCTGGTGACGACCGTGGGATCCTTGCTCGCGTCGCGCAGCGAGTCGTTCAGTCGATCAATGATCGCCCGTGGGGTGCGCTTGGGCACCACGACGCCGTTCCAACCCGTGACCTCATAGCCTGGCACCCCCTGCTCGGCGAGCGTGGGCAGATCCGGCAACGCCACCGCTCGCTGGGCGCCGGTCGTGGCCAGCAGCCATAGGCGCCCGCTTTTGACGTGCGGCAACGCGGCGGCGCCACTGTACATCATGAGGGTAGTCTGCCCACCAATAACCACATTAAGCCCGGCCGGCGAGCCGTTATGGGGAATGTGGTTTAACCGGATGCCGGTGCGCACCTGCAAGAGTTCCATGCCCAGATGAACGGTGATGCCGACCCCGCCGGACGCATAGTCGATCTGATTGGGTTGCAACTTGGCCATCGCCACGAGTTGCTTCACGTCCTTAGCCCCATCGGGTTGGCTGCGCTTGACATCCTGGGCTCCAATAATGCCGCTCGCACCTGCACGGTTGTTAACGAACACAGTCTGGTTCAAGGATTTGCCCATGGCAGCAGCGAAGGTTCGGGCCGCGGTATCGGCACTCTGGCCCGGCGGAAACGCGCTCGCCGACTGCCCCGGCGCCACTGCGCGCGAAGTTGGCCAGGCCAGCCCCGGCAGCGCGCAGCCCGCTGCCTCCCGAGGCCGCAACACCGGCTTCATAAGCCGAGCGCGCGCCGCCGGCGAGCGTGCTGGCCGAGCGGCCTGCGGCCGCCGCACCGCCGATTGCGCTGCGCGCCGCGCCTGCGGCCGCAACGGCTGCGCCACCGGCAACCGCGAGCCCTGCTCCGCCACCCGGCGTCCCGGCCGCTGCGCCGGCACTAAAGCTGCGGCGCGCTGGACACCAATCCGGTGGCGATACCCGGCCCGAAGATGACCAAGACGAACAGCGCGAGCGAGGCAAGCATGATGGTCAGCGTGTGGTCGATGCTCGGCTCCGTGCCGGGCGGCGCAGTGAACTCGCCGAACAGACCCGTGCCGATGCCGACGATCACGGCTGGCACCAGCACCTTGATGCCCGACGAGACCACGTTGCCCAGCACCCGCTCGGCAAGGAACGACGTCTTGTTCAACAGCGCGAAGGGCGCCAGCACGAAGCTCGAACGGCGCCACGATGTTGGAACGTACGTAAGTGAGGACGTCCAGGCGAGTTGCCCGGCCCCTACCCGAGCTTCGTGGAAGATTTGAGGCTGTCGCATAGCGAAGCACAGGTGCAGGGCATCGGACTGGCAACGGAAACAGTTCCCGCGGAAATCGGGCGGATGCACAACGTGGCAGTCGACAGAAAGGCCGTCCACGCGCAGAGGTTGCGGCACGTCGGCGAGATGCCTTTGATGCTGACCGACGCCTGGGTAGCTGAGCGGATTGGCGCCGGGCTGACGCTTGCCGCGCTGTAGAAATGCGCCCTGTACGAACTGCTGATGGAGAACGGACTGCAGTTCGGCCGGGTCGTGCAGGACATCGCGCAGAAGCGGCAGGGCCGCAGCGAGGCCACTACCCGAAGACCTCAATCGGTGCGCCGCTGCTCAGGCTGAGCCACCAGCTTCATGACCAGAGGGGCGATCCAGTGCAATACATCACCGCGTACGTCTCGCCCCAGCGCACGCGGGTCTTGATGGACATTCCCGGCGAGGCGATGAACACCTTGGCCGGCGGGAAATTTGTGCACGACGGGGTGTATAGGCTGAGCCGACCTCCACCACCAGGCGCTGATCGGCGCTTCGCGTTCACCACGCTTATCAAAGCGGACATGGCTCACGCTTCAAACGGTCGCGTCCCATCCCGTGGTGTAGCTCCACAGCCCGGAGAAGGCTGAGCTGCACGGTACTCAGCGTGCCACTGCGGACAGCCGAGTGGGCGCAGTATCGCTCAGCGTCTGCAAGCCCTCCAACTGCATATAGCGCCGGTTGAGCGACCACTCGTCGTTCTGCTCGAGCATCATGGCGCCGACGAGCCGGGTGATCGAGGCGTCGTTGGGGAAGATGCCCACGACGTTCGTGCGACGCTTGATCTCGGCGTTCAGCCGTTCCAGAGGATTCGTGCTGTAGATCTGCGTCCAGTGCGCCCGCGGGAAGGTCATGAAGGCCAGCACATCGTTCTCCGCTTCGTCCATCAAGGTGCCGAGCTTGGGGAACTTGTCTCGGAGCTGGTCGGCCACCGACCTCCATTGGGCTCGCGCAGCATCGGCGGAGTCCTGCACGAACACCGTGCCGATGGCGGCCGAGACCATGCGCCGCTGCGTCTTGCCGGCATGCGCCAGAGCGTTGCGCATGAAGTGCACCCGGCAACGCTGCCAGGTGGCCTTCAGGACCTTCGCAGCCGCCGCCTTGATGCCTTCGTGGCTGTCGCTGATCACGAGCTTCACACCGCGAAGACCTCGACGGTTCAGGCTGCGCAGGAACTCGGTCCAGAAGGGCTCGGCTTCCGACGCACCGACCTTCAAACCCAGCACTTCACGCTGGCCGTCGGTATTCACGCCCACGGCCACTATCACCGCCACGCTCACGATGCGGCCGGCCTCGCGCGTCTTCACGTAGGTGGCGTCGATCCACAGGTAGGGCCAGTCGCCCTCGATCTGCCGTCCCAGGAAGGCGTTGACGCGCTCATCGAGCTCGCCGCACAGTCGGCTGACCTGGCTCTTGGAGACGCCGCTCATGCCCAGCGACTTGACCAGGTCGTCTACCGAGCGGGTGGAGATGCCCTGAACGTAGGCTTCCTGGATGACGGCGGTGAGCGCCTTCTCGGCGGTGCGCCGAGGCTCCAGGAACTCGGGGAAGTAGCTGCCTTGGCGTAGCTTGGGGATCTTCAGTTCGACGCTGCCCGCACGGGTATCCCAGGTGCGCTCGCGGTAGCCGTTGCGGCTGTTGAGCCGTTCGGCGGGATTCTTCTCGTCGTAGGCAGCGCCGCAGCGGCCTTCGACATCGAGCTCCATCAGGCGCTGGGCCATGAACTGCACCATCTGGCGCAGGACGTCGACATCAGCTCCCTTCTCGGCGAGCTCGGCTAATGCCATAGTGGCGGTGGTCATTGTGATTTCCTTTATGGACAGGTTTGGTGGGTCGCACCTCAAACTTATCCGGACTTCACGATGGCCACCCCCGAAGGGAGCGGTCGCTGCGCGGCAAGCCGCTCCGGGCTACGCCCTACGCGCCTTGCCGCGCAGCGAGTGAAAGAAGACTTACACCACTTCCCGGGACATCAACCTTCAAACTGTTGTTCACGTACCGGCAGCTGCTATCGGGCAGATCGTGGATGCAGATTATTGGATGGTGTGCAAGGTCCTGCGTGACCTCGTGAAAAAAGAGGAATGGGCGTCGCAGCCTGCGAAAATCGAGCCAGCGCCGCTTGAGTGGCCTTGCTGCTTTTCAGCCGTTTGCCATAGCGCGTTTGGGGACCGGCGCGGAAAAAATCCGCGCGGCTTTGCGCCAGCCTGCATCACTGTACCGGTGCGCAGCGCGCCACTCCGACAGACCCGTCGGGGATCCCTCAAAACCCTCTGAATCCCAGGCTGCGGAGCGGGGGGGCGGCGGCACACTACAGTTCGGGAATGTAACCATGAGTCATGGGTAGCACATGCCGGGCTCGTGGGCACCTCACTCGACACCGAGACTTGGAGGCGGCGGTGCTCCAACATGGAGGTAATTCGAGACCAGCGTTCGCATGGCGTCGAGGCCCCACCCTACCGAAGAAAACCTGGGCCTGCCCTTGACGACGTCAAGGTCGCTGGAAAGTGCAGGCGGCCAACGATGCTTGCCTCGTCATACAGGTTAACCCGCCCCTCTCAATGCTCGCCACTTGCTCAGGCCGGCGGTGATCCTGTTGCGTACCGATCTTCCATGGCGTCGAATTCGTCCTTGCGCACGATCCGCTGCCGCTCTTGGAAGGATGCAATCAGGTGTGACGACTCGGAAAGAATTCCCTCGTTGCGCAAGACCGACAGTGCTTGGATCATCCCCTGCAAAGCGGCCTGGAGCGCCGCATTGGCATACAGAACCATGCCAAATCCCAACTCCCCCAGTTCCTTGGCCGGAAGTGCTGGCGTCCTGCCTCCAATCACCATATTGGCGACCTGCGGGCATTGGAGCTCACGCGCAATTCGTGCCAGCTCATCCGGGCTTTCAGGGGCCTCTACAAAGGTCAGGTCTGCGCCCGCTGCAGCAAAGGCCGCCGCCCGCTCCAGCGCCGCATCCAAACCATGGATTGCGCGCGCGTCGGTACGCGCAATAATCAAAAAATCCCGGCTATGACGTGCATCAACGGCCGCCTTGATCTTGCCGAGCATCTCTGCGGTTTCGACGACGGCCTTGCCAGCGAAATGACCGCATTTCTTGGGCATGACTTGGTCCTCCAGCTGAATCGCATTGGCGCCGGCGCGCTCGAGCGAGCGAACCGCATGCCGCACGTTCAGCGCGTTGCCATAACCGGTATCTGCGTCCACGATGAGCGGAAGATCACATGCGTCGCGAATGACCTGCGTGTGTTGCACCATTTCCGCCAATCCGACCAATCCGATGTCCGGTACCCCAAGGTAGGTGTTGGCAACACCTGCTCCACTGATGTAGACCGCGTCGAAGCCCAGGTCTTCGATCACACGTGCGGCCAAGGCATTGGCTGCGCCGGGGACCAGCATGCCGTTGCGGGCTTCGAGGTTGTGTCTCAGCGTTGCGCCAAGGGTATCTATCACATTGTTCTTTCCGCGATCCGCTTTGCTTCCGCGGTCGCTACTTCAAGTTGTTGCACGATTGATCGAGCCAGCCAGGCTTTGGTTGGCCCGAACGCATGCGCGGGCTGCCTCGCGAGGGCGGCCGTCCGAACTGCTGCGAAGTAATCGAGACTGGCGCCAGTGTCCGACGAGATAGCTCCGACACGCATATCTGCGGCGGTGCTCGTCCCGTTTCCCAGAACGAGGTGGCGTGCGAGCGACGCGCCTCCTCGCCATTCCGCGATGGTCGCCGCGATTGGCGTAGGCATGCCCAGCGCGACTTCCGGAAGGGAGAATCTTGCGGCCTCATCGGCGACCAGTACATCCGCCATGAATGCAAGCATGCAACCGGCACCGACAGCCGGGCCTTGGACGGCGACGACAAGGGGTTTGGGGAATTCCGCCATCGCTGCCAGCGTCGCACTGAGCATCTCTCGGCGCATTTGCTGTGAAAATGCCGCAACGGGATCGAAGGCTTCGTTGAGGTCCATACCACCACAGAAGGCGCGACCTGTGCTGCACAGAAGCACCGCACCAACGCCGCCGTCTTCTCGCGCGGCGACCAGCGCGGCCTGAATACCGGCGAGCATGGCCCGGTTCAGCGCGTTGGCTGCCTGGGGTCGGTTCAATCGCAGTCTCATTACCGCGTCGCACTGGTCTGTCAGGAGAAAATCTGTCATCGCTTCAACCATGAGGGGCCCAAGCGTGCGAGCGCGGTGATTTCAGTAGACCTCGGGTGTGATTCGTTTGCATGTCGGGTTCTGGGTGAGAGAGACCGGGGGGTCAGGTGGGGCGGATCTGGCCCCGTCGAATGATTTCACCGTACTTCAGCATGTCGGTGCGAAGGGTCTTCTGAAAGTCGGACGGGGTGGTTCCGACGGCCTCGATTCCCAACGCACCAAACCGCTCGCGCACCTCGGGTGCCGACAAAATTGCATTGATGAATTTCGACAATCTCGAGGCGAGATCAGGAGGGAGAGAAGCTGGTCCGAATGCGCCCCACCAGATGGACATCTCATACCCGCTCACACCCGATTCGTGAAGGGTGGGGACATCGGGAAGGTCGCCAGTTCGCTCGCTGCCTGTGACGGCCAGGAGAGTCAACTTTTTCGCCTTCACATGCGGCAGTGCGGCTGGGCCAGTTGCCCACATGAGTTGCACCTGGTTCCCCAAAAGATCGGTCACTGCAGGCGCGCTGCCCTTATAGGGAATGTGGACGAGACTCACGCCCGTCATTTGCTGGAAAAGTTCGCCGGCCAGGTGCGGGCCAGTACCGTTGCCAGTTGAGGCATACGCGAGCTTCCCCGGATTGGAGCGCGCGTAGCGCAGAAGGTCGTTGACGCCCGTGAATTCCAGGGACGGATGGGCCACCAGGAACAGCGAGCCCCTCCCTACAAGCGTGATCGGCGCGAGATCTGTGTCTGCCTGAATGGGCGGCTTGTCGTACAGGGCGTTGACGATGGACAGCGTGGTGGAGTCGAGCAACAACGTGGCGCCGTCGGGTTTCGACTTGGCGACATGCGCGCCGCCGGTCATCCCGCTGGCGCCGGGCCGGTTGTCCACAATCACCGTCGCCTGCAGGTCGGAGGCAAGCCGAGAGCCGATGGCCCGCGCGATCAGGTCATTCGGTCCTCCTGGCGGATACCCGACGACGATGCGAACAAGTGGTGGCGGCCAGTCAGCACTTTGCGCGGCTCCTGCCAGCAGCGCCACGCTGCTGGCGAATGCTTCGAGTACGGTTCTTCTCTTCATCGCATGTCCTTGGTTGTAGTTGTTTCAGCGGGTCGTATCGTTTCGAGAAGGCAGTCCACGTTGTCCAGCCGCTCGAGACGTTCGATGCCTCCGGCGAGCGCGACGAAACGCTCCAGCGATTTCGGAAAGCTCCAAGCGCGCGCGGACGGCGCGAGCAGCGCGACCGTTTGGCGCCATGTGTGGCCGGCAAACACTTTGCGCGGA
This sequence comes from Variovorax sp. PBL-H6, assembly GCF_901827155.1. Taxonomy (NCBI): domain Bacteria; kingdom Pseudomonadati; phylum Pseudomonadota; class Betaproteobacteria; order Burkholderiales; family Comamonadaceae; genus Variovorax; species Variovorax sp. PBL-H6. Next base: position 4,266,026 of record NZ_LR594659.1, read on the forward strand.
ACAACCACCGGCGCCGCGCCATCCATACGGATGCTGATTTCGTCGCCACCACCCTGACCAGATCGAATCAAGATCCGTGCAGCGACATTCGCTACCCTTGCGCTGTTCACATACCGGCGCCAGTCGCTCAGCCCCTCGGTGCCATGCACACCCAGAACGGCGCTCATGAAGCGGGCACTGGCGAGTGCTTGGTCGGGTGCCTGGAAGAGACCGCGCTCTTCCATCGCTGGCCCACGGAATCCCGGTTCCTCTGAGAACGTGATCTCGACGGCGCCCGTGCCTTGAGACGAATTGCGTTCCTCGAGCACTAGCGCCAGGGCTTGCAGCACCGGCTGTACCGCCGCTGAGCCCGGGAAGGCCTGAAGTTCAACGTCCAGAATGGACCAGCCTTCGAATCCCATTTCCGGCACCTTGCCGGTCATCGAACAGTACAGGCCCTGGCTGCCGTCCAACCCTGACTGCGCCGCCACAACGCCCTGTTCCGCCAGCAGCGCTGCGCGAATACCCGCATCTGCGGCAGTGCCGAACTGCAGCCTCCACTCAGGGGTGCCTTCCGTCCAACATTGCAACGTGCCCGATGCCACCTGCGATGCGAGTCCAATCGCGTTAGCGGTCTGCGCCACATCCAGGCCAAGCAAGCGCGCCGCCGCGGCACCTGCTGCCATAGCACCGACGACCGCGGTCGGACGCATTCCACGCGCGGCCAGTGACTGAGCCATCGGCGCCGCGAGCCGGGTGCATACCTCGTAACCCGCAATAACGGCTTCGAGCACGCTTGCTCCTCCCGACTTTCGGGCTTGGGCGAGCGAAAGTGTCGCCGGAATGACGACCAGTCCCGGATGAGTGGCGGACAACGGATCGAAATCGTTCTGCGCGCGATAGGATCCCGACACCGCATTGAGGAATGCAATCTCCCCGGCGCCGCCGGTCATGGTCGTGCCCCAAGCCATACAAGGGCCAAACGCGGTTCCAATGGCGGCGACGCACGGCGCCACCGGGTCCGCGACCGTTCCCGTCGCCACCGCATTGCACATCGTGTAGAGCACGTGACACTTGGCCTTCTCCATGACTGCTTCCGGCAAACGGTCCAACGAAATGCCCGCAACGAAATCGGCCAGTCGGCCGAGCAATGTTGAGCTGCGACTGGGCAACCCGCTCGCGGCAGCATCAGGCGTGGTCCGAGTTGGTGAGTCGTGCAGCATCGGGCGTCTCCTGTGGGGTTTTGTTCACAAAGTCGAGACGCTCGCTCTGTCTCCATAATTCACTCTACGAATGATCAATTCGTTTTACGAACCATATTGCACATCGAGGTTTCGCCCGTCAAGTGAAAGCAATGCTCTGTCGTGGCTTGTCGTCTTACCAAGGTGATCGCGTTTCTTGGATGGCCACGCCTCCTCACTAATTAAGCGGCAAAATGAATCCTCAATTCATACAGGAGAATCCATGGAAGAAGAACGCGGTGGTGTGGTGATAGCTTTGGCGCGGGGCTTGATGATCCTGCAGTGCTTCACTGCCGAGCGAAGGGAGCTGGGACCCACCGACTTGGCGGGCATGCTGGGCCTGCCGCAGCCGACGGTTTGGCGCCTCTGCCAGACCCTCAAGAAGCTTGGATTTCTGGTGCCTGGCACTGCACAGGACAAGTTGTGCATCGGAGAGGCCGTCCTGCGACTGGGGCATGCGGCCGCCGCTAACACGGGCGTCGTCGAATATGCGTACCCGCTGATGCGAGAACTCGCGCAGCGCTTCGGTGGCTCCGTCTCTTTGAGTTCGCGCTTCGGCGCCGACATGCTGATCGTGCAACGGGCCTCAGGTGAAGGCATTCTTCAGTTGAACCTGCAGGTCGGTTCAACGTATGAAGTGATGAATTCCGCCGCGGGCTGGGCGTACCTGTGCGGACTGTCCGTGCCGGAACGGCGCCAAGTTCTCGAAGACATCCGGATTGAACGGCCTGCGAAGTTCGCCGTCTATCGCCAGAATTTCAAAGACGCACTTGCGCAATACGACGCTGAGGGTCACGTCATCGGCGTAGGCAAGATGCACCCCTTGGTAAACGCCGTCGGCGTGCCGGTCATTTCCGCCGACCGCAAGCGCGTGATGGCGCTGAACCTTGGAGGGGCCTCTGCGATACTGACCCGCGATATCCTCTCCGGTCCAGTCGCGGACGCCCTCAAAGACCTCGCCAAGCGCGTCGGCTCGCGCCTCGGAGTTTCCGCAGTTCTTTAGAACCTGGCAACGTTGATGGTTTTCCACAGCGCTGAAAATCGAACTGCCTCCAGCGCACGTCCATAACCGAGTTGTCCGGCGCTTCACAGTCATGTTGGCCGAGACCACCTTGGAGACCTCCACGCCGCCGGTTTGTTGCAGCCCCAGCGTGCCGCCGCCTTCGAATAGTGACCCAGTCTCCCATCCGTTCGGGGCGATCGGCTCTTGACTGCTTGTTGCCTCCGAGGCGCTAAAACTCCTGTCGCTTGTGGCCGGTCATTGGTCAATGCGCAAGTATCGCCCGTCGCGGACATCGAGTCTCCGCCTGGGTGCTTGCCGTGCATGCCATGGTCAGCTCCGTCGTGCACGTGAATTGCCGCCATCGCCTCTTCAGACTGAAGCGCCGAGCAGGGCAGTCGTCTGACTTGCCAGCCGTCCGCCATTGCCATGACAAAGAACCACCTGCGCACCCGGGATTTGCCGTTCACCGGCAGTCCCGCGTAGCTGACGGGTGCCTTCGATGAGAGTGAAGATGCCGTACTGCCCCGGATGGCAGCACGACAGCCCTCCACCGTTCGTATTGACCGGCAGCGTCCCGCCTGGCGCAATGCGGCCATCCTCTACGAAACGCCCGCCCTCGCCCTTGGGGCAGAAGCCCAGATCCTCCAATGCCAGAATCACGTTGATTGTGAACGCATCGTAGATCTGTAGTACGTCCACATCCTGCGGCTTCAGTCCTGCCATGGTGAAGGCCGCAGGGCCAGATTGAGTAGCCGCAGTGCGCGTGAAGTCTTCAAGTTGATCGATCTGCATATGCCAATGCGCCATACCGCCTCCAAGCAGATACGCGGGCTTTTGGGGCATATCCTTTGCACGATCGGCTCGCACCATGACGACTGCACCGGCACCGTCCGTCACGAGGCAGCAGTCCCGTACGGTGAGCGGATCGCTGATCATCCGCGCGGACAGCACTTCATCGATTGACATCGGCTTGCGCATGAATGCTTCGGGGTTGAGGGCCGCCCACTTTCGCGCCGAAACTGCCACGGCAGCTAATTGATCGCGAGTCGTTCCGAACTCATGCATATGCCGCGCGGTAGCAAGCGCGAAGCTGGTGATTGGATGGATCGGCCGGTACGGTGCCTCGTAGTCCTGCGAACCGCCCTTGGCCTGCAGCTTGCCCAGCGCCGTTCGTTGGTTGCTGCCATAGCAAATGAGTGCGACGTTGCATAGGCCTGCCTGCAACGCCATCGCTGCGGTCAGCGCGTATCCGAGAAACGCCGAGCCGCCGATACTGGAGCTTTCCGAATAGGATGGCTTGAGTCCCAGGTACTCGCCCACGGACAGCGCCGGGTGCGAGTGGGCTGATGTGTTGCAGAAGAGGCCGTCAACATCAGTCATTCGCAAACCGGCGTCCGCGATCGCCGCGTGTGCGGCCCGGCCAAGCAGGTCCAAGGCGCTGTATCCTGGGGCCTCCCCCAGGCCAGCGACGCCAATACCTGCAATGGCGGCCGCGCCGCGCAGGGGACTTGTCATGCGCCCTCCGCGCGCGCGTCGAAGACGAGCACGGTGCCAGCCCCTTCGCGGGCGACCCGGGCCGACACGCGAGATCCGATGCGCACGCTCTCCGGCGCGATGCCTTCCACGCGGGTCATCATTCGCGGGCCTTCGTTCAGTTCCACGACGGCGACATTGTGGCTGCCTCCGTCCTCTGGTTTGCGACGCACCACAGTAGTGGAGTAGACCGTGGCACAGCCGCTGGGGCTTACCCACTCTACCGCGTCACTTCCGCAGTGGCGGCACAGCACGCGCGGATAGAAAAAATGTTTGCCGCATGCCTGACAGCGCTGGATTTGGAAGACGCCTTCCGCAAGGCGCTGTCGATAAAAGGCTTCAGGACCCAGTTGGTCCGCCGCGTTGATACTCATCAAATGATCCTCAGGTGAAGTCTGAAGGGACGAAGATGTGGCCGTCCATGAGACGCCTTGCCGAACGACTGAGCGACACACTCCTGACGTGCCATCCACTCGCTGTCCGAACCGTCTCCGCACCGACCCGGGCCTTGCCCGAGGGATGACCGAAGTGGACGGGCATCGTCTTGATTCCGAGCCGCTGCGGGACGGTACCGGGCACTGAGAGCGCCGCAGCCAGTGCCACCGCACCCGTTCCGGTCATCGCATGGTGAAGAACACCCATCGACAGGATTCGCGCGAGCAACTGAACATCCGTCCATAGCACCCGAGAGCCGTTTGATGCCGTGTAGTCTTGCGGTGTGGCGACGAAAGCGAGCTTGGGCACATGCTGATGCCGTGCGGACGCTGCATGCACGTTCGGTGCAATGCCCATGGCGACGGCGCCGTGCGCGCGAATGGCTTCAAGCCGACTCAGAAGCGCCACGTCGCCGTTAACGTCAGCCTGAAGCTCGGTGCCGAGCAGGCCAAGGCTGCTCGCATCCACGAATATCGTGGGGTTACCGGCGCTGATGTAGGTAGCATCCATGCGTCCGATGCCGGGAACGTCGAGTTCATCGACCACATTGCCCGTTGGGAACAAAGAGGCCGCTCCGTCGTCCGATCCGCTGCCTGGATCAACGAAGTCCAGCTGCACTTCCGCAGCGGGAAAGGTGACACCATCGAGCCGAAACTGGCCCAGTTCCACGACCTCTCCAGCTTCAACGGGCACGCGCGCGACAATCAGCTTGCGGAGATTGGTTTGCCAGATCCGCACGACCGACAGACCGTCCGATTGAACGTCGATCAGCCCTCGGTGGATGGCGAACGGGCCCACGGCACCGGTCAGGTTGCCGCAGTTCCCACTCCAGTCGACATGGTCACCGTTGATCGGGACCTGCCCGAAGGTGTAGTCCACATCGCAGTTCGGCCGTTGGCTGCGGGCGATGACAACAATCTTGCTGGTGCTGGAAGTGGCTCCTCCCATTCCATCGATCTGTTTGCCGTATGCATCTGGACTTCCGACGACGCGCTGAAAGAATCTGTCGCGCGCCGCCGGATCGCTGCGCACGATCTCCGGAAGATCTTCCGCAAGGAAGAACGTCCCTTTGCTCGTCCCGCCGCGCATGTAGGTGGCGCGCACGCGGGATTGGCGCGGCGCGGTGCTACTGAGCACGCCAGAAGCGCTCGTAGTCCGGCGCCCTCTTTTCCAGAAACGCGGTTGTACCTTCCTTGCGCTCCTCTGGATTCGAACGGCTGCGGCCCGATCGGGCCCAAGTCCAATCGACACCAATCCAACGTTCGAACTCCGCCTTGGCGGCCGCGATGCCGGTGGGGGGCGCGCTCGCGACGATGCTGTCAGCCAAAGCGACCGCCGCATCTTCCAGGCCCTCTGGCTCAATCACCACGTGGACCAATCCCATCTGCTGAGCCTCGTTCGCCGAAAGCTTGCGCCGTGTGAAGGCCAAAGCTTTTGCACGCGCGACGCCGATGAGCGCAGGCAACCGCGCGAGCGCAGTGTTGGGAAGAACCCCGTGGCCCAACTCTGGCAGTACGAAAAATGCCTTGCTGGATGCCACGATCGCATCGCAGCAAAGCGTGAGTTCGAAGCCTCCGCCGTAAGCGCCGCCGTTGACGGCAGCGATGACGGGCCGGGTCTCCTTCGTCAGTGCCTCGAACAGCTCGAAAGGGCTACCTGGAGGTGCGGTTCTGTTGTTAGAGCTTTCCTTGTTCATTGCGGCGAGATCGGCGCCGGCACTGAATACTGTCGATGCAGACATCAGCACAATCGCCCGCACGCCTTCGACACGGCTTTCTTGGATGGCCTTGATGGTGTCGGCAACGAGTTGCACGGACAGCGCATTCCGCCGCTCATGGTCCGTCATAGTGACCACAAGCACGTCGCCGCGCCTTTCGGTTGAGATCGTCATAGCGGTCACTTTCCTGCGGCAGGGTAAAGGAAGGGGAGGATGGCGGCCGCAAACTCCTGCGGTCGCATTTCGAGAGCCAGACCGTCGCTCTCAGTCAGTTGCGCCACTACGGCACCAGCGATCAGCGAGCAGATGCGAGACGCCTGCCCCCCAATGTGTTTCTCCTGGGCAGTCAGGAGCTCAAGAATCATTGTGGGAACTTTGATGCGTCCATAGGCAGCCGCGAGGTCGTAGGCCATGACCGCCTCGTAGACGGGCACACAACTGCGCCATCCCTGTACAAAGTCGATGATCCGAGCTTCGGCGTTCTCAACGTCGTTAGGGCTTACCACTGCCGAGTGCAGCATTGCTTTGGGCCACCAGATTTCGGAAGCGTTGATCTGGGCGTTCAACCAGTCGCGCACCAGATTGCTACCATCGCTTGAAGCGAGATAGTGGTTCTTGTATTTGTCGAACCACGGTTGGATCGCCTTGTTGCGCTCCTCCACTTCCGGAATGATGCTGTGCGACTGGCCGGCTAATACAAGACGCCGGATTCGCTGCGGATAGTCGGCGGCGAGCGCGGCTGCGAGCTTGTTGCCGGTATGCAGCCCGAACACATCCGTTTGCCCGATGTCCAGCGCGTCCAGGAAATTCGACATGCAGCGCGCGATTCGCTCGATCTTCAAAGGCTGCGGTAGGTCGTGGGAGTTGCCGAAGCCCGGCATGTCGACGGCAATCGGTCGGCAGTAAGGCGCCAGGAGAGCCATCAGCCGGAGGTAGCAGCGATGTGTGCGCGGCGTCGCGCTTAAGAGCAGCAAGGGGAATCCCTCCCCTGCCTCGGCATAGTGAACCTGCCCGTCGGGGGTGTCTGCGTACGCCATGCGCACTGTGGAACGTTCAGTTGGCATGGATCCCACCCTCGCGTATCACCTTGCCGTACTTGGCGATGTCCTTGAGCAGAACACTGCGGAATTCCGTCGAAGTCGTGCCTACCGGCGTTATGCCCAAGGTGTCAAACCTCTCGCGGATATCAGGTGCCGATAGCGCGGTATTGACTGTCATACCGATCTTTTGAACGACTGCCGGCGGCATGCGTGCCGGCCCGAACAGCCCCCACCAGACCGTGATGTCGAAACCAGGGACGCCGGCCTCGGTCATCGTCGGCACATCTGGCAGCTCCCGGATGCGTTTGCCAGACGTCACTCCGACCGGCCGCAGCTGACCCGCCCTGATATGCGGCAATGCGGAAGGCAGCGGCTCGAACATCATTGTCACCTGCCCACCCAGCAGGTCGTTCATCGCGGGAGCGGAGCCCTTGTAGGGGACATGCGTCAGATCCACCTTCCCCAGCTGCCGCAGCATCTCTCCGGCCAGATGTGGGCTGGAACCGGCTCCCGTGGAAGCGAAGGAAAGCTTGCCCGGCTGCGATCGAGCTGTGTTCAGCAATTCCGCGAGAGTCTTTTCCGGTTGGTCCTGCCGCACGACCAACACCAAGGTGCTTTCGCCGACCAGGGTGATGGGCGTGAAGTCGCGGTCGGCGTCGAAGGGCAGCTTTTCGTAAAGCGCGTTGGCCATGGAATGCGTGGTCGCATTCATGATTAACGTGTACCCATCCGCCGGCGATCTGGCCACGTAGTCGCTGGCGATCGTGCCGCTTGCGCCCGGGCGGTTCTCGACAATGACGGGCTGGCCCAGTGCCGCCGATACTTTCTGGCCAAGGGCCCGTGCAATGATGTCATTCGGTCCTCCGGGGGCATATCCGACGACGATCTTTACAACCTTCTTCGGCCATTCCGCAGCGGGTATCTGGGCAGCAGCGGCGGATGCCATTGCAGCAAGGGCGAGCACGAGCAGTAACTTTTTCATGTCTTGTCTCCTTTTCTGACATCTACTTCAGCAGGTCGCGGGAAATCAGCATGCGGTGGACTTCCGAAGTGCCTTCACCGATGCGATAGTGGCGTACGTCACGGTAGAACCGTTCGAGGTTGAAACCGCGCATCAATGCCATTCCTCCGTGGATCTGCACGGACCTGTCCGCGATGCGGCCCACCATTTCTGAGCAGTAGAGCTTGCACATGCTTGCGGCTGTACCGATGTCCTCCCCGGCTTCCACGCTGCGCAAGGTTTGGTACACCAGCGCGCGCGCCAGCTTGAGCTCTGTGGCAGAGTCGGCGAGCATCCACTGGATGGCTTGGCGCTCGGCCAGAGGCTTACCGAAGGTCTGCCTGTCTTTCGCATGCTGCACTGCCATTTCAAGCATTCGATCTGCGGCACCAATGCATGAGCAGGCGACACCCAGTCGACCGCTGGTTAGAGATCCCATTGCGATCTTGAAGCCGTCTCCGGGCTCACCTAGAAGCGCGGAGTCCGGAACATGACAGTCGTCGAATGTCAGCTCGCCAAGCTTGATCGCGTCCGAGCCGATCGTGGTGTCTGTACGGGTGACGGTGAAGCCCGGTGTACCTTTCTCGACCAGAAAGGCGCTGATGCCGCCACGTGCGCGTTTCTGTTTGTCAGTGAGGGCGATCACCAGAATCAACTCGGCGCTGTTGCCCCCGCTGATGTAATGTTTGCTGCCGTTGATGACCCATCCGTTCTCGGTCTTCTTCGCCGTGGTGGAGATCGCGGCTGAATCCGAACCGGCACCCGGCTCGGTCAATCCGAAGGCGGCGCGCCACTCGCCGCGCGCCAGCTTCGGAAGATAACGGTCCTGCTGCTCTGCAGTGCCGCTGCGCGCAATAGCCAGCGGCGCCAGCCCGCTGGTGTAGTCCAGCAGCATGGTAAAGACTCGGCTTGATCGGCTGAACTCTTCTAGAGCAAGGCAATAGGTACTCATGTCGAAGCCGCCTCCACCGTAGTTCTGAGGTAGCTGCATGCCCAGGTAGCCTGCATCGCGCATCAGCGACCAGGCCTCGGCAGGGACTTCGCCGATGCGGTCAATCTCCAGCGCCAGCGGCTCGAGCTGCTCCTGGGTGAACTTGCGTAGCGCGCTGCGGACTTCGGCGAGGTCGGGGTTGATTTCCATTTGCATTGAGACGGCTCTTCGGTAGTTGCGGGATTGGCACTCAGTCGGTGGTGATGTTGTTGTCCTTGACGAGCTTGGCGAACTTGCCAAGTTCGCTTTTGATGCGCTGCGCGAACTGTGCCGGCGTGCTCAGCTCCAAGTCTTGACCGGCTGCGCGGTACACCGACGCAACATCCGGATGGCGCAAGCCCTCGACAACAGTGCGATATATCTTGTCCACGATGGCAGGCGCAGTCCCTCCGGGCGCGAGCAGCGCATACCACGACACCATTTCCACGCCCGGCAGCGTTTCAGCGATGGCTGGGACGCTGGGCATCTGCGGTGAACGCTTGAGCGTCGTGACGGCGATGGGGCGGATGCGGCCGGCAGCAACGTGAGGCACGATGCCGGCAATGTTCAAGAAAGTCATGCTGATCTGGCCACCCATGAGGTCGGTCAGCACCTGGCCTGCGCCCTTGTAGGGGACGTGGGTCATCTGAAAGCCACCGGCGGCTTTAAGCATCTCGCCCGCCAGATGCGTGGTGCTGCCATTGCCTACGGACCCGAAGGTCAGAGCGCCCGGTTGTGCCTTGCCGTAGGCAATCAGGTCGGCGACGGAATGAATGGGCAGATCCGCCCGCACCGCCAGGACCAGCGCTGCCGACGTGATTTGGGTGATGGGTGTGAAATCCTTGACGGGGTCGTACGGCGTGCCCTTGCCGATCGTTGGGGAGATGGTGTTTGGTCCGGTCTGGCCGAGCAACAATGTGTAGCCATCAGGCGGGGCTTTGGCGACGAAGGCGCTGCCAATAACGGCGTTTGCGCCGGGGCGGTGATCCAGGATGACGGGTTGTCCCCAAGCCTTAGCAAGGATGTCCGCGATGGGCCGTCCGACGATTTCGCCGGGACCTCCCGGCGTCCAGGGATTGACCAACTTGATGACGCGATCCGGATAGGTGCTCGTGGATTGAGCGAAGGCGCCCGGAAGCAAGGCCGCGCCAAAGGCGCCCAGCATCGCGCGCCGGATGTTGAAAGTGTTTCGCATTTTTATCTCCTTGGATTGGCCGATGTGGTTTTGGCTAACGAGGACGACAGCCAATCACCAACGCGTCTACGGCTCGGACGCCCTGCCCCTTGTGCTGAACCACCAGTGGGTTGATGTCGATCTCCCGGATAGTCGGTCCGTAGTCGACGCCCAGTCGCGACAGGGCGACGATGGCTCCTACAACCGCTTCGGCGTCGTAGCCGGCCTGCCCGCGCGTTCCTGCAAGGATCGGCCAGATTCGCAACGACTGCAGCATGTCGTGCGCAGTCGCTACGTCCACAGGCGCAACACGCCGTGCGACGTCGTTCATGACTTCCACATAAATGCCGCCGTGCCCGACGGTCACGACCGATCCAAACACTGGGTCATGGACCAGTCCGAGCAGCAATTCGATCCCGGGCGGCACCATCTCCTGCACCAGCACGCCCCGGATGTCTGCCTGTGGCGCGTAGCGTTTGGCAGCGTCCATCACTTCAGCGAACCCCGCCCGAACAGCATCTGGGCTGGCAAGGCCCAGGCGGATGGCACCAGCCTCGGTCTTGTGAAGGATGTCGGGCGACTCGATCTTCAAAGCAACTGTTGCACCGATGCGCATCGCGACGTCTGCTGCAGCATCTGCTGTAGTGGCCAGCGCCTCGACCGTCACCGCCACGCCATAAGTTGCGACAAGCGCCTTGGACTCACGCTCGGTCAATGCGCCGGCCCGCAAAAGGCTGAGCACGGAGGGATCGAGGCTTCGCACTGGGGCTGCAACGTCCTGCGCGCCAGCTAGCAATTTCTCTCGCGCGGTCGCCAGCCATGCGCTCGCGGCAATGGCACGAAAACAGCGGCGGGTATCGTCGAACACCGGCACCCCCTGGCGCACGAGGTCGGACAACCGGAGGCTCGAATCATCAACACAGCTGCCCGTCCAGAGCACAACCGTCGGCTTGGCGCCGGTGGTGGCCATCTCCGTCAACGCATCGAACTCGACTCGCTTGGTCATCGTGACGACCGGCACAAACGTGTCGATGTGCTCTTCCTCCAAGATGACCTGACCGACAACCACAAGCGCGTCGTCGCGTCCAACTGCTGCGGCGGTAAGATCCAGGGGGTTGCTTGTCTTACCGAAATTGGGTAATTGCTGTTGCAGACGCGTGCCACAAGCGTCGCTCAGCGGTGGCCACTCCAATCCGTAGTCGTTGGCAGTGTCCACTGCGATGACCAAGCTACCCCCAGAAACGGATGCCGCCGCAACGTTGCGGCCGCGCGGGCGGTTCTTTCTCCGCAGCAACCGTGCAAACTCACAGAGATCCTCGGTATCGTGCACCCGCAAGATGCCCCACTGCTCCAACGCCGCATCTGCAATTTCGTCCGCTCCGGTGATGGAACCAGTATGTGATGCGGCCGCCGCGCTTCCCGCCGCGCTTCGCCCCACCTTGAGCATGACGATGGGCTTGTCCAGCGCCGCTGCCTTCAGGGCCAGCTTGCGCAGACGTTCGCCGCTCGAGATACGTTCAGCAACCACCAAGACAACCTTGGTGCTTTCGCTTTCCACCATGAAGTCGATGTAGTCCAACAGGTCCAGATCCGCGTCGTTGCCGCTGCTGACCTGGTAGCTGATGCCGAGTCCGCTTTGCATCGCACGCCACATGACGTTGATCTGTCCAGCACCTCCGCTCTGGCTGGCGATCGCAATGTCGCCATGCGGACTATGACCACCGCTTATTGCAAAGGTCGAGGACAACGCGAATCGGTCTACGAAACTGATGACCCCATTGCAATTAGGTCCCATCACGCGGATTCCGGTGTCGCGACAGATTTGCTGCAGTCGCGCTTGCTCGCGCTCGCCTTCCGGGGTCGCCGTCTCCGAAAAACCGGCAGAGAACACCGTCGCGAAGGGAATTCCTAGCCGACCGCATTGCTCAAGGACATCCAGCGCCGCACTCCCGGAAAGCGCTATGCCAACATGGTCTGGCACCTCAGGCAGCTTGTCGACCGAAGCAAAGCAAGGACGGTTGAACAGACGATCACGCTTGGGATTGATCGGCATGACGCGACCGCCAAAGCCGAAATTCAACAGGTTCGCGAAGCACTTGCCACCGAACTTCGACGCATCTTCTGTTGCTCCTACGAATGCCACACTCCGTGGCGCGAAGAACCGATGCAAGGAAAGTGAATTGCCTATCACGGGTTCACCAGAGGGAAATCTCATCGGCAAGGGTCTCCTTAATTCGCTGTACGAATCGTTAATTCATTTGTTGATTCATCTAAGCACAGTAAGCCGAAGGCCGTCAACACGGGGATCTTTGGGAATCTGTATGGATCAGTCGGCGGTGCTGGCTAAACGTTCGACGTGATCCTTTATCAGCCACCCATGACGGACGCTGGAGATCAGCGGCGAGGAAGGATGATTGATTCGCTCCACTTTGTGCAAGTGGGCTCAAGATCAAACCCTAATGAACTGTTGGCTGCAGCGCGGCCAACTCCAGAACGAGGGCTCCTGAATCGCGATTGATGTCACGGATGGTGAAGGCGCGCGCATCTCCCGTGGGCAGAATGACCGTCACCCACTCCGCAGGTGCATGGGCCCCATCGGTCTTCAGGAACTGCGTCGCGCAGGCCCGGCCCAACTTGATGGATTGCATCTGAGGCGCCAACCTCTGGACGGCAACCACGTGCACTTCAACACGTGTGCGCTTCGACCATAAGAACTCAATCACGCTGCACCTTTCGATGGCCCTTTAGGAAGCAGCCTGAAGGCGACAATCAGCGAGAGCGCCACGGCAATGGCCCCTGCCAGGTAGGCAGAAGCGGTCCCTGTGACGCCGGCCAACGCTCCGGCCAGCGGACTGGTGATGCCCAGCGCAATGTCCAGAGATGCCACATAGGCGCCCGTGGCAAGGCTGCGCGTCTGCGGCGGGGCGCGCCGCACAGCTTCGACCCCGAAGCCACGAAAAGCCAGCGCGTAGCCAAGACCTGTCAGTGCCGCTCCGAGGTACGCTATGGATGATGGTCCGCGCCCCAGATCAACAATCGCCCTACGACTTCGATGGCGACGCTCACGAGTGCCATCTTCGCCCCGCCGATCTTGTCCGGCAGATGTCCAAAGAAGATGCGCGCCACGATGAAGGCCATGCCTAACGCCGTGAATGCCAGCGAGGCGTTGCCCCAGTGCTTGACGGCAGTCAGCAGTGCGATGAAAGCTCTGATCAAGCCAAGGCCCACGCTAGACAGCGCCAAGCCAACACCCGGCCACAACACAGCGCCCAGCACCTTTTAGAACGGCGTGCGATGCGTTGCTGAAGGTGCCACGGGGCGCACGCCGGCGACAGCCGCCAGCGCCAAAAGCGGTATGAAGATGGTGGTGACGGCGATGCCGATGAACTACTGGCTGTTCACCATGACCCCGACGGACGCACCCAGCGCATATGCCACTTTTGATGGCTCGAACTCGCTGCTGATCAGATGGCCGCCGCCGTTGTCGCGCAGGGCCGCCGCCAGGCGCACGGTGGAGATGCGAACGAGGTACCGAACTCGACGACGCTCAAGGCCTTCGCGCTGCGCGCCAGCAATGTGTTGGCGCTCACCACCACGCCGCGCGTGGGCGCGCTGCTGTCCGCATGAGCGCGCCTTCCGCAGTCGCATCGGCCACGACCTCGCCGTTCAGGCGGCCGCGAGAAACGCCAGTTGATTGCACTGGCCATCTCGCGCAATGGGCCGGTATTGACCATGGGTGAGCTACATATCCATGATGCGAGCGTTCATATGTCCAGACTTGGACGTCGCCCAAATTCCCAAGTCACATTGGAGCCACGGGCGATCGCCGCTACCCATCGCCCACGATGCTGCTCGATCAGAGGCTTCCACGGCACAAGTGTGAAGGCCAGGCCGTCGTCGAGTATGGCGAACCGCCCGCTGGCTAGCAGCACATTGCGGCGATAGACGCCGGATACGCGCTCGCCGTCCACCGCTGGCCGGTACGGCAATCCTGTTTCGCCAGCGATGTCGCGCGCGACCGCATCAAGGTCGAGCTGTCGCAGCGTGCGCAGCAGGTTGCGCGCGAGTACCACCCGAGCGCCCCGCCGCTCGGCAAATCCCTGCTCGACGAGAAAGTTGCTGCGCTGGCTCAGTGCCTTGCGCAGTTCGCCGCCGAAGCCCTTGTCGGCGACGCTGGCCGCTCCGCCGAGCAACTGTCGATCGAGCCAGGTCGCGCCGATGACACGCGCTTGCCGCTCGATCGGCAGGTGCGAATGCAGCGTCACGCTGCCGCCGGCGAAGCGCTGCACGTCATGTTGGCGCACCCGCTCGGAGAGGTCTGCCGGTACGCGCCAGACGCCATCGAGAACGCGCTCGACCAAGCCGGCTCGGCGAAACGCTTCGAGCCGGCGCACGTGCGCGGCCACAGTCTCCTGTGGATCGCCGCCGCGCCCGGGCCGACCTCGCAGCACGGACAAGTGATGGTGAGTGCGGTACAGGCCACCCTCCGCGAGCCCGGCGATGGTCTTGTCCATCCCACGCTCTCCGGCGGGGCCGCGCGCTTCCACCACGGCACCGGCGGGGTACTGTTCGAGTTCGGTTCCTGCCGGCAGCGCGACGTAGTACGCGCGGCCGTCGATGCCGTCGAGCACCAAGTAACCTCGCTCCTGCGATTCGTCGGCCAGACCCTTGCCGACCACCCGGCCAACCACTGGCTGTGCGCTCTTGCTCGGCGTGAACACCGCAAGTTCGCGCTGCCGCGCCCCAAGCGCGCGCTGCATGGTACGCACGATGTCGCCGCGTTCGCCCATCGCGCGCAGCGTCGGCTCGACGTCGGGCCGCAGCCGCCAGCGATTGATGCCATCCGGCTGTGCCAACCCCATCTCGGTCAGCCGCTGCAACCGGCCAATCAGCAGCGTGCGCGGCAGGCGCGCCGCGTCGACGTTTGCCGTCAATTCCACCACGCCGCCAAACGACCGTTGCGCCAGCTGCTGCAGGCTGCGGTCAAGGCTTGTCCAGCGTTCCTGTTCCACGTCGCGCAGCAGTCCCTCGCGGATCTCGCGCTCCGTGCGCGGCCCAAGCCATTCGGTCGCCAGTTCGCAGGCGCGCTGGCGCATGCCGTGTGAAATGTAATCGCGCGCGATGATGAGGTCGTGGCCCGTCTGGTCGCGGCCGCGCAGCACGATGTGGGTGTGCGGGTTGTCGGTGTTCCAGTGATCAACGGCCACCCAGTCGAGTGAGGTGCCCAGGTCACCTTCCATGCGCGTCATCAGGTGGCGCGTGAAGCCACGCAAGTCTTCAAGCTGCTGTGCGTCACCGGGCGAGACGATCAAGCGGAACTGATGCCGGTCGCCACGCCCGCGCTCCTCGAAATCGGCTAGGTCCGCGTGGTCCGTAGTGGGACCATAAGCGTGGCCCCTGCCCCCATCGCGGTCCACGCCCTCTCGCTCGATGTAGCGCAGATGCGTTTCTACCGAGCGCCCGCCTGCCTGCCTGAGCACCACGTAGCGGGCCTTGATGACGACGCGGCGCGCGCCGGGTCCCAACCGCCGGCCAGCCGTCTGCGCCGCGACGTGGCCGCGCCCGAGCCTGGCGACGCTGCGCCCGCCGGGTCGCGCGGCCTGCGAGGAAGCTTTGGCTCCGCCCTTGCTAGCCTCGCGCAACACGCGACTGACAAAGCGTTGGCCGCCGCGCGACTGGCCTGCTCTTGATGATTTCGGCGGCCCCGGCCGGACGCGGAAGCGGTCGTCGTCGCGCGACGTCAAGGCGCACGCTCCAGCGCAGCGAGGCGCAAGCCAGCGCAGACGGCACGTGAGAACACGAGCACCGGCGCGCACTTCCAGCCGCTTGCGGCACGCGGTCGGCCGAAGGCCGTGCCGCGCCAACCCACGTGCAGACAAGGCCCGAGGCACCCGTGCGTGCCGTCCCCTTCTATCTTGCCCTCCGCCCGTCTCCCGAATGCTGGCGATCGCTGGCACGACCGGCCCCGACGGTCGGGTGTCGATCGCCTGCACGGACGGGGCGCGCCGGCCGCGAGCGGCGCGGCAACGCGCGTGCATGCCGCCTGCACATGGATCGGCAGCGCCGATGCACCGATCGCGGCAGTCATGGCGCGCCCGAGGTCCACATCGGCTGCGCGCGGCCGATCACGGCCGCCGCGTGGATGGGACCGAAATACCGGCTGTCGAACGACGCCGGATTCGTCACGCTGAGCAGGAACAGCTCGCCGGCGCGCAGCGTGCGGCAGTGCGACCACTGCGGTAGGCCACGGCCCAGGCCATCGACCTCGCGCGCGAGCGCCATCGGCAAGTCGTCGACGTAGACGGTGCGCTGCGCGACGCACACCCGTTGCGGCGCCATCGCGCCGATCTGCTTGAGCAGCGGAATGCGCTCGGGCAGGTAGCCGCGCTGCGCCGCGAGCGCGGCTACCTCGACCGGCAGGCGGGCCAGCACGATGTCGCCAACTTGCAGCGCATCGGCCGTCGTTCCCACCGGGTCGATGCGATACCAGCCGCGCGGCACGCTGTCACTCGGGTTGTAGACCCAGCGCGCAGCCGGAGCCTGCAACGCGGGTGCGGCGAGCGCCGCAATGCCGAAGGTCGCGCACAGCGCTAGCAGAAGGCGATGCGCCGAAGTCCTCATCGCAAGCCCTCCCCGCGCAGCCAGGCTGCATGCCGCTCGGCGCCATAGGCCGGCAGCGGTTGGCTTGCAGCGAGGCGATTGCCGAGCGTGCGCCAGTACGCGGGCGCAGCCTGGGTTGGGTCGATGGCGAGCGCTTCGATCGCGTCGATCCGCCGCAGTACGGCCTGCACCGCGGTTTCCCCTTCGGCGCGCAGCAGCAGCTGCGCGCCGGGGCGAACGCCGGCGATGCGCTGCATGCTCTCGCCCGGTGCGCAAGCCTGCAGCACCATGAGCTGCCAGCGCGTCGTGCCGTAGTCGTTGGACTCCCGGCGCACGCGGCAGAAGACCGCGCCGGGCGCGAAGCTCGCACATCGCCGCCAGCGGTCCAGGCGCAGCTCGCGCAGCGGCTCGCCGAAGCGCAGGTACAGGTTGACCCGGTGCTCGACGTAAGCGAGCGAGACGCGCGTGAGCGGCGTGTCGCCCGCGCTCTTGCGCGGCGCCGCCGACAGGTGCGGCTGCCGAGGCATCGACGTGTTCGAAGACACGTCCGATGGCACGACCGCCGGTACTGTCGCAGGCGTTCGAAGGCTCCCAGATGAGATGGTCATGGGCGTTGCTCCGGAAATTCGCGCTCCAGCAGCGCGCGCAGCATGTCCGCCACCGTGATGCCACCCGTGAACGCCGCGACCTTGATGCGCCCGCGCAGCGCCGGCGTTACGTCCAGCGTCAGCCGCGCGGTGTAGACCTCGCCGCGGGCGAGCGCTGCCAAGTCGTTGCCGTCGCCGCCGCGCACCCAGGCTTCGGTCTGCGGATTGGCAGGCGGGCGGGCGCCAATGGGTACGCGCGGCACACGCTTTCCGTTCTTCATGGCGGACCACCCCGCAGCACTTCGGCGGCCAGCGCGGCGATCTCGCGCGCGGCCAGACCGTCGTCGTCCAGCTCGCGCACGAGTCGACCAGCGGTCACGCTGTCGGCGAACGCGATGCGCTGGCGCACCTCAGACGACAGCGCGGGCAGCGGCTGATCGGCCAGCGCGCCGCGCGCTTCACGACCGATCACGGTGGTGCTGACGCGCCGGTTGATGACGAAGGCCGCGCGCAGCGCCGGCCGGAACACCTGCGCTTCGCGGATCAAGGCCACCATCTCAGCGCTGGCCCAGACGTCATAGGGGCTGGGCTGCACTGGGATCAGAACAAGGTCGGCGGCAAGCAGCGCGGAGCGCGCAAGCGCCGCGATGCGAGGCGGTCCGTCGATGACGACGTGATCGGCGCGGCGCGCGAGTTCTGGCGCTTCCTGGTGCAGCGTCTCACGCGCCAGGCCGACGGCGCCGAACAGGCGCGGCAGGCCGCTCTGGCTTCGCCGCTGCGTCCAGTCCAGTGCCGAGCCCTGGGGATCGGCATCGAGCAGCAGGACGTTCTTGCCAAGCAGGGCCATTTCGCCAGCCAGATGCGTGGCGAGCGTCGTCTTGCCGACCCCGCCCTTTTGGTTAAGCAGCGCGATGATCACGGCGCGCTCCTCGCAAGCATATTGGCAGACCTGTCTTGTGCCTTCTTCCTCGTGAGCCTTGCGGCGTCCTTCGCGCGGTGCGTGCCGGCTGCGTGCCGTGCTTCGCCGCGCCTTTTCCACCGCGCGCGGCCTCCTACTATCGTTAGGTTTCTATTGAATACGTTAGATACGTTAGGGGACGTGCAAGCAGTTGTCGCACAAGGATTTCTCGACCATCGGCACGCCTGATAGCACGAGCGCGCTGCGCCCGATAGCACGAGTGCGCGTACGCCTGATAGCACGAGCCCGTTCACCGACTGTCCACAGGCCATGCACCGTTGCCGAAGCTGCCGCCGGGACGCAGCGGTGCCGTGGACGGCACGGGACGGAAGGCCAGCACTTCCGGGCCGCGGCGCGAGCGCAGGATGGCGAGCGCGTAGCCCGGCAGCGGCTGGCGCGCGACGATGCGCCGCACGTCGCAGGCAAAGTCCGCGAAGCGAGCCAGGCTGCCCGACTTGCGGTGCAGGTGGACAAAGTCGAAGCGCCAGCCCTCCGGTTGCCAGCCCGCGTGCTTGCGCACCAGACGGTACAGCCACCGCTCGATGCCGCCCGACAGACGGAAGTAGTTCGCGTCGATGGTCAGCACCAGGCAGTCCTCCAGAACGGCGGCGTAGAACCAATCCGGCAGGATCAGCTCGATGCCAAGCGGCCTGCCCTGCCCGTCCGCGCGCTCCTTCCACTCGTTGATCCACGAGAAGCGGTGCAGCCGCCGCGCGTTGGGCTGGCGGATGGAGGTGGCCACGCTGGTGGACTGCAGGCGGTCGAGCGCGGCCTTCAGGCGCTGGTAGTCGCGCACTGACGTGCCGCGGCCCACGAAACGCAGGATCTCGTGCGGCGTCGCGGCCATCAGTCGCGAGCTGCGCAGGCCTGCGTCGCGGGCCTCGACGATCTGGCTGGCGGCCCAGATCAGGATATCGGCATCCCAGATCGTCGCGATGCCGTGCTCGGCCGTGCCCTCCACACGTACCGTCAGCGGCCCCGCGCGGAAGTCGATCGGAACCGAGCGCCGGCTCTTGGCGAGCGAGAAGAACGGATAGGCCATCAGGTCCTGCACGTCGCGCGCGGGCATCTCGCCCGGCAAGGCATGGAACAGTTCGAGTTGCTCGCGCTGCGGGTTGCGCGGGGAAGTCATCGGCTGCGGTGTCCATGATGGTCAACGCCCGCCGTCGCGGCGCAGAGAGAGGCGTTCGGTGCGCAGCTCGACGTACTCCGGGTCGCAAGTGGCCTCGAAGCTGCGGGCGTCGGCCCAGGCTTCGAGATCGGACAGCGCGTACATGACGCGCCGGCCGAACTTGCGGAAGCGTGGCCCCCCGCCGATCACGCGCTGCTTCTCTAGCGTGCGCGGCGACAGCCGCAGGAAGGCGGCCGCCTCGTCGTTGGTGAGGTAGCGCGACTGCGCTGAGGTTGTCGCCGTGGTCGGGTGGGTCGACACCGGCTGGGGCGTCGATGAAGGTGCGGCTTGTGGCCGCAGCGCAGTGTGTCTCATGAAAGTCGCCTCCGTCGGTGCTGGTCGCCGACGGGCGAATCGCCGCCGGATGGAAGCAGTCTCAGGAAAGCCAGGCGTCCTGAGGACGGACGTTCAGGGGTCAGCCGGAACGTCCGTCCCTGGGAGATTCAGTCTGGAGCAGGCGCCGGTAGCCGCCGTCCACGAGTGCCCGGCCGCGGCGCGCGAGCCGGCGCACTTGGGCGCGCATCTCGCCCAGGTCGTGCCACCGCTCTGCCACCGCCTCTGCGCCAAACAACGCCTGGGCGATCTCTCGCTGTGTGGCGCCAGCCCCCAGGCCGTCGAGCGTCTGCAAGCTGCGCATGTGCAGCAGCGCAATGCGGTCGGGCCGGCCATGCGCGTGTGCATGGGCGCCCGGCAACGCGGCGTCGCGACCGTAGTAGCCGTTGAGGCGCTCCATCGTGTCGGTCGCCGCGCGCCAGCGCTCGCGCAGCCGCGCCCCGGCCATCAAGCCGTAGGCGTAGGCCGTGCCATGCTCGAGCGCGGGTGAGAATGCCGCGCGCAACGCGCCCTCCGGGCGGTACGCGGTCAGCAGCAGGCGCTTGCCGTCATGTGCGAGTTGCTTGCGTCCCGGCATACGCCATAGCGCGAAGACCGGCGCATCCGCCACCGCCGCCGCGTCCGGATGGAGCTGCGGCAGGCCATCAGGGTCGGGCAGCCAAGCAGGCTGCGCGTGGCGCGCATCGCGCGCTGGGTCTTCGAGCAGGCGCAGGCCCCAGCGGGCCGCATGGTCGGCTTCGTCATCGCTGCCGTCCATGAGCAACCCATAGTCGGCTCGGTAGTCCGGATTGCGCCGCAGGTACTCCCAGGCCAGACCTGGTCCGTCCAGCGTCAGGACGTAGAGATATGCGGCCGACGGATGCCATTCGTGCGTGCCTGCGCCCATGACGAAACCTCCTTGCTTGAAAGGGGCGCCTCGGGCAGCGGTCCGGCGATGCCGCCACGGCTTCGCAGGAGGGGTCCATCAATACGGCAGTGTCGTTGTCTCGATGTCGTATGTAGGTGGGAAATGGCACGCGATGCCGCATGCGGCCGCCCTTGCGCCGCTGCATCCATGATACGGGTGAGCCCGACCTCAGTCGGCGGCAGCCATGCCGCGACGGGCCGCGGACTTCAATCGTTGATCGAGCCGTCGGCCTCGGCGCGACGCACATATTCCGAGAGCGGACGCTGGGGCACGAAGTGCGTATCGCGCAGCACCGGCAGATCGCGCGGACCGCGGATGCTCTGCAGGTCGGACAGGCGCACGTGGTCCAACCGGGGCATGCCCATTCCAAGGTCGCACAAGCCGTAGGCCGTGTCTTCATCGCGCGGATCGAGCTGCACCAGCAGCCAGGTGGCGTGTGCATCCGGCGTGAACAGCTTGACCACCGGCCAGGGATCGCCTTGTACACCGCCGGCAGCCGCTTTGCCGTTGTCCAGCAACTGGCGGCGTTGGTCTTCCGTGATAAGCGTGGTCACCGGCACCCTCTCCGGGCGGAGCGGCCGCCCGGAAGCGGTGGCAGGAAGGCGGGTCGCTGCGCAAGCGCGGCGACCGCCGGATAGGGGTTGGGGCGGGGCATCATGAAGGATTCACGGGGGCAGCATAAAGCGGGCCAACGGGAGCGCAACGGGGGTAACCCGAGAAATGAGCCCTATAGATTGTAGCCCTATAGGTGTCTATGCGATGTCATCTTGGACTTGTCCCAAGTCCATTGATGATTCCGAAGAATTCATTTCCTGCTGCTCTCAGATCCGTCCGAAAATCGCGCGGCTTGAGCCAGGAAGCATTCTCCGACGTATCGAGCCGCACGTACATGAGTTCGCTCGAACGGGGTCTGAAGAACCCAACGCTCAGCAAGGTGGACGAGTTGTGCGAAGTGATGCAGGTGCATCCGCTGACGCTGCTGGCCCTGACCTATGGGGTCAACGCCAAAGGCGCGGACCAGCTGCTCGCGCGTGTGCAGCGCGAACTGGCCGCCCTGCACCAAGTCCCCGATGATTGAACGCTGCAGGGCGCCGCTGGCGGCGCCCTGCTCTACCTGCTACGTCACGATGCGTCCGACCAGCCGCGCTTCGCGCGCATAGGCGCTCACCCGTTTTTCGGCGCGAAAGTACAGGTCACGTTCTACCGGTAATCCGAGCCGGCCGCGCACCGCCGACAGCTCAGTCGGCTTAGCTCGAAGCATCCAGTCCCAAGGTTCGGTCCGGTTCGTCGGGATCGATCTCCATCGTCAGCAAAGCCACCCAGCGCCCGAAGCGCGCTGATGATTCCGGCGAATCTTGTGCGTTCGGCAGGCATGGCGGTTCCGATATTGTTCGAAATGGCCACGGCCACAACGCCTCGGCCTTGCTCTTTCGCAAGGATGTCAGACTTAGCGCGCGTTCAACCAATAAGAAGAGATATTGCATGCATGTCGAGAGCGTGACACTGACGAACTTCCGCTGCTTCGGGAGCGCGCCGACGAAAGTGGCGCTCGACGCCGAACTCACAACCATCGTCGGCCCGAACGGAGCGGGCAAGACCGCGTTGCTGCAGGCGCTCATGCGCCTGTTCGGCGTGACACGTACTCAGCGCACCATCCTGCTCGCCGACTTTCATGTTCCGCCACCCAGCGGAGTAAAGAGAACAGAGGCGCCCGAGAGCACCCGGGCGCTATCGCTCGACGTGGTAATCCGCCTGCCTGAGCTGGCGGATGGCTCCGCCGCCGCAGCAACGGTCGCCCCAGTGTTCCGACGCATCCACATCAGCGCTCCCGGAGCGGTGCCGGCTTGCCGCCTGCGTATGGAAGCGCGATGGGACGACGACGGCACGGCCGAGGGAACCGTCACCCAGGAACTGTTCTGGGTGAACAGCCTGGAAGACGATTTCGAGGAGAATCAGAAGAGTGGCGTCGCGGCGGCCGAGCGCGGCCTCATCCAGCTGTACTACACGCCGGCCAACCGCGACGCGCAGTCGCAGATCAAGGCGACCACCGGTGCCCTCGCCGCCCGCCTGCTAAAAGCCATCGAGTGGTCGCAAGACACCGAGGATGCCGTCGACGCAGCGAGCAAGACACTGACCGAAGCCTTTGGCGGGGAAGACGCCATCAAGGCCATCGGCAAAGCCCTGAGTAAGCGATGGAGCTACTTGCACGACGGAGACATCGACACGCAGCCGGGGCTGAGCCTCATGAGCCGCCGTTTTGAAGAAGTCGTAGCTCGCATAGGGGTCGTGTTCAAGCAAGGTCCTACCGGCGAAGACAGGGGGCTGGAGGCACTGAGCGACGGCCAGCAATCCCTTTTCTACTTCGCACTTGCCGCCGCCGTGTTTGATCTGGAGCGTGACGTGATCGCAGGAGATGTCGAAGGGTTTCGAGATGACGCCTTGAGCATTCCCGCACTCACGCTGTTCGCCATCGAAGAGCCGGAGAACCACCTCTCGCCATACTACCTCGCGCGCATCATTCAGCAGATCAGCAGCATGGTGAAAGGCGGCGCTGGGCAGGCCCTGATTTCGAGCCACTCCCCTTCGGTGCTCAGCCGCGTGCCGCCGGAGAGAGTGCGCTACTGCCGCCGCGACTCCGACAGCGCTACTTCCTCGGTCCTGGCGATCCCGATGCCGAAAGACGGCACCGAAGCTGTCAAGTTCGTGCGCAGCGCGATGCTGGCGTATCCCGAGCTGTACTTCGCACGCTTTGTGCTGCTGGTCGAAGGCGACTCGGAGCGGATCGTCCTGCCCAAGCTCGCCGAGGCGCAAGGGCTCCTGCTCGATCCCTCGTTCGTTGCCATCGCGCCGCTGGGCGGCCGGCACGTTCAGCACTTCTGGCGGCTGCTCAAGGGACTTGGCATCCCATTCGCCACGCTGCTTGACCTGGATCTTGGCCGTGAAGGCGGTGGCTTCGGCCGTGTAAAGAACGCCGTCCAGCACTTGCTGGCGAACGGCGCGAAAAAGCGCCCCTTGCTAGAGGTCGAAGGGGGCCTGCTAAGCGACGATGACCTCAACGACATGCACAACTGGGAGACGGACCTGGCGGGCATGAGCGGGTGGCTGAGAGATCTTCGGAAACACGACGTCTTCTTTTCATGGCCTCTCGATCTAGATCTCGCCATGCTGCACGCGTTCCCAGAGGCATACAAGGCCACCATCGAAGGCAGTGGCCCGCGGATGAAGAACGATGAAGCGGCGACCGTCGTCCTCGGTGCAGGTGGTGAAGGCGTCAAGGTCTACACCGATGACGCGGAGCCGTTCGCCAAACAGATGGCCGCCTACCGCTACCACTTCCTCACCCACAGCAAGCCCGCGGCCCACCTGCGCGCGCTGACCCACGTGTCGCCCGCCACGCTGAAGAAGGACATGCCCGAGTGCTTGCTGAACGTGCTGCAGCACATCAAGGATCATCTTCCGGCGCAGACCCTATGAACCTGCCGCCGCGCCGCGTCGACGCGCAAGCCTGGACGCCGGTGGCTGTGAGCCAGCTGGAAAGCAATGCGCTGAAGGTCGTGCGCTCCACCGGACATCGGTCGGTGCTGGCCGGGCCCGGTGCAGGAAAGACCGAGCTGCTCGCACAACGTGCCGCCTTTCTGCTGCAGACCGGCGCCTGCCCATCCCCGCAGCGCATCCTGGCGATCGCCTTCAAGCGCGATGCGGCGCGCAACCTCGGGCTGCGCGTCGCCCAACGCTGCCAGCGCGAGCATGCCAGTCGGCTCGATTCGGTGACCTTCGACGCCTTCGCCAAGAACCTACTCGATCGTTTTGGGCAGGCGCTGCCACCGCGCTGGCGGCCGACGCCCGACTACGAGATCCTGTTCCCGAAGGTCGATGTGTTCCGGGAGTTCCTGCGCTCCGCCAGCGAGTCTCGCGACCGCGTGGGCACGGCGGCGCAGGTTCATGCCATCGTGCCCGGCACCTTCGAGCGCCGCTACGTCGTGGCCGAGCGCCTGCCGGAGACGGGCTGGTCGTCGCCCTCCCCGGCCCTATGGGCGGCCGACGCCTTCTGGCAGCACATGCTCCACGATGGCAGGCGCAGCACGCTCACCTTCCCGATGGTCGGACGACTGGCTGAGTTGCTGCTGCGCGTGAACGATTCGGCGCGCCGTGCACACGCGCTGACCTATTCCCACGTCTTCATGGACGAGTTCCAGGACACGACGCAGGTGCAGTACGACCTGATCCACACGCTCTTCCTCGGAACCGACGCCATCGTCACCGCCGTGGGCGACATCAAGCAGCAGATCATGCGCTGGGCCATGGCGATGGAGGCGCCGTTCGACGCCTTCGAGGGTGACTTCGGTGCCAGGCGCATCCCGCTTCTGAACAACTACCGATCCTCGCCCGACCTCGTGCGCATCCAGCACGTCCTCGCCCAGGCTCTGGACGCGGGCGCGCCGCCACCGGTGTCGAAGGCGCCAGGAACGGTGTCGGGCGATTGCTGCGCGGTGTGGGACTTCCCTTCGCCCAAGGCGGAAGCTCGGCACTTGGCGAAGTACATGGCCGCCGAGATGAAGGCGCACGGCTTGCAGCCGCGTGACTTCGTGCTGCTGGTGCGGCAGAAGGCCGACGGCTACGCGCAGGAGTTGGCGCCACATTTTGAGGCAGCCGGCCTGCACTTGCGGAATGAGGATGCGAGCGCCGGAGCACTCAAGCTGCAGGAGCTGCTGACGGAAGAACTGTCGGTCGACTGCATGCTGCTGCTGCGGGTGGCGATGACGCGCAACGCCGCGGCCGCCTGGGCCGATGCGCTGCGTACGCTGGAGGGCCTGATGCCAGCCGGCTTCGATCCGTCTGACGCCAACCATCGGCGCTTGTCGAAGTCGCTCGATGACTTCGCCTCGCGGCTGGCGCAACGCTACCCGGATCCACCGACCTCTCAAAAGCAGGCTGCGGCGCTGGTCGGCGCGCTGGCCCACTTCCTCGGGAGGGACCGGCTGAAGGCGGCGCATCCGGCCTATGCCCAGGGCGACTGGCTTGCCAAGGTCGAAGACGGCGTAGCCCAGCACCTGCTGTCGAGCTCCGCGTCGGCAAGCGACTGGGCGGCCGCACTCGACGTCTACGAGGGCCACGATGCCGTAGCCCTGATGACCATCCACAAGAGCAAAGGCCTGGAGTACCACACTGTCGTCTTCGTCGGCCTGGACGATGCGGCTTGGTGGAGCTATGCGAGGGAGAAGACGGAATCGACGGCTGGATTCTTTGTGGCCTTCACGCGCGCCAAGCAGCGAGTCGTCTTCACCTACTGCCCGGCGAGAGGAAACCGAAACGATATCCAGCCGCTGTACGCACTCCTGGCACAAGCCGGGGTTCCAACCATCAGACAGGCTTGATACCTCACTACGCAGACCGAACCGTCGGGCCGGGGCGTTTCACAACGCGCACGCAAGTGAGGCGGAATTGTTGATCCTTGAAAAAGGACCAATCCTCGAAACCGCATCCGTCGGACAACACGAAGGCGCCTTGGCGATTCCACGTGTATGGGGGAAAGCAGAAAAGCACAAACGAACGAAAGTGGCTTTCCTTGCAGCACCGAAGCCACGAAGCCGCTTATACGGAAAGCCGCCGATGCGGCGGCGATGACGAGGAGTCAGGCCGCGAGTCTTGGCTGGAGAAAGAACCGGCGCCCCGCCGGTGGGCGGGGCGCCGGAGCGGGCGGTGTCAGTCGCCCTTGCTGCGCGACCAGATCAGGTTGTGCGTGCCGTCCTCGGTTTCGACCAGGCGGGCGTAGATGGTCGCCGGGAACGATGGGTCATCCAGCGTCACCGACAGGTAGGGCCGGTCCGCCTTGCTGATCTTCTTCCACGCCGCGCCAATCTCGAAGTTGCCGGCGACGATGCGGTAGTCGGGAGCGTGCTCGCTCTCCTTGTCGTTCGGGACGAACTTGACCTTGACGTTGAGCGTCAGGGTGCGAACGGTGCCGGTGTAGCTGTCGTTCTGTGCGGTGAAGGTGCCGATGTTGGCCATGATGAAACTCCTTGCGGTGGTTGACAGGTCGCGCCCATCGCGGCCTTGTCGGTGATCCGAAGGGCGAGGCACGGGCGGGCTGCATCCCGCAGCGCAGCGAAGGGGCCGCAACAGCGTGGAGGACCGGGAGTGCCCGAAGAAATTTGGCTCGCGAGGAAGCCGCCGAACGCAGTGACAAAGGCGGGGAAATTTGTTCGGGCCGGACGGTTGCTGCCATGAAGCCCGAGGCTTTAGCCGGTGCATCGCCAGGATTCACGACAAGCCAAGGCCGCCCTGGGCGCGACCGCCACCGCAACGAGCCACGGCCAACGCACCGCCCCGCTCCCCACGAACACCGCCGGCACCGTCCACGCCTTGCTGCCGCCAAAGTCGGTCCCCAACGCGAGCGAACCGCTCCGGGGCATCGGCGCCGGCAGCGCAGGCGCGGCGTGGAAGAACACGGCGGCCCGGCCCGGCGCGAGAAGCCGGCCTCGACATCATCGGACGCTGCTGCTGTCTGGACCGGGAATGCCGCAACCTGATCTGGACGGGCGGCCCCGGCGAGGCGGCCCACTCCGACGCGCGCCACCGGATATGGGCTCATGGCCCTGGTTCGCGCAGCGCGCTCACTTTGGCCGTGATGCGCGACTCGATATTTCGGCGTGACGTCGCCACGAGAGTGACGACGGCTTCGCAGACGACTTCATGCGCATCCTGGGCGCGCACGTGGAAGGTGACGCTGCGGTCGCTCAGCCGCTCGACCCATCCGCGCAAGCGCAACGGCGAACCCGGAGGGATCGGCCCCAGGTGGTCGACTCGGATGGATCGCCCGACCACCACTTCCGCCTCGGCGTCCGTCAGCTGCTGCATCTCGCGAATACACATCGACTCGATGACTGCGACCAGGTAGCCGGTAGCCAGGCATTCGATCAGCTGCTCCGCGTAATCGCGGCCATGCGGCAGCCGCGAGAAAAGCGACCGCGCCGTCTGGTCGGCCGGGACGGTGTAAGACTCCTCGAAGAAGACCGCGCTGACTGCTTCATGGTTCATGGTTCATGGGACATAGTGGTAAGAGGAGCGAATGCCTCCGATCCGCCGATGCTCCCGTGCAGCGGCCCGACCGCAAACCCGCCGCAGCGTGCGCTGGCGCGCTGCGGCGGGTTTGCGGTTGCCGTGGATGTGAAAACGCGCGCGGCAGACCTGCCGCGCGCGTCGCGCTTATTTCGCGTTGCCCCGGCCCACCTGCGAGGTCAGCCGGGACGTGCCACGTCAAGCGGCTTCGGCCAATGCCTGCGCGTCTTTGGCGCTCTCGTCATCGCCCACGGCCGCAGGCTCTTGCGCCTCGTCCGGCGGCGCGGCTTCCGGCGCCACTGACACAAGCGCGTGGAACATCGCGGGCAGCCAGCCGCTGCCTGCGGCCAGCCGCTCGGCCTCGGCGGCGATCTGCGTCTTCTTGAGCTTGGCGAGCCGGTGCACTTCACCCGGGGCGAATACCTGCACGGCTTCCAGCGCCTTCGCCCTGGACACGTGCTCGAAGTAGCCCGCAGCGGTCGGCGTCCACCATTGGCTCATGTCCAGGCCCACGGCCTGCGCCAGCAGCGCGCCAGGCCGGTCGCCTTCGCGCGACGTGATCGCGCTCACCGTGAAACCCACGCACACCGCCAGCAGCGACAGCAGTTCGGATTGCGGCATCGCCAGCAACTCGGCGAACAGCACCTCCGGGTCCTCGGGCAGGCGCTGGCCCCAAGCCTCCCGCACCTTGCGCATGCCCACGGCGGCCGGAGCCTCGGCCACGTCCGGCGCGTGTTGCTCCAGCCGGTCCTGCGGGTCGGCGCTGATGTTCAGCGGCGAGCCGTGGTAACCGTCGAGCACGATGCGCTGCGCGAGCCGGTGCACCACGGCCACCAGCGCGACGTGCGGATGCCGTGCCACCTCGGCCTGCAAGGCGGCGGTGCGGTGCGCCGACAGGCGGCGCGCCAGCTTCTCGGAGATTGTCAGCGCGGGCGGATCGCCCTCGGTCTGTTCCTGCGTGCCAGCCTCGCGCACATCGTCCCCGGCCTCCGCGCCGCGCTGCTGCACGCGCAGCGCCTTGGCCTCGTCCTCGCGCAGCAGGCCGCGATGCACCACCACCGCGCCTTCGGAATCGAGCGACACCACGGCCCCCGCCATCGGCACCGCGCCCACCGGGTAGACCCGCAGCTTGCGCTCGATGGCGTCCAGGTCCTTGCCGATCGCATCCATCGCGTCCCGCAGTGCCTGCGCCTCGTCGTCGCCGATGGCCTCGTTCTCGTCGTCCAGCCGCTCCTGCAGCTTGGCCTGCTCGGCTTCCAGCTTGGCGATGCGCTTGGCCTCGGCCTTGCCCGGTTCGCGGCGTGCCGCGCGCACGCGCTGGAAGCGGTGCAGGTCGGCGTAGGTGGCGCGGGGTGCCACGTCCACCCAGCCCCAGCCCTCGGCGCGCACCTCGTCGGCCACTGCCGCGAGCTTGTCGCGGGCCAGCGTGTCCAGCAGCACGGCATCGGCGAGAAACACGCCGCTCCGCTCGTCGGCGAACAGGTCGCGGCGCGTAGCCCCGCCCGCCTGCTCGTAGGCTTCCAGCCCAACGAAGCGCGCCACCGGGTCGCGGCCCGCGTCAATCTCCTCATGGGTCAGGTGATCGCGCAGCGACTCGGGATCGCGCTGCCACTGCGAGGCCTCGTAGAACGCGGCTTCCTGCGCCGCGTGGTCGTCGGTGATGGCGAGCGCCATCAACTGGTCGAGCGTCACCGCATCCGCCCGGTAGTCGGCCAGCAGCCGGGGCGAAACGTTGGCAAGCTTGAGGCGCCGATGCACCACCAGCGGCGTCACGCCGAAGTCGGCGGCAATATCCTCGACGGCGCGGCCCTCGGCCACCAGCGCGGCGAAGGCCTCGAACTGGTCGGCCGGGTGCATGGCCTCGCGCTGCACGTTCTCGGTCAGGCTCACGGTGCGCGCGGCCGCATCCGGCACCAGCAGGCACGGCACCTCATGATCCTTGGCGAGCTTGCGGCGCTTGACCAGCAGCTTGAGCGCGGCGAGGCGGCGCCGGCCGGCGACCACCTCGTAGTGTTCGCCATCGGCTGACAGCACTACGGTGAGGTTCTGCAGCAGGCCCACGCGGGCGATGCTCGCGGCCAGTTCGGGAATCGACGTGCCGCCGCTCTTGCGCACGTTGCGCGAGGATGGGCGCAGCCGCGACAGCGGGATCAGCAGCAGGTCCTGGCCCGTGCCGATGGCGGCCACGCTCTGCACGGCGGCAGCGATGGCGGTGGCATCGTGAAGGGTGGCGGTATTCATGATGAAACTCCTGTTGAAGAAAAGGACAAGCCAACGAACGAAGGGACGAAGGGGCCTTGTTGGCGTGAAGCCCCTCCGCGTGGGGTCGGGGGTCAGGCCTTGAGGCGCCGCATGCCATCGGCCAGCAGCCACAGCGCGCGATTCAAGCGCAGGTTCTGGTCGATGCCCTGCACGGGGCGGGTGCTCTGGCGGCGGCCATTGGTGGCGCGGCCCTGCAGTCCGCCCTTGATGAGGTTTTCCTGGGTGCGGTTGAACACGCTCCACAGGTCGGGGCGGTGGTCGTCGAGTCGGCGCGGCGTCAGCACCTGGGTTTCGGTGATGGGCGCGGGCTTGCTCTCGTCGTCGTACTTGAGCGCCAGCGCGGCGCGAGCGAACACCTGGGATTCGCCATCGTCCAGCGTGACGGCCTGCATGGCTTCGCGGGACTCCAGCGCGCGGTCGAAGCCGCTCAGGACCTCATAAGCGCCGTCGATGACGTGCCCGGCCACGTCGCCCTTGTGGGGCACGCGCACGTCGGCCACGGTGTCGCCGCACACCAGCCCGTTCTGGCAAACGAATCGGAAGGCGCCCGCCAGCATCTGATAGCTGCTGGTGCCGTCGTGCGAATTGAGCAGGATGATCTCGTGGGCGACGCCCCGGGCGGTGATCTGGCTGGCATGGCGCAGCCGAAGCATGTGCTTGGTGAAGTCGCGCCGCCCCTCCTGGCGCACGCGGGTCTGGCACGCCATGAAGGGCTGAAAGCCTTCCTCGCGCAGCTTGTGCAGCACCGTGACGGTCGGGATGTAGCTGTAGCGCTCTGAGCGGCTTTCGTGGGGCGCGTCGGCGAAGATGGATGGGGCGACGGCCCTGATCTGGTCATCCGACAGGGAATGTTCCGAGCGCAGCACCGGCGAACGCGGTGCGAAACGGGAAGCGAGTTGCATGGTCTTTCTCCAATGAAGTTGGCTGTTGAAGAACCCCCACCGGATTCCTAGATTCAGAGCCCTCTTCGGACTCCGGTGGGGTCGGCGCGAAGAACCAGGTCGGCCTCGTTGCCACCGTCTTTCCTGAGTTCATCGCCCGCGACGAAACGAGCCCGTGGACGGGGGCGGTCAAGGAGACAAGCGCAGGGTTGGTGCGGCCCGCAGGCGAAGCCGAGGACACGGCCCTGCGCGCCTTGACGGCACACGGCCGCGGGCTACAGTCGCGGACAAGGTGATGGGCCCAGGAAAGACCGTGACTGCGGCAACGGCCGCTCTCGGCGCCGGCACCACGCAAGCGAAGCGCGCAGGCCCGGATCAACGAGCCGGGCCGAAGGCGTCAGCCGAGCAACGCGAGGGAACGATGGAGCCCGAAGGAGGTGAGACGCCAGGGGCGGCTCGATGCGCAGCACGACAGCGCGGCCGGCCATGTCCGCCTGGCCGGAGACGCCCCTGAATTGGATACCGTGACAGACCGTTCAACCCAGACAGGCAAAACTCCGGATGAGCACCACCCCGACAACAGCAGAGACACGCGTGGCCGTACTGGTCGACTGCGACAACGTGCCGCCCGACATCCTCGAACACGCGTTGCGCATGGTGGCGCAGTTCGGCCGCGTCGTTCTGCGCCGCGGCTACGGCAACCAAGGCACGCTGGGCAACAAATGGCAGGACGCCCTGGTGCGCCTGGCCTTCACACCCTGCCTGCAGTACCAGTACGCCGCCGGCAAGAACACCGCGGACATTGCCCTGGCGCTGGATGCGTTGGAAGCGCTCTTCGACCAGCGGGCCGATACCTTCTGCCTCGTCACCAGCGACTCCGACTTCGCCTACCTGTGCCGCAAGCTGCGCGAACGCGGCGCCACGGTCTGCATCGTGGGCGAGCCGAAGACGCCCGACGCCCTGCGCAACGCCAGCGACCAGTTCTTCGAATGGACCCGTCCCGAGCCACCCGCGGAAGCCATCGCCGAGGTCGCGCCGAAGGCAACCGCGAAAGCGGAGCCGGCCAAGGCCGAACCGACGAAGCAGGAACCGCCCAAGCCTGCGCCGAAGCGCCGGCCACGCTTTCTCGTCGAGGCCGTATCGCTGCTCGCCAGCGACACGTCCGAAGGCAAGGTTGGCCTGGGCGTCCTGGGCCAGTACCTCAAGCGCACCGACCCGGCGTTCTCCCCGCAGACCTATGGCCACTCGGGACTGCTGAACATGGTCAAGACCTATGACCTGCTGGCACCCCAGCAGGAGCAAGGCGGCCATTGGTCGGTGAGCCTGCTGCCCAAGGCCGAGGGCACGGCAGAAGCCGACGTGCCGCGCGCATGAGTCGCGCATAAGGCGCATCAGCGCAAGGGCCCGAAGGCCCCCGCATCACAGAAGCCCTCGCTCGGCCATCGACAGCACAGTGCTGCCCGCGACTATCAGGTGGTCCAGCACCCGCACGTCCACCAGCGCCGCCGCGGCCTTGAGCGTCTGCGTCAGATGCTCGTCGGCCCGCGAAGGCTCGGCGCAACCGCTCGGATGGCAATGCACCAGCAGAAGCGCGGAACTGTTCAGCGCCAGCGCATCCTTGAGCACCTCGCGCGGATAGACCGAGGTCTGCGTCACCGTGCCCCGGAACATCTCGACGTATTCCAGGACGGCGTGCTGCGCATCCAGATGGACCACCGCGAAGACCTCATGAGGCAAGGCCCCGAGCCGCGCCCGCAGGAAATCCTTGACCACCGCCGGCGACGTCAACACGTTGGCGCCGCGCACCCGACCCGCCAGCACCTGCTGCGCGGCCTGCAGCACCTCGTCTGCATCGGCAGAACGGTACTCGCCCGTGACATCGCGAACGAGCAGTGAAGAAGAAGCAGCAGAAACGGCAACGAAGGAATCGAGGGAAGAGAACAGATCGTGCGACATGGCGAACTCCAGTGATCGGGCGGGATTGCCCGAGACCGGAACCGGCACGCCGCAGCGCAGCAGTCAAGGTTCGACAGACGGCTGAAGGACGCCAGCGTGCGCAGCACGCGCAGACCTTGACGGCGTGAACGGTGTGCAAAGATCAAGGAAACCAGCAAGCCGCCCCACCACGCGCTCCCACCCGATTGGGCAAGCGCAGCGCGCAGTGGTGCTTCTGGACGGCGGAGTGCGGAATGCCGATCAAGATGGCCGGGCACCCAGTCTTCAGGCGCCCCCGACGACTTCGCCGTGGCCTTCCTCTTGACTGACGATGGAGATGTGCGTGAAACGATCCGAACTGTATGCGTTGGTCTGGCAGACGCCGCTTCGCCATCTGGGGCCGAAGCTCGGCCTGTCCGACGTCGGGCTCTCCAAGCTCTGCCGCCGATACGACATCCCTGTTCCGCCCGTCGGCTACTGGACCCGTCTTGCGGCCGGCAAGACCTGCGTGCAGACCACTCTGCCGCCGTCTGAAATCGATCACGAAGTCCACTTGCCGGAAAAAGACACCACGGCGGCCCGTTCCTCCGACGCCACGAGGGTCCAGCAGATCCAGCAAGCGTTTTCCCGGGCGAAGGACGCCGTTGTGCTGCAGTCCATCGATGTCCCGCCCTCGCTCGACCACTGCCACCCGCTGGTGGCGAAGACCGCACGCTTCTTCCAGTCCATTGAGCGCGACGAGGCGAAGTTGGCGGTGGAGGCGGAAGAAGCCAGGCGACTGCGCAGACCCTTCTTCGGCGGCATGTCGAGCCACAAGATGTCCTTGGGCCGGTACGTCGCCGGCAGCGGCTGCCTGCGCATCACCGCGACCTTGACCCACATCGATTGGATCCTCCGTTTCCACGAAGCGCTCATCCGTGGACTGATCGCCGGAGGCTGCCAGGTCGTCGCCGACCGGGGAGACGCATCGAACACGGTTGAGATCCGTCGCGCGGGCGGCGCCATCAAGCTGAACTTCTCCGAACAGGTTGAGAAGATTGCTCAACCCAGGCACCAGGATTTCCTCTTTCATCGAGATGAGTACAGGGCCCTCGATGGCTACAAGCTGAAGCTGGAGAGAGACTGGCACGTCATTGCCCGCCAGTGGACAGGCAGCCGCGAACAGCTGGAGCAGCAACTCCCGGAGATCACACGCGCCCTGATCGCATTCCCGGAAGCCGAAGTACTCAGGTCCAAGCTACTGGCCGAGGAAGCCGCCATCCAACGAAAGCAGGAGCGCGAAGCAGCCCGGGCACACAACGTCGCGATGGCTGCAGAGCAGGCGCGCACCCAACGCCGAGAGGCGCGGGCGAATCAACTGCCTCGCGCCGCCGCGGCCGGCCAATCCCTGGAGGCGTATCACAGTGCCCTGAATGTGCTTTCGCGCCTGGAGGGGATCGCTGACGATCAACCCGAGGACGACGCATTGCGCACATGGATCGCACTCGTACGAAACAGCCTCAAGGATCCCGTGCATGAACTGGCCGACGCATTGCGCGCCGAAGCGGCGCAACCGGAACGGCCGCTTTGGTGGCCGGAATGAGGCGCCGCCCCATGCCACCACATCACCAACCTCCGCAGAAACGATCGAAACCAGACATGGCCGAAAACCGCCGAATCCTTGCGCACGTTCTTATCGAGATGAACCCGCTCGCTGGCCAGGGCGCGGAGGCAACCAAGGCCGCACTGCGCTCGGCAATTCAGGTGGGGTTGAATGCCCAGGTTCTGGAGCTGAACGTCTATCCGATCGCCTCGGAAGAGGGTGCGCGTCCTGCGAAGATCCAGATCCCGCACTCAGAACCTTCCGATCATGATCAGGTCGTCGAAGAGTATGTGCACAGCGGCATGCAGGTGCGGATCTATCGCGATGCAGGGCGCAAATCGCCGCCCACCCACTACGCCGTCGTCTTGAATCCGAACGTCAAGAATCCCAGTGGAGCGCTCATTGAGGCGAAGTCCTACCCTGAGCTGAAGCGAGTCGCCGAAGCAAGGGCCGAGCGCAAGGCGTTCCTGCTGGAAAGGAAGAACGAAGGTCGTTGAGAGGGATCGGGCACACCCGCTTCGAGCAGAGAGCTCGAACTCGCTATGCACGGAACGCCCTTCTCCGACTTCCACGCCTACGCTGGAGTGCGCCTCGCATCGCTATGGCGAGTTGGTGCCGGCAGACATCCCGGGCAACCTATGGACGTCCGCAACGGCATTAGACGCGCTGCGGAAACCGAAAGGCAATGCCTATGCGACCCCATACCGACAACGAACCGAGCGCGCGCGTCGCCGCTGACCCTGGCGCTCAACGGGCCCTTCAGGCGGCTCATCTGCTGCAGGAGGCGCTTGCGCTCCTTCGCGGTGACGCAACAATGCCGCCGATGCAGACAGCAAAGCGCGCCTCCGACAGGCTTCTGAGGCTGCCTGAGGTCGAGCGCCTCACCGGCCTGCGCAGGTCGGCCATCTACGAGCAGATGCGCAGGGGCATCTTTCCGCGCTCGGTGAAAACCGGACAGCGCACCGCGGCGTGGCCGGAGAGCGCCGTGCAATCATGGATCGCGGAGCGCATGAACGGGCGCGCGACATGACTGCTGCATGCATCCATATCGGAGACGGCCGAACCCCAACCATGAGCGCCCCATGCCGGTGACCGCATCCGCGAATGGCTCGGCAGGCAGACGTTGAGCGGCACGCCGATCATTAGGGGTAGCCCGGCCTAGCCTAGGACCAACCAAGTTCGACAGCTTGAGACTGGAAGCGGGTATTCGACCCGGCGGTCAGTGTCGCCGGGCGGCCAAGGACAAACCTCCGCGAACGGCAGTTATTGGGCATCCTCGCTGGCTGCTGAACCCATGGGGCGTTCGACGCCGCAAATCATCCGCTGGGCTAGATTCTGCGAAGCCTGACGTTCAGTGGCACTACGGGCGCGTCGTGTGCTCGCCTACACTTGTTACTGAACGTGGCAAAACTGTCAGAAAAATGAGAAGGAAAGAGGATGATTCGAGTTCGTGAAATCGACTTGGGACAACTCGGCGTTCAGTTGCCGCTCCACGGCGCTGGAATGGTCGTCGCGCAGCCCTACGTCGAATTCACCGCGTACGAACCTTTCACGTGGCTCCCAGTTCAGCGCACGCGGGCGCTTGAGTGCGTGGACACCACGCTTGCTGTAGCTCATAGCAGAGCGCATCGCGCCGATAAGACGCACTTCACCGTTTTTCCTGAACTGTCGATACCCGGTATTGAAGGCGTTGCGCGCATCCGTGTCGCGATGCAGCATGATGACTGGCCGGTTGGAACCATCGTCATCGGCGGAGTCGAAGGGCTCACGCGGACGCAGTACGCGGAGTTGCTGGCACAGCCCAACACCAACCACGATGCAGAGGTCAACGGACCGGAATCCGTTCCCACGGGGCAGTGGGTTAACAGCAGCATGACTTGGGTCAAGGCTGAGGACGGTCAGGTGCACTGCTGGGTTCAGCCGAAGTTGGTTCCAGCCTGGGTTGAGCTCAACCGCAACTACGAGGCGATGTATCGTGGGCGCTCGATCTACGTCTTCAAGGGAACCTTTGCCGGTACCCAGCTGCCGTTTCGCTTCGCGACCCTTCTTTGCTTCGACTGGATTGGCACGACCGAAACCCAGCGCGTGTGGGCATGGCTACTCCAGGGCATCAACGACGCCGCCGCGGCAATCCACGCGACCTTGCCCCTCACGTGGCTGTTCGTGGCCCAGTGCAATCCCCAGCCGTCCCACCCCTCCTTCATGGGCCAGGTCGCAAACTTCTACGATGGAACTGCCTTCCTCAATGTTTCGCGCGACGACACGTGCCTGGTAATGGCGAATGTCGCGGGAGCGGAGGCACCGGGCAAGGCATCGGAGTATGGGTGCTCTGCCGTCATCAACACTGCGAAGTTCTCTAAGCCAAGCTGCATGCCTACCTATAACAACGGTGGGGGCGGCTATCGAGCGGGGTGCACGCTGGACAACTTCCGCGATGCGGTCTTCCGGGAGCGCGGTGCATGTGTGCACTCGTTCCTCGTCGTCAATCCGCGCTCGCTTGTGCCAGGCAACGCGGGAAAAGACATCGCCGTTAGAGAGGCGACGGTCCATCCCTTCGGGCCGACTAGCGACCCCAGAGCCCCTGCCGCAGCTGTTCAGGCCGTCGTCAAGTGGATGAACGATGACCTGGACGATGCCAGCAAGTCGCTTGCTCTCCGACACGCTGGCGCCAACCTGGCCGGCATCTGTGCGACGGCTCACAGCCAAGTTGTGTCGTCGCTTCGACCTATGCCTGCGCCGGAACTCACGGACTTGGTCCTGGCATCGGCCGCTGGTATGAAGCCTTCCAGTTCGGACACGTGGACTGACAAAGAGTCCACCGCGGTCGAGCACGTGCTTCACACGTTCTCAATCTTTGGGGCCGCACAGTACCCCTGTCAGTTTCACGGTCAGGGCTCTCAAGCTACCGTCACCAAGGGTGCATGTACTTTCGAGGCGATAGCAGTGCGCGGAGAGACGCATGAGACGTGCGCAGAGCACGTCAAGGAACGGGCAGCACAGCGCCGTGGGAGGCTCGTCGTGGTGTCTAGAGACGCCGATAACCTTGCCTGGAATACAAGGCTGGGTAGCTTCCTCGATTCGGGCAAACCGCTGTCCAAAGATTACAAGTTCACCGACCCGGGTAGTGCCGTTATCCAGGTCGGCTATCGCACGTTCATTGACGCATATCTGGGCGCCGCCGCGCGCTCAGAGCTAGAAAAGGCACTCCATGACGCTATCGGCTGAGCTCAATGCCTTGCCAGCCGCCATGAAAGCGGCACTTGGCGATGCGATTAGCAACGTGGACCTGAGCGAGATGCAGCTCGTTGAGAACTGCCCTCCGCTGGTCTTGATGCAGCGTGGGCACGCGTTGGAAGCATTTGCTTTTGGCGGTGAGGCTGACTACGCGCCGCTCTACACGGCGTTCAAGAAGCATTTCATGGCACAGGGCGCGTCCTGGGCAACGAAGGACGTGTCCTTCATCTATTGCCTGCCAAGCGGGCTGGTGGCGACGCAGGAGTTCTGCTCGAAGGTGGAGGTCGACGTCTACTTTTGCCGCAAGTTCGTCGTCCAGCTGCATCAAGACATCGCCGGCAGCCTGACACGTCTGCCCTTTCTTCCGCTGGAACGCATCAAGGGCGCCTCCATCCGCCCACCCTCGGCACAGGCGTTGCTGCGCAGTCGGAATGTGAGTACGGATTTGGCAAGTCGCCTAGTTGTGCCGGGTACGGGGGCGCAGACTCTTCTTCAGGCGTGCCTGGAGGAGAAATACGGACAACCGTCCGGGTTGACCACCGGTTCGTTCGACGCCGTTCAGGCAGTCCCGGAAGAGCCGCGGAGCCAGTCCATTCTTCGGTCAATATCAATTGAGAACTTCCGCGCATACCGAGCCCCAAAGAAGTTTGTTCTTGGCTCCGCGGTCACGGTCCTCTACGGGCCCAACGGATTCGGTAAGACCTCATTTTTTGATGCGATCGACTTCGTGGTCACCGGTGGCGTGCATCGCTTCCCGAAAGGCGCGCCTGCGTTCGCGAAGGTCGCAAAAAACCTTGACTGCGGCGACGAGCCGACGACCGTTTCGCTGACCTTCGAGCGCGACGGCAAAATGCACACGATTGTTCGGGACCTTGCTGAACCAAACAAGGCGACGCTAGACGGCCAGCCCAAGGAGCGAAAAGACATTCTGGCCTTACTGACGGGCGGCGAGCTCTCGGTAAGCGACCGTGTCGACAACTTGGTCGCGCTCTTCCGCGCCACCCACCTGTTCAGTCAAGACCGACAAGCTTTGACTGAGGAGATTGCCGAGTCCTGCCAGCTGCCAGGAGACATCGTGTCGCGGATGCTTGCGTTCGATGACTACGTCGTTGGCCTGAACAAGTCCAAGGAGGTTCTAGACCTTGCGAAGAAGCAAGTGGATGACGCCGAAGCGCGGCTTCAGCAGGCGCTTGACAAAGCTGCTGTCGACCAAGCCGAGCTGGGCAGGCTCCAAGGCCTTCAAAGTGCGGGCGGTTCTTCCGAGACGCTAGACGCTCGCGCTCGAGCGCTGGAGCAGGATATTGAGAACGCAGGGTTCAGTCTGGCCGAAATGGGGTCGGCGCGGGACATGCGCAGCCTCCGTGCCTTCCTCGAAGGCAAGCGCATAGAGGCTGCGTCCAGCAAGCCCGCATTGGAAAAGTGCCTCGAGTCCTTGACCGAGCTTCGAAGTGCGCAAGAAGAGCTAAAGGCGCAGGCGGCGCCACTATCAGACTACGTCGAAACATTGACGAGGGCTGACACCGTATTCAGAGAGCAAGAAACCCAGGTGCAGGAGTCAGAGAGCAGCCTTGCACGCCTCCGGGCCACGGAGGACGACGACAAGGCGACCCGTGACGCCGCCGCTTGGGTCGTCGAAGCCCGCCCTCAGTTTGCGCAACTCTCGCAAGAGCTGGCTGATCTAAAGGCGAAGTTGGAGGAAGCGGCGCTTGTACGCCAGACGCATCGCAGTCTTCAGTCTGACGCAGCAACAGCGGTTGCTGCGGCGAGCAACTTATTGAGTCAGGCCGAGGCCCAGCATCGCTCGGCTGCTGAACGTGTTGCAAGAGTCCAGGCGGTGCGGGACCAGCTCGAACGCGGCCAGTTGCTTCCAGCGCTGACGACCGAAGTCCAAGGAACTGAAGAGCGCCTAACTCAAGTAGCCCTTGAACTGAACGAGAGACTGAGCAAGGAGCGTCAAGCCGTCGCTGACCAGAACCTCGTCGTTGACAGAGTGCGGCGCGAACTTGCATCAGCACGTCAGAGCGCTTCAGAAATCCAGGAACAGGTAGCTTCGCTTCGGTCGCACGTATCCGACGGAAATTGCCTCTTGTGCGGGCATGACCACGGGACGCTGGAAGGTCTTTTGGATGCCATCGACCGGCGTCTAGGCCAAAACGAAGCGCTTCTTCAAATTTCAGACCAATGGACGCAAGAATCCAGAAAGTTTGATGGGCTCAAGGAGTCGCAACGGCAAATTGAGGAGCAGTTGCAGCAGGTTGAACGCGAGAAGGCGCAAGTGGCTGGGGTACGCGTGGCCCTGCTGCGCGAACGGGTCGCCTTCGATGGAGCTCTGGCGACCGTTGGTCTGCAGTTCTCAGACGGCTTCTCGCTCCAGCTTGACGGGGTGCTGGCCCAAGCAAAGGGTACGCTGGAACAAGCAAGTGCTCAGCTAGAGGGTGCGAGGCAGGCGAAGAAGGACGCGGAGAACACCGTGCAGGCACGTGTGGACGCCGAGCGTTCGGCTGGTGCATTGGTTGACGCTCTTTCAGAACACTTG
The DNA here is from genome assembly GCF_901827155.1 of Variovorax sp. PBL-H6. Lineage (NCBI taxonomy): Bacteria > Pseudomonadati > Pseudomonadota > Betaproteobacteria > Burkholderiales > Comamonadaceae > Variovorax > Variovorax sp. PBL-H6. The sequence continues at coordinate 4,306,163 of NZ_LR594659.1, forward strand.
GCCGCAAGCCAGCAGAATTTGTATGCACTGGTCAGCGACCCGCGCCGAGGAGCCTTCGACGTCGCCACTGACCTTCCACAACTGGAGCGGGCGCTCTCGGAAGCAGTTCGTCGTCAGGCCGATGCCACAGCGGCCGCCCAGGCGGCGAGCAACGCCGCGGACGCCCGTCGCGCGGAACTCGCTGCATCGCATGCTCGGCTACTGGCCGCCAGAGTTGCGCATCAAAGTGCGGCGCGTCACCTCAGCGCGCTGGAGGGCCGGGTTCAGGCGTTGACGGCGTCGCTGGCTACCTCCGGATTCTCGGCCGAGGCAAACGCTGACGAAATCTTGGCTGCGATTGCAGCGACTGTTGCGCGACAGGGCTCAGCGGAAGTACTTGCGACCCGAGTGGCCGAACTGGAAGTCGCCCTCGACGCCGCGGCTACCTCTGCTGCGTTCGCCAGCATCAACAATCGGCTGCTCGAGCACAAACGAGTAGCTGACGAGAAAGAAGCGACTCTTGCTAGGGTCGCGCCATGGGTGAAGTACTTCGAGGGCATTCATAAGCTTCTCGGAAGCCAGCGGGCCGCCGCGACACAGCATTTCACCCAGGAGTATGGCCCTCGAACGGCGGTCATTCAGCGCAGACTCCGACCCGTATACGGCTTCGGAGACATCGAGGTCGCAAGCAAGGGGTCGTCCATTGCGGTGCAGGTGAAGAGAAACGACGAGAGCCTTCGACCGACAGACTATTTCAGTCAGTCGCAAGTCCAGACGTTGGTGCTCGGATTGTTCTTGACGGCCTGCAGTTCACAGACGTGGTCGGGGTTCTCCTCAGTCATGATGGATGACCCAGTGACTCACTTCGATGACCTCAACACATATGCGCTTCTCGACCTAATTTCTGGCCTGCAGAACTCGCCTGAAGGCAGTAAGCAGTTTGTGATTTCCACTTGCGACGAAAAACTGCTGCAACTGGCTCGCCAGAAGTTTCGCCATCTGGGCGATACAGCGAAGTTCTACAGTTTTTCCGCAATCGGTGCGAATGGCCCGAAAGTCGCGGAGATTCCCTGAATTTGCAGGGAGGCCACTGCGCAACGGGCGGTGTACAGATTCTGCACAAGTCTGTGCGAGTTGAGGACATGCAACGTGCAATAGTCAGATTCAGTCAAGCGTCTCGGCCAGTCGCTGACTTATCTCGGGTGCTGCTACCTTGACGACCAGACCGCCGAGACTGTGCCTGCGGCTTAGCAGCCAATGGCAGCTCCGCAGCTGCCGATCTTGGCATCTGGATGGCCGGTTCGGAGCCGCCGTCCGTGTCGGCTGACCTGCGCGAAGGGCCGCTCCCGCAGAGCCGCCCCCGGAGCAATGACGCCCGCCTCCAGGCACCAGCGCACCGCGACGACGTACTGCTCGGACGGCGCTCCACGGCAGATCGAAGGTGCCGTGCTATCACCCAACAGGAGTCGTTTTCACGCGACCTTCTTCAGCTCAGCCAGCGGAGAACTCGCCCTGGTAGCCAGCACGTCCAGATAGTCTGCCCACCGCTGAAGCATTGCCGTGCGCTGCTTGAAGTACTGCGTCCGGTTGTAGGCGCGCCCATTGGCGTCCTTGACCGCATGCGCCAATTGAGCTTCGATCACCAGTGGATCGATCTCCAGCACTTCCGCCAGCAAGGTCCGGGCTGTCGCTCGGAAGCCATGAACCGTCTGCACGGTCGGGCCGTACCCCAGGGTCAGAAGCGCTGCACGCAACGTGTTGTCCGAGATCGGCCGCTCATGACTACGCTCGCCCGGGAAGACCAACGTGCTGTGGCCCGTAATGGGATGCAGCTTGCGCAGCAACTCCACAGCCTGTTTGGGCAGAGGCACCAAGTGCGGATCACCATGTTGCTTGCCATCGATGCGCCGCTTCATCCGCGCAGCGGGCACGGTCCAGAGCGCCCCGTCGAGATCGATCTCGGCCCTGGCGGCCCCGCGAAGTTCGTTGGGACGTTGAAACAACATGGGAGCCAGTTGCAGCGCCGTCCGCACAATGGGACCGCCCTGGTAACCCCGGATGACGCGTATCAACGTCCCCAGTGGGGCCGGATCGGTGATCGCCGCGAAGTGCCGCTTCTTGTGGGGCGTGAGTGCGCCCTTGAGATCCGCCGTGATATCGCGCGGCGCCCGGGCGGTGGCGACCGCGTAGCGCCACACCGCGCGTGCCGTCATCAGCACCCGGCTGGCCACGCCGAGAGCGCCGCGCTCCTCGACACGGCGCAGGGCCGCCAACAACTCGATGGCCTCGATTTCGCTGATGCGACGGGCAGCGAAATACGGAAACAGGTCCTTTTCGAGGTTGCGCTTCTCGCGCGTGGCGTAGTGGCCGCTCCAGCGCTCATGGTGTTTGTCGAACCACTCGAGCGCCGTCTCTCGAAAGGTATCGCCGGTGTTCACGGCCGCCTTGAGCTTAACGACTTGACGCGCCTGTATGGGATTGATTCCGGAAGCCTTCTGGGCCTTGGCCGCGTCACGTGCCTTTCGCGCCGCCGCAAGGCTCACGTCGGGATAGGAGCCCAGGGCGAATTTCTTCTCGACCCCCTCGATCCTGAACTTCCAGAACCATCGGCGAGAACCCGAAGTCGAGACTTCCAGATAGAGGCCACCTGCGTCGGCGTAGCGTGCCTGCTTGCGATCAGGCGGACAGGAGGCGTTGCGGCATGCGGCATCGGTCAACGGCATGGGGTACATCCAAGGGTTGGGGGTACAAAACCGCCATCCTGGGGGGTTCAGGAGGTTTGTACCCCCTTCTGTACCCCCGCCTGGGGCTGGCAGTCACCGGATTTCAGTGTATGCCTCCGGACAAGATTTGCCCAGTTCCCCAATGAAAAAGGGCGTCCGGCGGATGAAGCCGGACGCCCTTGGACGTTATGTTGGTCGGTGTGAAAGGATTCGAACCTTCGACCCCTTGCACCCCATGCAAGTGCGCTACCAGGCTGCGCCACACACCGAAGCTCCCAATTATAGCGTGCGGTTCTTCAGTGGTTGGGGCTTAGCAGCTCGCGAATTTCATAGAGTTCGCGCTTCAGGCGCAGCAGCTGCGACAGCTCGGTGGCCGGGGTCGTTCTGCGAGACGCATCGAAGTCTTCCTGCAGCGCGGCGTCGAACTCCTCCTGGTCGATCTCGACCGCCTCCAGACCTTCGAGCGGCACCTCGCCGGCCTTGCGGCGATCGCGCTCCGTTTGCACCATCTCCTGCAACTTGTTGCGCGCGCCGCTGATGGTGAAGCCCTGGTCGTAGAGCAGATCGCGGATGCGGCGGATCATCAGTACCTCGTGGTGCTGGTAATAGCGGCGGTTGCCGCGCCGCTTCATCGGACGCAACTGGGTGAACTCCTGCTCCCAATAGCGCAGCACATGCGGTTTGACCCCACAAAGTTCGCCCACCTCACCGATCGTGAAGTATCGTTTGACGGGAATGGACGGAAGGAGCGTTTTCTCCATTGAAATCAAGGCGGTGCGAGAACAACCTTAGAGATTACTCCACCGCGGGCACAAGGGCCAAGAACTATTCGGTGCCGAGGCTCCATTCCACTTCCTGCGAGCCCTCGTCGCCAGCGCTGCCCTGGATCTGGTCTTTGAGCTTGGCGCTGGCATGGAAGGTGGCGACGCGCCGCTCGCCGATGGGAATCGCCTCGCCGGTGCGCGGATTGCGCCCAGGGCGCGGCGCCTTCACGCGGATCTGGAAGTTGCCGAAGCCCGAGATCTTCACGTCCGTGCCTTCGATCAGACTGCCGGCGATCAGGTCGAAGAAGGCCTCGACCATGTCCTTGGACTCGCGCTTGTTGAGGCCGATCTGCTCGAAGAGGAGATCGGCCAGGTGCGCCTTGGTCAGTGCCGGCGTTTCAAGGGCTTCGAGCGTGAAATCCATGAGCTTCATACCCGCAGATGCGCGCCGAGCCGCGCGCTCAATTGTTCGAGGATCGCGGCGACTGCCGCTTCGACCTGCTCGTCGGTCAGGGTAGCCGCGCCGCTGTTGAAGCGCAGGCGTACGGCCATGCTCTTTTCGCCTTGCATCAGTCCCCCGGGACCGACCGGCGCATCACGGCCCACCGTCGGGCGATAGATATCGAACAGCACCGCGTCACGCAACAGCCCCGGATCGACGGCCGTGCGGATGGTGCGCATGAGCGCGTCGTGCGTGACGGCCTCTGCCACCACCACGGCAATGTCGCGCTCGACCGCCTGATGCTTGGGCACCTGGCGCGCCACAGGCAACGTTCGCGCGACAACGGCATCGAGCTCGAGTTCGAAGAGCACCGGCGGCTGCGGGAAATCCCATTGCTGGCGCCAGCGCGGATGGAGCTCACCGATCACGCCCACCGGCCGGCCGTCGAGCAGCACGCGCGCGGCACGGCCGGGATGCAGCGCCGGATGCTCCGTAGCCTCGAAGGTCGCTACGCGGGGCGCCAGCAGCGCCTCGACATCACCCTTGACGTCGAAGAAGTCGGCGCGCTGTGGCTTGCCGTCCCAGCGCTCGGCCTCAGAGTCGCCCCAGGCCAGCCCGGCTACGCGCATCGGCTGATGCACGCCCTTGACAGTGCTGTCCGTGGTTGCGACCGCGTCGTCGCGCAGGAACACGCGCCCCAGTTCGAACACGCGCACACGCGGCGCGCGACGGTCGAGGTTGAACTTCAGGACCTGGAGCAGCGAACCGACCAGCGAGGAGCGCATCACGCTCATCTGGCTGGCGATTGGATTCAACAGTTTGATCGGATTGGTATTGCCCGCGAGCTCCTTTTCCCAGTGCGCCTCGACGAAGCTGAAGTTGATCGTCTCCTGGTAGCCCAGCGCGGCGAGCCGATGGCGCACGCCGAAGTTGCTGCGCTGCGACTCAGGGCTCACGCGAGCAGCGATCGGCGCCAGCGGAGGCGCGGTGGGCAGGTTGTTGTAGCCCACGAGCCGCGCAACCTCTTCGATCAGGTCTTCCTCGATCAGCAAGTCGAAGCGATGCGGCGGCGGCGTAACGACCAGCGTGCCTTTACCTTCCTCGACCGGGAAGCCCATCCGACGCAAGGCATCCCGGCACTGCGCCTGTGTCAGCGGCATGCCGATCACGCGCGCGGCACGCTCGACACGCAGCGTGACAGGTCGGGCTTCGGGCTGCCGCAAGGTCTGGTCGTCGATCGGGCCGGGCTGGCCGCCACAGATCTCGACGATCAGCTGGGTGATGCGATCGATGATCTGCACGGTGCGGCTCGGATCGACGCCGCGCTCGAAGCGATGACCTGCGTCGGTCGAGAAGTTGAAGCGGCGCGCCCGGCCCTGGACAGACTCGGGCCACCAGAAGGCCGCCTCGACGTAGATGTTGTGCGTGTCGTCGGAAACAGCGGTCGCATCGCCGCCCATGATGCCGGCCAGCGACTCGACCTGGCTGCGTTCGTCGGCGATCACGCCTACCTTCTCGTCCAGGCTCACGGTGTTGCCGTTGAGCAGCTTGAGCTGTTCGCCCGCCCTGCCCCAGCGCACGACCAGGCCACCGTGAATCTTGTCGAGGTCGAAGATGTGGCTGGGCTGGCCGTACTCGAACATCACATAGTTCGAGATGTCGACCAGCGCCGACACGCTGCGCTGTCCGCAGCGCGCCAGGCGGTCGACCATCCAGGCCGGAGTGGCGACCTTGGTATCGACGCCTCGGACGACGCGACCCGAGAAGCGGCCGCACAGGTCGGGGGCCTCGACCTTGACCGGTAGCTTGTCGGGCACCGAGGCGGCTACTGGCGGGATTGGCGGCGTCTTGAGCGGCGCACCGGTCAGTGCCGCGAGCTCTCGCGCGATGCCGTAGACGGAGAGGCCGTGCGCGAGGTTCGGCGTGAGCTTGAGGGTGAGCAGGGTGTCGTCGAGATTCAGCAGCTCGCGCACGTCGGCACCGACCGGCGCGTCGGCCGGCAGCTCGAGCAGGCCACCATGGTCATCGCTGAGCTTGAGCTCTCGCGCCGAGCACAGCATGCCCTCGCTCTCGACACCGCGCAGCTTGCCAAGCTTGATCAGGAAGGGCTTGCCGTCTTCGCCCGGCGGCAGCTCGGCGCCGACCAGCGCCAGGGGCACCTTGATGCCGGCGCGCGCATTGGGGGCGCCGCACACGATGTTGAGCAGGGTGCCGTGCCCCGCATCGACCTGGCACACGCGCAGCCGATCGGCATTGGGATGCGTCTCGGCCTCCTTGATCTCGCCGACCACCACCTTGCTGAAAGGAGGGGCGGCTGGCCGGCGCTCCTCGACCTCGAGACCACCCATGGTGAGCGTCTCGGCCAGTGCGTCGCTGTCGATGGGCGGATTGCAGAACTCGCGCAACCAGGACTCGGGGAATTGCATCTCGCGTTCTCGTTCTGTCTGTTTATTGGAATTGGCTCAGGAATCGCAGATCGCCATCGAAGAACAGGCGCAGGTCGTTCACGCCATAGCGCAGCATCGTGAGCCGGTCCGGGCCCATCCCGAAGGCGAAGCCAATGTAGCGCTCGGGGTCCAGGCCCATGTTGCGCACCACCTGCGGATGCACCTGGCCTGAACCCGAGACCTCGAGCCACCGCCCGGCCAAGGGACCGGTCTGGAACTGGATGTCGATCTCGGCACTGGGCTCGGTGAAAGGGAAGAAGCTGGGCCGGAAGCGCAGCACCAGATCATCGGTCTCGAAGAAGGTACGACAAAAGTCGGTGAAGATGACCTTCAGGTCCTTGAAGCTCACGTTCTCGCCCAACCACAATCCTTCGCACTGGTGAAACATGGGCGAATGCGTGGCGTCGCTGTCGACGCGGTAGGTCCGGCCAGGAGCAATCACGCGGATCTCAGGCGCCTTGACGGTGCCGGTGGTGTCGGCCGCCGCGGCCGCGAACTCGGCCTTGTACTTCTTGATGTGCTGGTGTGCGTAGCGCACCTGCATCGGGCTGGTGTGCGGACGCAGGTTGTAGGGAATGCCATCCTCGCCGTTGATGTCGACGTAGAAGGTGTCCTGCATCGAGCGCGCAGGGTGGTTGGGAGGATTGTTGAGCGAGGTGAAGCTATGCCAGTCGGTCTCGATCTCGGGGCCGTCGGCGACGTCGAAGCCCATGCTCGAGAAGATGGCTTGGATGCGTTCCATCGTCCGGCTCACCGGATGAAGGCCGCCGCCAGCGCGACGGCGGCCGGGGAGCGTCACATCGAGCGCTTCAGCACGCAGCTGGACGGCGAGCTCTTCGTCGGCGAGTTGCTGGCGGCGCGCTGCCAGGGCGGCCTCGATGGCCTGCTTGGCCAGGTTGATCGCGGCGCCGCGCGACTTCTTCTCGTCGACGGACAGCGCGGCCATGCCCTTCATCAGCTCGGTGATGCGGCCGGCCTTGCCGAGGAACTGCGCCTTGGCATTCTCGAGTTCGGCCGGTGCCTTGGCTTCGGCGAAGGCTGCACGTGCGGTATCGACCAGGGAGTCCAACTCGTTCATGGAAATTCTTGAGCGTGAGAGAGAGAAAGGCCGGTGTCGCGAATAAAAAAGGGCTGGAGCCCTTTCAAGCGCCAGCCCTTGTACCGTGGGCGCAGGCCGCCTCTCGAGGAGGGGCAGCCTGCTTGCGAGATCAAGCAGCCAGCTTGGCCTTGACCTGCTCCACGATGCCGGCAAAAGCGGCCTTGTCGTGCACGGCGATATCGGCCAGGACCTTGCGGTCGATCTCGATACCGGCCTTGCGGATGCCGTTGGCGAACTGGCTGTAGGTCAGGCCCAGTTCACGTGAAGCAGCATTGATACGGGCGATCCACAGTTGGCGAAACACGCGCTTCTTGGTACGGCGGTCACGGTAGGCGTATTGGCCCGCCTTCATCACCGCCTGCTTGGCGATGCGGAAGACGTTGCCGCGACGACCGCGGAAACCCTTGGCAAGTGCGAGAACCTTCTTGTGGCGGGCGCGGGCCGTAACACCACGTTTGACGCGAGGCATGTGTGTACTCCTTGTTCGTCGTGTTAGATGCCGCTGCCGGGCAACATGGCGGCCATCGAAACCATGTTGGTCTCATGCACTGCCGTTGCTCCACGCAAGTGACGCTTGTTCTTGGTGGTCTTCTTCGTCAGGATGTGACGCTTGAAGGCTTGACCGCGCTTGACGGTACCACCGGGACGAACGCGGAAACGCTTTTTCGCGCTGCTCTTGGTCTTCATTTTGGGCATGTGAATGCTCCTTTCGTTTGTGCTCGTGAGGCGCCGAGGATGATTCCGCCGGTCTTGTTGGCCCCGAGACACTTCTTCATCCCGCCACTGCCTGCGCCCAGAGACGCTGGCAGCGGCGAAATCCCTTCGAACCTTCTACTGCCGCCGCGCCTCAGGCCGCAGCGGGTGCCGTCGTCGGCTCGCTGGCCGCTTTGGCTGGACCGCCGCCGCCCTTCTTGCGGCCCGGCGCGATCATCATGATCATTTGCCGGCCTTCGAGCTTCGGGAACTGCTCGACCACAATGCTGTCGCCGAGGTCGTCGCGAATGCGCTGGAGCAGCGCCAGGCCGAGTTCCTGGTGCGTGATCTCGCGGCCTCGAAAGCGCAGCGTGATCTTGCATTTGTCGCCTTCCTCAAGAAAGCGCCGGATGTTGCGCATCTTGATGTTGTAGTCGCCTTCGTCGGTCCCGGGCCGGAACTTGATTTCCTTGACCTCGATGACCTTCTGCTTCGACTTCGCCTCGGCGGCCTTCTTCTGCTCGTGGTACTTGAACTTGCCGTACTCGATCAGGCGACAGACCGGCGGATTGGCCGCCGCGACTACTTCCACCAGATCCACGTCTTGCTCGCCGGCCAGCCGCAAGGCCTCGGCAAGACTCACGACGCCCAATGGCTCGTTCTCGGGCCCGATCAGGCGGACTTCCGGGGCCATGATCTCCCGGTTCAGGCGGTGTTGGCGTTCCTCGCGGTGGCGGCGGTCGCGAAATGCAGTAGCGATGGTCGGATCCTTCAATCAATTTGCTACAAAATCTGTAGCGAACACCTTCGAGTCCACGCCCACAAGCAGCCTGATTGATCAAAATCAGCCTTTGAATCCGTTCAAATTCAAAGCTTGTGTTGGATGTCGTGAGCGATCTTTTGGGAGAACGCTTCCACCGACATGGCACCGAGATCAAGATTGCCCCGGGCGCGCACTGCGACGGCACCTGCTTCCTTTTCCTTGTCGCCCACGACGAGGATGTAGGGAAGCTTTTGCAACGAATGCTTCCGTATTTTATACGTAATCTTTTCGTTGTGCAGATCGAGCGAAACTCTAAGCCCTTGATCTAGCAGCGTTTTCGCAACTTGAGATGCGTAATCGGCCTGCCCTTCACTGATGTTGAGCACCGCCACCTGTACCGGCGCGAGCCAGGCGGGCAGCGCCCCCGAATGGTGTTCGATCAGCATGCCGATGAAGCGCTCCAGGCTGCCGACGATGGCCCGATGCAACATCACCGGATGAGCCCTGCCACTCGACTCCGTGACGTACTCGGCACCCAGCCGCTCGGCCATGTTGAAGTCCACCTGCATCGTCCCGCATTGCCAGTGCCGGCCGATGGCGTCGCGCAGCGTGTATTCGATCTTGGGGCCATAGAAGGCACCTTCGCCGGGCGAAATGACGAAGTCCACGCCCGAGCGGCGCAATGCCTCCATGAGCGCACTTTCGGCCTTGTCCCAGAGCTCATCGGAGCCGATGCGGTTGTCGGGCCGCGTCGCCACCTTGTAGAGGATGTCCTTGAAGCCGAAATCGGCATACACCTTGAGCAGTTGGCCCGTATAGGCCACGCACTCCTCCAGGATATGGTCTTCCGTGCAAAAGATGTGGCCGTCGTCCTGCGTGAAGCCCCGCACCCGCATGATCCCGTGCAGGCCGCCCGAGGGCTCGTTGCGGTGGCACTGCCCGAATTCGCCGTAGCGGATCGGGAGGTCACGGTAGCTGCGCAGATCGCTCTTGAAGATCAGCACATGGCCCGGGCAGTTCATCGGCTTGAGCGCGTAGTCGCGCTTCTCCGACTCCGTCGTGAACATGTTCTCGCGGTAGTTCTGCCAGTGACCCGTCTTCTCCCACAGGCTTTTGTCGAGGATCTGCGGTCCCTTGACCTCCTGGTACCCCGTGTCACGGTACACCTTTCGCATGTACTGCTCGACTTGCTGCCAGATCGCCCAGCCCTTGGGGTGCCAGAACACCACGCCCGGCGCCACCTCATCGATGTGGAACAGGTCCAGTTCCTTGCCAAGCCGGCGGTGGTCGCGCTTTTCGGCCTCTTCGATGCGACGGATGTAGTCGTCCAGCTGCTTCTTGTCGGCCCACGCCGTGCCGTAGATGCGCTGCAATTGCTCATTGCGGGCGTCGCCGCGCCAGTAGGCGCCCGCCAGCTTCGTGAGCTTGAACACCTTGAGGAAACGCGTGTTCGGCACATGCGGGCCGCGGCACATGTCGACGTATTCCTGGTGGTAATACAGGCCCATCGCCTTCTCGTCGGGCATGTCCTCGACCAGTCGCAGCTTGTAGTCCTCGCCACGGGACTTGAATACCTCGATGACTTCGTCGCGCGACGTCATCTTCTTGACCACGTCGTAGTCCTGGGCGATCAGTTCGCGCATGCGCGCCTCGATCGCCTCCATGTCATCGGGCGTGAAGGGGCGCTCGTACGAGATGTCGTAGTAGAAGCCCTCCTCGATCACGGGTCCGATCACCATCTTGGCCGTCGGAAAGAGCTGCTTGACGGCGTGGCCGACCAGATGCGCCGTGGAATGGCGGATGATCTCCAAGCCTTCCTCGTCCTTGGGCGTGATGATCTGCAGCTTGGCGTCCTGCTCGATCAGGTCGCTTGCATCGACGAGTCGGCCATCCACCTTGCCAGCCACCGTCATCTTCGCCAAGCCGGGGCCGATGGACCTGGCAATGTCGGCCACGGAAACCGGGCCAGGGAATTCGCGGCGCGAGTTGTCGGGGAGCGTGATCTGGATCATGGAAAAACCTCGGCGAGAAAACAAAAAGCGCGGTCGTCGGACCGCGCTTGGCTATGAGTGAGGGCGCTGGAAACTTCCAGCCTGCGCGGCCTACCAGCCTTCTCCTTCAAGGAAAAGGCCGCTCATTTCTCGCGGCGGAGTTCGCGGTGTCATAACCAGGATGCCTTTCTCGCCCTTGTTGCTGCTCTGACGGAAGCTTGCGATTCTAGCCGCTGAGTTCGGGATTGGAGCGCGTGTTGTTAAGCCCTGGCACCTCCAACAGCTCAACGGCCTGGCCGGTACGTTGAACAGGCGGGCGCGCACGTGTCGTGCCCGCGGTCGACGAAAAGATGTCTGAAGCCGTGCAGACAAAAAAATCCCCGCGGATTACTCGCGCGGGGATCAACCTCAGTGACAGCGGGTTATCAGTGGAATTGCTCTTCCTCGGTCGAGCCGGTGAGTGCCGTGACGCTCGACTTGCCGCCCTGGATCACGGTGGTCACCTCGTCGAAGTAGCCGGTGCCGACTTCCTGCTGGTGCGACACGAAGGTGTAGCCGCGATCGCGCGCCGCGAACTCCGGCTCCTGCACCTTCTCGACATAGGCCGACATGCCGCGCTGCACGTAGTCCTGCGCGAGGTCGAACATGTTGAACCACATGGAATGGATGCCTGCCAGCGTGATGAACTGGTACTTGTAACCCATGGCGCCCAGCTCCTTCTGGAACTTGGCGATGGTGGCGTCGTCGAGATTCTTCTTCCAGTTGAAGGACGGCGAGCAGTTGTAGGCCAGCATCTTGCCCGGATGCACCTTGTGCACGGCATCCGCGAACTTACGCGCGAACTCGAGGTCCGGCGTGCCGGTTTCGCACCACACCAGGTCGGCATAGTGGGCGTAGGCGATGGCGCGCGAGATAGCCTGATCGATGCCCTTCTTCGTCTTGTAGAAGCCTTCCGCTGTGCGCTCGCCAGTGAGGAAGGGCTTGTCGTTCTCGTCGTAATCGCTGGTCAGCAGGTCGGCCGCTTCGGCGTCGGTACGCGCGATCACCAGCGTCGGCGTGCCGCAGACATCGGCCGCCATGCGCGCGGCGATCAGCTTCTGCACCGCTTCGGTGGTCGGCACCAGCACCTTGCCGCCCATGTGGCCGCATTTCTTGACCGAAGCGAGCTGGTCTTCGAAGTGCACGCCGCCGGCGCCCGCCTTGATCATGGCCTTCATCAGCTCGAAGCCGTTGAGCACGCCGCCGAAGCCCGCTTCGGCATCGGCCACGATGGGCGCGAAGTAGTCGACGTAGCCCTTGTCACCGGGATTGGTGCCCTTGGACCACTGGATCTCGTCAGCACGGCGGAAGGTGTTGTTGATGCGCTCGACCACGGTCGGCACCGAGTCCACGGGATACAGCGACTGGTCGGGGTACATGGCGGCATAGCTGTTGTTGTCGGCCGCGACTTGCCAGCCTGACAAGTAGATCGCCTTGATCCCCGCCTTGACCTGCTGCATTGCCTGGCCACCGGTGAGCGCCCCCAGGCAGTTGACGTAGGGTTCGTTGTTCACCAAGTCCCACAGCTTCTCGGCGCCGCGGCGCGCGATCGTGTATTCGATCGGAAAGGACCCGCGCAGGCGCACCACGTCGGCGGCACTGTAGCCCCGCTTGATGCCCTTCCAGCGCGGGTTGGTCGCCCACTCTTTCTCGAGCGCGGCAATCTGCTGTTCGCGGCTCAGTTGTTCGGTAATGGTTTGAGGCATGGTCACTCCAAGGGTTGATTGAGGATGAGCGCTGAGGCTTGAAGCCAACTTTACGCCATGGCTCCTGTCTTATGTCTTATAGAAGACATAATTTTTTACCTTTATATTCAAGGACTTAGAGTTGGGTTTTCCCAATGCGGAATGTTTTTTCTCATATTGAGAAAATATATTGCGACGCAGCATGTCTCTATTCCGCATTACAAAAAGATCTCCTCGGTCATGAAAACCGGGCCGCGCGATCGAACCAGTCGCCCGAAGCGATCACGCTCCGCCCCTCAATGCGCGCCGGATGGATCTCGTAAACAAGGCAAAGGAGCTGGCAGGCACCCGCTTGCACCTGTAGCTCGCGCTTGATGTACTCGCCGCTGTCGTCGGGCCGCACCTCCTCCAGTTGGTCGAGCTGCGGCTCGAGCGCCGGCGCGATGGCGTAGACCTCGCCGATCAGCACGCCGCTGCCGCCAAGCACCGCGCCGGGATAGCTGCCCAGGTCGTACATCGTGCCCTGGATGCGCGCGTCAGCCACGTAGCGCGGAGCGGGGCGGAACCGTCCAATGTCGTTGCGCCCGCCGCGCCGCAAGGTGCCGTAGACAAACACATGGCGTGGCTTGCAGGGTGAATGGGGCATCATCATCGGCTCGTCCTCGCAATACGACCAGTCTATTGAACCCCGCCCTCCCCGCGCCCGGCCGCCTCGTCGCCTATGGGTGCCTGGCCCTCAGCATGTCGCTGGTCGGCAGCTACGTCGCCCTCTCCAAACCACTGGTCGTCGCCTTCCCGGTATTCCTGCTTGCCTGGCTCCGCTTCGGCATCGCCGCCCTGGCGATGCCGCATTGGCTGCGTCGTCCCCCCAACGAGCCAGCGATGACGGCGCGCACGCGCGGCCTGGTCTTCCTCGAGTCCTTCCTCGGCAACTTCCTGTTCTCGATCTGCATGCTGTTCGGCGTGAGCCTGACCAGCGCCGTATCGGCGGGCGTGATCATGGCCACGATCCCCGCAGCGGTCGCGATCGGCAGCCGGGTCTTCCTGCGCGAGAGCATCACGCGACGGACCGCGCTCGCCATCGCCTGCGCGGCCGGCGGCATCGGCCTCCTTGCGCTCGCGCCCACGCAGCCCTCCGCCCCCACGGGCAGCACCACTGCTGTCTCCATGGCCTGGCTCGGCAACCTCCTCGTGTTCTGCGCGGTGCTCTGCGAGGCGGCTTACGCGGTGATCGGCAAGTCGCTCACCGGAAAGCTCGGACCCAAGCGCATCTCGTCGCTGATCAATCTCTGGGGCTTCGTGCTCTCGACGCCGCTGGGGTTGTGGTTCGCGTTGCGCTTCGACTTCGGCGCTGTTCCGCCGGGCCTGTGGGTCTTGTTGGTGGTCTATGCGCTGGCTGCCAGCATCTGGACGGTGTGGCTCTGGATGACGGGCCTCAAGGGGGTGCCGGCCTCGCAGGCGGGAGTGTTCACGGTGATGCTGCCCGTGAGCGCGGCCATGGTCGGCGTGCTCGTGCTCGGCGAAAAGCTGTCGCTGCTGCAGGTGTGCGCCTTCGCATTTGCGCTGCTCGGCGTGGTGCTCGCGACCTGGCCTTCGCGCCGCGCCTGAAGCGCGGCGACAGGGCCTGAAGGCGCTTCAGAGTGCGAAGCACTCCCGTCTCTCCTCTGTAAAAACAACAGCTCCCAATGAAAAAGTCCCTTTTTCCCTTGGAAACGCGTTTCTTCTCCTTTAGCATCCGCAGTGCCAGTGGAGACACCGTTTTCATTGGTGAAAAGTGACCAATTTAAAAAGGAAATCAACCATGGCAACTGCAAAGAAGGCTCCGGCCAAGAAAGCGCCTGCAAAGAAGGCTGCTCCTGCGAAGAAGGCCGCACCGGCCAAGAAGGCTGCTCCGGCGAAGAAGGCGGCACCCGCCAAGAAGGCTGCCCCCGCAAAGAACGCTGCTGCTAAGAAGGCTGCTCCCGCCAAGAAGCGCACGCCCAACGCCGCGTTCATGAAGGCCCTCACCCCCAGCCCGGCGCTCGCCGCCGTCGTGGGTTCGACGCCTCTGCCGCGCACCGCCGTCGTGAGCAAGCTGTGGGACTACATCAAGAAGAACAACCTGCAGGACAAGGCCAACAAGCGCAACATCAACGCTGACGCCAAGCTGAAGGAAATCTTCGGCAAGCCGCAAGTCTCGATGTTCGAGCTGGCCTCGCTGATCGGCAAGCACGTGAAGTGACCTCCCGGAGCGCCACCAGGCGCTTCAATGAAAAAGCCGGCGCAAGCCGGCTTTTTTCTTGCAGCGGCCCAGCGCTTGCAGCGGCTCAGCGGGCCCCGCGCGCCTGCGCCGCCTTGGTGATGACCGACAGCGTGCCGCGCGTCGTGATGACCTCGGGGTCGAGGGGGATCTCGATCAGCGTGCCCGTATCGGCCGCCAGCGCACGCAGCAGCGCCGCCTCGAACTGCGCGGTCTCGGTGACGCGCTCGGCAACGTAGCCATAAGCGCGCGCAAGTGCGCAGAAGTCCGGGTTGGCCAGGGCCGTGCCGCTCACCTTCGCCGGGTACTCGCGTTCCTGATGCATGCGGATGGTGCCGAACATGCCGTTGTTGAGCAGCAAGATGATGCTCTTGCCGCCATGCTGCGTGGCCGTAGCAAGTTCCTGCCCGTTCATCAGGAAGTCTCCATCGCCCGCGATGGTGAAGGCGACGCGGCCGGTCGCGATGTTCGCCCCGATGCCCGCCGGCACGCCGTAACCCATGGCGCCGCTGGTCGGCGCCAGCTGCGTCTTGTGGCCTTTGGCGAGGCCGTGGTAGCGAAAGTAGCGGTGCACCCAGCTGGCGAAGTTGCCGGCCCCGTTGGTGATGGCCGCATCCGCCGGTAGGTGCTGCTGCAGGGTACGAACCACCGCCACCAGATCGACGGCGCCGCGCGGCGACTCGGCCGGCAACCCGGCAAGCGCCTGCGGCTCCAGGTTGGCGAGGTAGTCGGCATGCAACTGCGCGGCCCACGGCTCCCACGGCAATTCGGCCGGGGGACTCAGCACCTCCAGGCTGCGCGCCGCCGCGCTCATGCCGGCGTTGATGGCGAGGTCCGCCTGGTAGACGCGGTTGAGCTCCTCCGCACTCGCATGGATGTGAACCAGCGTCTGCGCGGGCCGTGGCGCCTCGAGCAGCGTGTAGCCGCCCGTCGTCATCTCGCCCAGCCGGGGCCCGATGGCCAGCACGAGATCGCTGTGCTTCACGTGCTCGGCCAGTCGAGGATTGATCGCGATGCCCACGTCGCCGGCGTAGAGCGGGTGATGGTTGTCGAAGGTATCCTGGAAGCGGAAAGCGTTCGCCACCGGCAGCTTCCAGTTCTCGGCAAAGCGCTGCAGCGCCTGCGCCGCCTGCACGGTCCAGCCGCCGCCGCCGGCGATCACCAGCGGACGCTGCGCCTTCATCAGCAGCTCGCGCAGGGTCCGCAGCGCGCCCGGATCGCTCCAGGGTTGAACGGCCTCGACGCGTGCCAGCGGTCGCGCCGAGGACATGCTGCGCAGCATGTCCTCCGGCAACACCAGCACCACAGGGCCGGGGCGTCCGTTCATGGCCGTCGCGAAAGCGCGCGCCACGTACTCGGGAATCCGGTCGGCATCGTCGATGCGCTCCACGCGCTTGGCAAAGCCCTTGGTGCTGGGCCCGAAGAAACTGCCGTAGTCGACCTCCTGGAAAGCCTCGCGGTCGCGGAAGTCGCTGCCGACATCGCCGACGAAGAGCACCATCGGCGTCGAGTCCTGGAAGGCGTTGTGCACGCCGATCGAGGCGTTGGTCGCTCCGGGGCCGCGCGTCACGAAGCAGATGCCGGGCCGGCCCGTCAACTTGCCGTGGGCCTCGGCCATGAAAGCCGCTCCGCCTTCCTGGCGATTGACGATGAAGCGGATGCGCTCGGCATAGGCATGAAAGCCATCGAGCACCGCCAGGAAGCTTTCGCCCGGCACCCCGAACGCAAGTTCCACGCCTTGCTCGATGAGGCACTCGACGATCAGGTGGCCTGCGGATTGCGACGAACTCATGGGCGGGCGCCTCTCTGCTGCAATATCAAAAGGAGCCGCGATTATCCGCACACCGCAGGAATACTTGCCTTAATTCCCCAATTGGTTAAATTGCACCCATGAAGACGCCGCCGACAGCGCCCATCGAACCCCGCTCACGCGATGCCGACCGATCGCAGCTCGCAATCCTCGACTCGGCCCGCGACGAGTTCGCGCAACGCGGCCTGGCCGGCGCACGCATGGACAGCATCGCCGCGCGCGCGGGACTCAACAAGCGACTGATCTACTACTACTTCGGCAGCAAGGACGACCTCTTCCTGGCGGTACTCGAGCGCACCTATGCCGATATCCGCGATGCCGAGCAGCAATTGCACCTGGACGAGGTCGAACCCGTGGAGGCGATCCGGCGCCTGGTCTCCTTCACCTGGCACTACTACCTGGAGCACCCCGAGTTCATCACGCTGCTCAACAGCGAGAACCTGCATCGCGCCGCGCACCTCAAGCGCTCCGGGCGAATTCAGGAAATGAACTCGCCGCTGGTCCAGCTGCTCGACGGGGTGCTCGAGCGCGGCCGGCGCAAAAACCTCTTCCGCGCCGGCATCGATCCGGTGCAGCTCTACATCTCGATCGCCGCGCTCTGCTACTTCTATCTCTCGAACAACGACACGCTCTCGGCCATCTTCGGCCGCGACCTGCGCGCGCCCAAGGCAATGGCGCAGCGCCTGTCGCACATGACCGACCTGGTGCTGGGCTACGTCCTGCACTGATGCGGGTATCTCCTAGGGCCGAGCCGTTGACGGGCTCGCGAACGGCTTCCTAGAATTGACAATTCACTTTTTGGTGAATTGCAGTTTCGACTTTGCCGCTCAGTCCACGTCAACAGGAACAGACACAGTGCCCATCACCACCCGCCGCCACGCCTTCTTCGCCACGCTGGCGCTCTGCACCGCGCTGAGCGTGAGCGCACAGGGCGCCTACCCGAACAAGCCGATCCGCGTGATCGTGCCTTTCGCCGCCGGCAGCACCACCGACATCATTGCCCGTGCCATCGCCGACAAGATGGGCGCCAGCATGGGCCAGACATTGGTCATCGACAACCGCGGCGGCGCTAGCGGCACCATCGGCCAGCAGGCCGTGGCCACGGCGGCGCCGGACGGCTACACGATCATGATCCACTCGTCCTCGCACACGGTCAGTCCCTCGACCTTCGCCAAGCTGCCCTTCGACACGGTGGGCGATTTCTCCGGCGTCACGCCGATCTCCTCGCTGCCCAACGCGCTGGTGATCTCGCCCTCGAAAAACATCAAGACGCTGAAGGACCTGGTCGCGACTGCCAAGTCCAAGCCCGGCACGGTCAACTTCGCCTCCGCGGGCCAAGGCAGCGCCACCCATCTGAACGCCGAAAAATTCAAGATGGCGGCCAACATCGATGCCACCAACATTCCCTTCAAGGGCTCGGCGGAAGCCGTGACCGAGGTGCTGGCCGGCCGCGTCGACTACTACTTCTCGCCGATCGCGCCGGTGATCGGGCAGATCAAGGAAGGCCAGCTCCTGGCCCTGGCCGTGGGCTCGCCAAAGCGCGCCGCCGCCTTGCCCGACGTGCCCACCACTGCCGAGGCCGGCGTGCCGGGTTCGGAATTCAACTTCTGGATCGGGATGATGGCGCCGGCCAAGACGCCGCGCGACATCGTCAACCGCTTGCACGACGAAGTGGCGAAGGCACTCGCCAGCCCCGAGGTGAAGGAGCGCTTCTTGAAGGTGGGCGCCGACGCCTGGACGCTCAAGCCCGAGCAGTTCGACGCCTACATCAAGGAAGAGATCGCCAGCAACGCCAAGCTGGTGAAGGCCGCCGGCCTCGCACCCCAGTGAGCTCCCACGCATTTCCCTCGCACAACCTCTTCATTCGGCAGACCTTCTGACATGGCCACACAACGACTCGGACTCATCATGCACGGCGTTACCGGACGCATGGGCATGAACCAGCATCTCATCCGCTCCATTTGCGCCATCCGCGCTCAGGGCGGCGTCACGCTTTCCAACGGCGACCGGGTGATGCCCGACCCCATCCTGATCGGCCGCAACGCCGAGAAGATCGAGGCGCTGGCCAAGGCGCACGGCATCGAGCGGTGGGGCACCGACCTGGATGCCGCGCTGGAGAACAAGGACGACACCCTGTTCTTCGACTCCGGCACGACGCAGATGCGCCCCACCCTGCTGGCCAAGGCCATCCGCGCCGGCAAGCACGTCTACTGCGAGAAGCCCATCGCCACCAACCTCAACGAGGCGGTCGAGATCGCGCGCCTGGCCCAGGGCTCGGGGCTCAAGCACGGCGCGGTGCAGGACAAGCTCTTCCTCCCCGGCCTGCGCAAGCTCGACATGCTGCGCCGCGCCGGCTTCTTCGGCCGCATGCTGTCGGTGCGCCTGGAATTCGGCTATTGGGTGTTCGAAGGCGACCTGCAGCCGATCCAGCGACCGTCGTGGAACTACCGCAAGGAAGACGGTGGCGGGATGATCCTGGACATGATGTGCCACTGGCGCTACGTGCTGGACAACCTGTTCGGCGAAGTGCAATCGGTGTCTTGCATCGGGGCGACGCACATCCCGAAGCGCTGGGACGAGAACGGCCAGCCTTACGAGGCCACGGCGGACGATGCGGCCTATGCAACCTGCCAATTGCGCGGCCACGCCGGCGAGCCGGTGATCGCCCAGCTCAACATGAGCTGGGCCACGCGGGTGCGACGCGACGACCTCGTGACCTTCCACGTGGACGGCACCGACGGCTCCGCGGTCGCGGGCCTGTCGTCATGCAGGGCGCAGTCGCGCGTTGCCACGCCGCGACCGGTCTGGAATCCGGACGAGAAGCAGACGATGAACTTCTTCGACCAGTGGCAGGAGATCCCGGACTCGCAGGTCTACGACAACGGCTTCAAGATCCAGTGGGAGCAGTTCATCCGCCATGTGGTCGAGAACGCGCCGTACAAGTGGACCCTGCCCGAGGGCGCCAAGGGCGTGCAGTTGGTCGAAGCCGCGCTTGAATCGTGGCAGGACCGCCGCTGGATCGATGTGCCGGAACTCAACATCTGAAGCGCAGATGTCTTTTTCACTGACCCTCCCCGCCGCCGCCGGCACGCTCGCTCCCTACACGCTGCGCGGCACCACCCCCGTGAAGCCGCCACGCGGCATGGGCTTCAATCGCATCGCCTACTCGGCCGCGCACGTGGTGGCCGACCCGCTGGCGGCGGTCGACCCATGGCTGCAATGCGCCGTCGACTGGGACGCGACCATCGCCTACCGCCGCCATCTCTGGTCGCTGGGGCTCGGCGTGGCGGAAGCCATGGACACGGCACAGCGCGGCATGGGCCTGGATTGGCCGACCTCGCTGGAGCTGATCCGCCGCTCGCTCGACGCGGCCAAGGACGTGCCCGGCGCCCTGGTTGCGTCGGGCTGCGGCACCGATCACCTGAGCCTGATCGACGCGAAGAGCGTCGACGACGTGATCCGCGCCTACGAGGAACAGATGGAGGCCATCGAAGCGCTGGACGGCAAGCTGATCGTGATGGCCAGCCGCGCGCTGGCCCATGTGGCAAGAAGCCCCGCCGACTACGAGCGTGTCTACGACCGGATCCTGTCGCAGGCGAGGCAACCCGTGGTCCTGCATTGGCTGGGCGACATGTTCGATCCGGCGCTGGCCGGCTACTGGGGCACCAAGGATGTCGACGCCGCCATGGATACGGCCCTCGGCATCATCGCGGCGCACCCGCACAAGGTCGACGGCATCAAGATCTCGCTGCTGGACAAGGACAAGGAAATCGCGATGCGCCGCCGGCTGCCGGCCGGGGTGCGCATGTACACCGGCGACGACTTCAACTATGCCGAGCTGATCGCCGGCGACGGGCATGGCAGCGAGCCGACGCATGGCAAGAGCGATGCGCTGCTGGGCATTTTCGACGCCATCGCGCCGGCGGCCAGCGCCGCGCTGGGCGAGCTGGCCCAAGGCAACACCGAGAAGTTCCACGCCATCCTCGGCCCCACCGTGCCGTTGTCGCGCCACATCTTCGCGGCGCCCACGCGCTTCTACAAGACGGGCGTGGTCTTCATGGCCTGGCTCAACGGCCACCAGAAGCATTTCACGATGGTGGGCGGCCAGCAGAGCACGCGCTCGCTACAGCACCTGGCCGAGCTCTTCCGGCTGGCTGACGCCGCCAATCTGCTGGAGCAACCCGAGCTCGCGGTCACGCGCATGAATACGCTGCTGGCCTTGCACGGCATCGAGGGCTGAAGCACGCACCGGAGAATCGCAGCACGGCCCCGGACAGCCACCCTTTCAAGCATCCCGTTTCCCTCACTTCAACACATCAACGGAGACACCATGCAGAAGCGCCACTTGATCCGAAGCTTTGCACTCGCCGCCGCACTCGCCGCGGTGGGCATGCCCGCCCTTGCGCAGGAGTGGAAGCCTTCGCGCCCCATCACCATCATCGTGCCCTGGGCGGCCGGCGGCTCGACGGACCAGGTGACGCGCGTGACCGCGGCGGAGATGGAGAAGTCGCTGGGCCAGAAGGTGGTGATCGTGAACCAGCCCGGCGCTTCGGGCTCGATCGGCAGCAAGAGCGCGCTCGACGCACCCAAGGACGGCTACACCTGGACGGCAGGCGCGGCGCAGGACCTCGGCTCCTACGAAACCCTGGGCATGCTCAAGACCAGGATGGCCGACTGGCACGTGTTCCTCAACGTCGCCAACGTGCAGGTCATCGGCGTCAATGCGGCCGCGCCTTACAAGAATGCCAAGGAGCTGCTGGATGCCATGAAGGCCAAGCCCGGGCAGATCAGCGTCGCCACGGCGGGCGTGACCTCGGCCGGCCACAACGCGATGGAGCTGATCGCCAAGAGCACCGGCGTCAAGTACCGGCACGTGACCTACGACGGCGGCAACCCGGCCGTGGTGGCCACCGTGGCCGGCGAGACGGAGGTCACCACGCAGCTCGCCGTCGAGCAGGCGGACATGATCCGCGGCAAGCGCATCCGCCCGTTGGCGACGGTCAGCGACAAGGCGCTGGAGCTGGAAGGATTCGGCACCATCGAGCCGCTGTCGAAGACGCTGCCGGGATTCAAGGCGCCGGCCAACTACTTCGGCATCTTCATCCCCAAGGGCGTGCCCGACGAGGTGGTGAAGACGGTGGAGAAGATCTGGGTCGACAACATCGCCAGGAGCGACGTGCTGAAGAAGTACGCCACCAGCCGCGGCGCCCTGTTCGCGCCGCTGTACGGCGCCGAGGCGCAGGCCGCGGTGACGCCGGCCATCCAGGCCAACGCCTGGCTGCTCTTCGACAGCGGCAAGGCCAAGGTCTCGCCCGAAACGCTCGGCATCGCGCGGCCATGACGACCGAAGCGGCCGAGCGCGACCGCGACGACGCGGCGGCGGAGGCACAGGCCGATGCGGCAGCGTTGGCGCGAAGGACTTCGCCGCGCTCGGACCTGCGTCAGGCGCTTGGCTGGGTTGCGCTCGGCGTCGCCACGATCGTCGGCTCGCTGCGCATGGACCGCCTTGAAAAGCAGGACATCAACCCCTACACGGTACCGGGCCTGCTGCCTGGCTGCCTTGGCGGCGCGATCGTCTTGTTCGGGCTCCTTTTGGCTTACCGCTCCTGGCGCCGCCTTGCTGCGTCGCCGAATGTCCCGGGCGCGCTCGGCGAAAACAACCGAGCGGAGTTCCGGCGCATTGCAACAGTGCTCGCGCTGTGCGTCGGCTTCGCTGCCGGCCTCGTCGGCCACGGCCTCGCCTTCTGGCTCGCCACGGCTGTCTTCGTCACTGGCTCGATCGCCGTCCTGCAGTTCGCCGAACGCAGCGCAAGGAACCAGCGCGTGCGTGGGTTGGCGTTCGCGCTGGCAGTGGGACTGGGGACCGGCGTCATCGTCACTTTCGTGTTCCAGGAGCTGTTCCTGGTGCACCTGCCCTGAAACCACAGGAGAGCGCATGTTCGATGGCCTGAGGATGCTGGGGGAGTCGTACCTCGGCTTCCTGAATGTCTGGTCACTCGCCTATGGCTTGGGCGGAGCCCTGCTGGGCATCATCGTCGGCGTGCTGCCCGGCCTGTCGGCCACGCTGTGCATTGCATTGCTGACGACGTTGACGATCAAGCTGACGCCCAACGATGCGATCCTGATCCTGATCTGTGCCTATGTCGGAACCATCTATGGCGGCAGCCGGACTGCCATTCTCCTCAATATTCCCGGCACGGCTGCGAATGCGGCGTCCTGCGCCGATGGCTTTGCGCTCGCGCGCAAGGGTGAAGCCGGCCGCGCCATCGGCATCGCGACCTCGGGCGCCTTCACAGGCACGCTCTTTGGCGTTCTGTGCCTCGCCATGTTCACGCCGGCGTTGGCGGAGATCGCGCTGTCCTTCGGCGCCTTCGAGTTCTTCTGGCTCGCGCTCTTCGGCGTCACCATGTCCGGCAGCATCGTCGGCGAGGACCCGCTCAAGGGCTGGCTCATGGGCTGCCTCGGGCTGCTGGTCGCACAGATGGGCCAGGAAGGCCTCTATGCGTACGACCGCTTCACCTTCGGCTGGGACGAACTCTCCGGCGGCATTGCGCTGATACCGGCCTTGATCGGCGCCTTCGGCTTCGCCGAGGTGCTGACCTCGCTGGCCGACCCCATCGAGCGCAAGATCATCGACTTGCGCGATTCCGTGCTGCCTCGATTCCGTGAAGTCCTCACATACTGGCGCACCGTGCTGCGCTCGGGTGTCATCGGCGTGGTGACGGGCATCCTGCCGGGCGTCGGCGAGGACTCCGGCGCCTGGATGTCCTACGCGGCCGCCAAGGCGGCGAGCAGCGAGCGCGAGCAGTTCGGAAAGGGCTCGATCGACGGCCTGATGGCGGCGGAGACCGGCGACATGTCGGCCATTCCCGGCGGCATCATCCCGGCGCTGGCGCTCGGCATTCCTGGCTCGGCTCCCTCGGCAGTGCTGATGGCCGCCATGATCATCCACGGCATCCAGCCGGGCCCGATGCTCATGATCAAGACGCCGCATTTCATCTACGACGTCGTGGCGATGACCACGCTGGCGACCATCAGCATTCTTTTCTTCGGCCTGTTTCTGGTGCGACCGCTGATGCTTGTGCTGCGCGTGAGGCGCTCCGTGCTCATGCCCATCATCTTTGTGCTGTGCACTGTCGGCGCGTACGCCATCGCATCGCGCCTTTTCGACGTCTACGCGATGCTCGCGATTGGTATCGGGGCATTCTTCCTGCGCCGCCGCGGCTACGAGATGGCTCCCTTCGTTCTTGGGCTGGTTCTGGGCGACCTGCTGGACAAGAGCTTGCGCCGCGGGCTGGTGTTGTCGGACGGCAGCATCGGTCCCTTCTTCACGCGCCCGATCTGCGCGGCGCTGGCGGCAGTCACTATCCTGACGATGCTGATGTACATCCCCGCAGTCAATGCGCGCGTGCGACGGGCTTGGGGCGCTGCCAAGCGCTTCGCGTTCCATCGCAGTGCCTGAAGGACGCCAGCCCATGAAGTTCGCGCTCTGCAACGAAGTGCTGAAGGAACTGCCCTTCCCCGAACAATGCCGGGCCGCTGCCGCGTTGGGCTACGACGCGCTCGAGGTGGCGCCGTTCACGCTCGCGACCGACCCGATGAACCTCGGCGATGCGCAGGCGCGCGAGTTCGGCCGCATCGCCCACGAGCATGGCCTCGAGATCAGCGGCCTGCACTGGTTGCTGGTGGCGCCGGCCGGTCTCTCGATCGTGAGCCGCGAGGCCGCCCTGCGGCAGCGCAGCACCGCCGTGATGCAGCGCCTCGTCGAGCTCTGCGCGCTCATGGGCGGGCGCTACCTGGTGCACGGCTCGCCGAAGCAGCGCTCGGTGCCGCCCGGCGAGACGCGCACTACAGCGCTGGAGCGTGCGCGCGAATGCCTGGCTGCTGCAGCGCGAACCGCGCAACAATGCGGCGTGATCTATTGCATCGAGCCGCTCTCCATCGCCGAGACCGACCTTCTCAACACGGTGGAAGAGGCCGTGGAACTGGTCCGCGCCGTCGACTCGCCCGCCTTCAGGACCATGATCGACTGCAGCGCCGCCGGCCAGATGGAGCGCGAGGACATTCCCGCGCTCATGCGCCGATGGATGCCCACCGGCCACATTGCCCATGTCCAGGTCAACGATCCCAATCGCCGGGGCCCCGGCCAGGGCCACATGCGCTTCGCTCCCATCCTGGCAGCGCTGGAAGAAATGAAGTCAGCCGGGCATTACGAGGGCATCGTCGCCGTGGAACCCTTCGACTACGTGCCAGACGGCATGGGTTCGGCGGCGCGAGCCATCGGCTATCTGCGCGGGCTCGAGGAGGCTTCTGGACATGCATGACGCGCCGCGCTTCGCCGTACGCGAGATCGCCCTGTACGAGCGGCCGGTGGTGCTGCGCCTGCCCTTCCGCTTCGGCGTGGTCACGCTGACCGAATGCCCCCAGGCTTTCGCACGCGTGCGCATCGAATTCGCCGACGGATCGAGCGCCTGGGGGGCCGCCGCGGAGCTGATGGCGCCGAAGTGGTTCGACAAGAACCTCGCGCTCAGCAATGAGGACAACTTCGACCAGCTGCGCCGCGTTGCCGCGCTCGCGCGCGAGGCCTACCTGAGCGACGCCACGCCCGCGACGGCATTCGGCCACTTTGCGCGGCACCATGACGCGCACCGCCTGGCTGCCACAGGGCTCGGCTTCAACCCCTTGCTCGCGAGCTATGGGCCCGCGCTGCTCGACCGTGCGATTCTCGATGCGCTGTGCCGCGCGCTGCAGACCTCGTTCTACGCCGCAGTGCGCAGCAACGTCGCGGGCATCGGCCCGGGCCGACCCGAGTTCGGCGGACTGGACATGCAAGCCTTCCTGGCGAGCCTGAGCCCGGCCGGCACCATCGAAGCGCGCCACACGGTCGGCATGCTCGATGCGATCACCGCGGCCGACCTGAAGCACCCGGTAGCCGACGGCCTGCCCGAGACGCTCGAGGAGGTGGTGCGCGTCTACGGCCACCGCTATTTCAAGCTCAAGGTGGGCGGCGACCTTGCATCGGACCTGGAGCGCCTCGGCGCCATCGAGGACGTGCTGGACCGAATGGGCGAGCCCTACTTTGTCTCGCTCGACGGCAACGAGCAGTACGCCGACGCAGCCGACATTGCGGAGCTGATGGCACGCATGCGCGAAACGCCTGCACTGGCGCGCCTCTATGCGTCGATCCTCTTCGTCGAACAGCCGATCGCGCGCAGTGTCGCGCTCGAGCGCGACCTTCGCGACGTGCGCAGCGCGAGCATCGGCAAGCCGGTGATCATCGACGAGTCTGATGGCGAGCTCGACAGCTTCGTGCAGGCGCGTGCACGCGGCTATGCCGGCGTTTCCTCGAAGACCTGCAAGGGCTTCTACAAGTCGTTGCTCAATGCCGCACGCTGCGCAAGGTGGAATTCGCAGCAGTCGCAGACGCACTACTTCATGTCAGGCGAAGACTTGACGACGCAGGCCGGCCTGGCCGTGCAGCAGGACCTGGCGCTGGTCAGCCTGCTCGGCATCACGCACGTCGAGCGCAACGGCCACCACTACGTCAATGGCATGGCCGCGCTGCCGCTCGCGGAGCAGCAGGCCTTCCTGGACGCGCACGGCGATGTCTACGAGCGTTCCCACGGCGCGGTGCGCCTGCGCATCCGCGACGGGCGCATCCGCCTCGGGTCGCTGGATTGCGCCGGCTTTGCGAGCGCGGCCATGCCCGATTTCGATGCGATGCAGCCGATGTCCTGCTGAGCCCCTTTGCTTGTTTCGTTCTCCCTCAACTTCCGGCTCCATGCGCGATTTCTCCCAAGGCCACGAGTGGCTCTCCATCAACACCGCCACGATCCGCAAGCAGCAAGGCGTCGAGGTGCCGCTGGACCGCCTCATCGACCAGTGCGCAGCGCAGGGCATCCGCGCGATCAGCCCCTGGCGAGACCAGGTCGCCGCAGTCGGGCTCGAGCGCATTGGCAAGCAGTTGCGGGCCTGCGGCATCGGCCTCTCCGGCTATTGCCGCGGCGGCTTCTTTCCTGCATCCGACACCGCCGGGCTGAAGGCGGCACTGGAAGACAACCGCCGCGCCATCGACGAAGCCAAGACGCTCGACGCGCCCTGCCTGGTGCTGGTGGTCGGCGCCCTGCCCGGCGCGCTCGAGGGCCGGGTGCAGTACAAGGACATCGCCCGTGCGCGCCGCGAGGTGCGTGACGGCATTGCCGCTTCGCTCGAATACGCGCGCGAGGTCGGCATGCCGCTCGCCATCGAGCCCCTGCATCCCATGCAGGCCGCCGATCGCGCCTGCATCAACACGCTCGAGCAGGCGCTCGACCTCTGCGACGACCTCGACCCGCAGCGCTCGGGCATGCTGGGTGTCGCGCTCGACGTCTACCACGTCTGGTGGGACCCGAAGCTGCAGCAGCAGATCGCGCGCGCGGGCAGGGAGCGCCTGTTGGCCTACCACGTGTGCGACTGGCTCACGCCCACCCGCGACCTCCTGAACGACCGCGGCATGATGGGCGACGGCGTGGTCGAACTGCGCAAGATCCGCGGCTGGATCGAGGCAGCGGGCTTCGCCGGCTTCAGCGAGGTCGAGATCTTCTCGGCGCTCGACTGGTGGCAGCGGCCGGGCGACGAAACGCTGGCGATCTGCATCGAGCGCCACCGCAGCGTGGTCTGACCGGGTCTGCCGCCCACGCGACAACGCCCGTGTCGCGGCAGTCCTAGAATCGCAGGGCCGCCGCGCGAGAGCGCTGCGGCAAAGCGTTCTCAGGGCGGGGTGGAATTCCCCACCGGCGGTGATGGCGACCTGTTCGCACGAGCCCGCGAGCGCCCGCGGCGCCCCGTGCGCCACGGGGTCAGCAGACCTGGTGAGATCCCGGGGCCGACGGTCAGGGCTCGTGTTGCCGTCAGTGGCGGCCACACAAGACCTCATAGTCCGGATGAAAGAGAGCGCGATCCCGCCGCCGGGCGGGCGCATCCCCATGCGCCTGGCTGCTGCGGGCTCGTGCGCCCTGATTCAGGCAACCCTTCTTCAAAGGCAAACCATGAGTCAGATCAACGACCTTCCCCTCTCTGCCGTCGGCGCGTCCGGCAACTCGCGCGGCAAGCGCATCGCCTTCGTGCAGGCGCAGTGGCATTCAGACATCGTCCATCAGGCGCGCGACGCCTTTCTCGAAGAGATGGAACGCCAGGGCGTGCCCCGGGCCGACATCGACATCTTCGACGTCCCCGGCGCCTTCGAGATCCCGCTGCATGCCAAGCGGCTGGCGCGGTCCGGGCGCTATGCGGGCATCGTCGGCTGCGCGCTGGTGGTGGACGGCGGCATCTACCGCCACGAGTTCGTCGCCGGCACGGTGGTCAACGCGCTGATGGCGGTACAGCTGGAAACCGACGTGCCCGTCTTCTCGGCCGTGCTCACGCCGCACCACTTCCACGAACACGTGGAGCATCGCAAGTACTTTCACCGCCACTTCGCGGTCAAGGGGACCGAGGTGGCCGAGGCTTGTGTGAAGACGCTGGAGGCGCTGAGGCGCATCGATGCATTGGTGTCCGCCTGAGGAAAGCCCCGGGAGGCCCGGCTCCTTCATCGCGACGTCTTGCAGGCGCAGGCGTTCGCGATGAACAACCACTGCACCGGGCGTCGACCAAGGGTTTGCGCTGACAAATTGGGGGTCGAAACGGTGCGCACGGACCGTAAGAATTTCGTAAGATTCGCGCCCCACGCCATTTCAGAATTTCATGCTCGACACTGATTTGCCAGCGCCCGCCATGGCAGTGCGCAGCGTTCTGGCCAACCGCGGGATCGCCCCTGCGCTGGCCCTGCTCAACGATCGGACCGACTACCGGTTTACCGCCATCTACAAGCTCAACGGCGAAGTGATGCACGCGGCGCACGCCTTCGATCGCACCTCCGAATACCGCACCTGGCTGAAGGTCGTGCCGCTCGGCAGGAGCTTCTGCCAGTACGCCATGGAGCATGGCGAGTTCGTGACCCGGCACGCGTCCAAGGACCAGCGCCTCACGAATCGCCCCTACGCGGGCTTCGTCGAGTCCTACTACGGCCAGTTGCTGACGCGCGCGGATGGCACGCCGTACGGCACCTTCATTCATTTCGATCTGGAGCCGTGCGGCATCCAGGAATCCGAGATCGCCTTCCTCCGGGAAGTGATTCCGGCCTTCCTCGACTACCTCAATTGAGCGGGCCGCGAGCCAGCAATACCGGCAACGAGGACACCAGCAGTGCCACGCCCGACAGCGTCAGCAGCCTCAGCACGATCTGGCGGAAGGCCGCCTCGCTGATGCCGACGTAGACCCGCGCGCCGAGCAGCACCGGCACCAGGACCGCGAGGGCGACGATGCCCAGCAGCGGCAGCATCGGGAGGGCGACGAGGCCGGTGCCGAGATAGAGCGAGAAGGTCACCACCAGCATCGAGAGATTGAAGTTCTGGATCACCGAGCGCTGCACGTCCTTTTCGAGCCCGCGCAGCGTGCACCAGAGCGTCGGAAGGGCGCCGGTGAAGCCGCCGAGCCCGCCGCAGACCCCGCCGATCATGCCGACCACGCCATCGGCCGCGCGCCCGCCAGCCCTCACCCGCGGCAGGTTGCGCGCCATCAGCATGGCCGGGCACCAGAGCACGAGCAGTCCGCCAAGGCAGGCCTTGAACAGCGGCACGTCGAGGCGCGGCAGCAGCCATACACCCAGCGGCACGCCCATCAGGCCGCCGAGCACGAAGGGCAGCAGCAAGGCGCGGTCGAAACCGCGCCGCACCGTGACGGCGGCGATCACCTGGCCCGTCAGCCCGCCGAAAGTAGCGAGCACCGCGGCCAGCCGGGGGTCCACGGTCCAGGCCCAGAAGGACATCGCGACCAGGCCGAAGGCGAAGCCCGACAGGCCCTGTACGAAGCCAGCCACGATCGCGCCGAGCGCGACGATCAGATAGAGCGACGAATCCAATGCGGAGGCCAGACGCCGCAGGGCCGCCCCAAGGCGGCCGCAGCCCCCTCGGGGAGCAGAGAGGACACGCAGTGCCGAGCTTGGGGGGCCATCAGGCCGACGCGGGCACGAGCGCCTCGCGCCGCACCCGCCGCACGTTGAAGGCGCTGGCGATCAGCAGCGCCTGCACCACCGCCAGGCCGATGATCACGCTCATGTATTGGCCGTGATCCATCAGCCGGCCGAAGATCAGCGGCGCCACCGCCTGCCCGATGTCGATGCCGGCGTACACCACGCCGTAGACGCGGCCCGATGCATTGGCCGGCGTCGAGCGCTTGACGAGCAGGTCGCGCGAGGGCCCGGCGATACCTGAAGCGAAGCCCATGGCACCGAACATCGCAGGCACCAGCACCGGCGGGAAATCCACCAGCGCAAGGACCAAGGCCAGCATTGCCGCAACGCCGAAAGCGAAGCCCACGATGCGCTCGCACCGGCTGGGGTCGGAGGCGAGGAAGCCGCCCACCAGCATCCCGCCGGAGCTGGCCACCATGTAGACGGTGAGGCAGATCGCGACCAGGGCGACCGGCACGGCATGCAGGTGCCCGGCGGCCGCAGGCGCGAAGGTCTGCACCACGCTCAGCACCATCGCGTAGACCAGGAAGAAGCAGAAACACATCCACACTGCCGGGATCTTCAGGAAGGCCAGCTCGCCGCCGGCTGCGGCGTCGGCGCCGGTCGCCTTGTGCACGGCTTTCACATCCAGCGCCAGCACGGCGCGATTGAGCCAGAGCACGAGCAGGACGACCAGGGCCAGCACGCTGGCGGAGGCCAGTGCCACGCGCCACGAGAAGGCAATCGCCAGCGGCACCACGAAGGCCGGTGCCAGCGCCCACCCCAGGCTGCCAGTGATGCCGTGCACGCTGTATGCATGGCCCAGCCGGGTCGGCGCCACCTTCTGGTTGAAGAGCGTGTAGTCGACCGGATGGAACACGCCATTGCCGACACCGGCCACCACCGCGCTCGCCAGCAGCATCCAATAGCTCTGCGCCAGCGCGTAGCCGATGGCCGCCAGCGCCAGCAATCCGAGGCCAGCGAAGAGCACCGGCCGTGGCCCCATCCGGTCGACCAGGAAGCCCGAGGCCGCCTGCACCACGCACGAGACCACGAAGAACACCGTCAGCACGGCGCCGAGCTCGGTATAGCTGACGTTGAAAGCATCCTTGAGCCAGGGGAACAGCGGGGGCAGCACCAGCTGCGCGAAATGGCTGATGGCGTGTGCCAGGCCGACGACGCCGATCAGCCTTGCGTCGGAACGAAGGGTATCGCGGGCGGGAGAAGCGTCGATCGAAGACATGAATTGCAACAAGAAACCGTGGGAGGCCTGGATGGTATGCCGAGAGGCCGCGGCAGAATGGCGATACAGAGACAACATTTGTCGAAATCATGCCGTCGCCCGCCTTTGCACCCGACATGCCCGCACGCCGCCGCGCCGTGCAGCCGGGAGTCCCCCCGCCGGCCCATGTGGTGGTCCCGCTCACACCAGAGCGCTATGTGCCCGATGCGCTGCGACCGCTGCGCGCCAAGGAGCATTTCCTCGAAGCCGACACCATTGTCGAGCTGCACACGCATCCCTGGCCGCAGCTCACGTTCTCGACGAAGGGCGTGATCCGCCTCAGCACCGAGGACGGCAGCTATATCGTGCCGCCCTCGCGCGCACTCTGGGTGCCTGCCAACATGGCGCACAGCATCACACTGATAGAGGACGCGGAGCTGCGCACCGTCTATCTGCACAGCTGGCTCGGCCCTGTCTGGGAGAAATGCGAGGTGCTGGAGATCAGCCCGCTGCTGCGCGCCCTGATGCTGGCGCTGGACACCACGCCTGACGGCACGCCGCCGGCCGATCCGCATGCGGCGCAGCGCGAACGCTGGATCGCACCGCTCCTGGTCGACGAACTGGAACGCGCGACGCAGATCCGCATCGACGTACCGCTGCCCGCCGACAAGCGCCTGCGCCAACTCTGCGAGACGCTGCTGCGCAACCCCGCCGGCCGCGCCACGCTGGCAGAGCGCGCTCAGACCATCGGCGCCAGCGAACGCACGGTCGCGCGCCTGTTCCGCGACCAGCTGGGCATGAGCTGGCAGCAGTGGCGCCAGCAAGCGGTGCTCGCCCATGCGCTGCCGCTGCTTGCGCGCGGCATGGCCGTGAGCCAGGTGGCGTCGGCCAGCGGCTATGCGACCGACAGTGCGTTCTGTGCGATGTTCAAGGCAGCGACCGGTCAATCGCCGACGGCTTTCCA
This sequence comes from Variovorax sp. PBL-H6, assembly GCF_901827155.1. NCBI lineage: Bacteria > Pseudomonadati > Pseudomonadota > Betaproteobacteria > Burkholderiales > Comamonadaceae > Variovorax > Variovorax sp. PBL-H6. Next base: position 4,338,050 of record NZ_LR594659.1, read on the forward strand.
GCACAAGAGGAAGAAGTAGCGAGTGGTGCTTCCCCCGCCGAGGCCGGCTGGCTTGCTGCAGGAACCGACTGCGACCTACCGGACAAGACCACGCAAGATCGCTTCGGGCACCGCGAAGGCTTGAGGCTCGAGGCGCTTTCGTATGATCGGCGGGTGCACCCCGAATCATTTCCCGCGGTGAAGGCATGGCCCTGAACCGCGACCAGCTCGCGCGCTGGCTCCCCTTCCTCGGCTGGCCCCGCCCCAGCCGCGCCCTTCTCACCGGCGAGGCGCTGGCCGGCATCACGGTCGCCTTGATGGTGATCCCGCAGGGCGTTGCCTATGCGGCGCTCGCCGGCATGCCGCTGGTCACGGGCATCTACGCGTCGCTCCTGCCTGCGCTCATCGGCGTGCTGTTCAGCGCATCGACCCGGCTCTCGGTCGGGCCGACCGCCCTGTCGAGCCTGCTCGTTGCGGCCTCCCTCGGCCCGCTCGCGATTCCGGGCAGTGCCGAGTGGGTCGCCCTGGCCGTGTGGCTGTGCTTCATGTCAGGCGCGATCCAGTTGCTGCTGGGCATAGGCGGCTTCGGCTGGGTCTTGCGCCTGGTCAACTCGCCGGTGCTGATGGGCTTCACCCAGGCGGCTTCGGTGCTGATCATCCTGTCGCAGGTGCCGGCGCTCTTCGGCTTTACCGGCCGCAGCATCGGCCAGCTGTGGCACGGGCCGCCGCCCGATTTCCTGGCGATCGCCTTCGGACTCGGCAGCATGGCAGCGCTATGGATCGCGAAGGAGCGCCTCCCCCGCTTTCCGGCAGCGATGGTGGTGGTGGGTGTCTGCGCGGCGATCAGCGCTGCCATCGGCTACGCGCTGCGCGGCGGCGCGGTGGTCGGCACCCTGCCTTCGGGCCTGCCCGCCTTCTACTGGCCCGGCACGCAGCCGCTGGGCACTTTCGGGGCCCTGCTGCTGCCGGCGCTGATGATCACGCTGGTGAGCTTCCTCGAAACGGCCTCGAGCGCCAAGGTGGACAACGCGCGCGCCGGCAAGCTGTGGAACGAAAACCAGGACCTGATCGGCCAGGGGCTCGCAAAGATCGCCTCGGGCTTCTCGGGCGCCTTCCCCACCAGCTCTTCCTTCTCACGCTCGGCCATCAATCTCTATGCCGGCGCCCAAACGGGCTGGGCCACCGTGTTCTGCGTGCTGCTGATCGGGGCCGCGCTGCTGTGGGCAATGCCGCTGCTCTACCACGTACCCCAGGCGGTGCTGGCCTCCATCGTGGTGATTGCGATGCTGGGGCTGGTGCGGCCCGGGCAGTTCGTGTCGCTCTGGCGCATCTCGCGCGTGGAGGCGGTCACCGCGCTGGTGACCTTCGTTCTCACCATCGCCACCTCGCCCTCCATTTACTGGGGCGTGCTCGCCGGCTTGCTGATGAGCCTGAGCCATTACATGTACGGGCACCTGCATCCCCGAATCATCGAAGTGGGCCTGCATCCGGACGGCAGCCTGCGCGACCGCCACCTCTGGAACCTGCCGCCAGTGGCGCCCCAGCTGCACGCGATGCGCATGGACGCCGAGCTCGACTTCGCGACCGCCAGCACGCTGGAGCGCGCCATCACGGTCACGCTGGCGATGCGGCCGGAGCTCACCGACATCTGCCTTTTCGCGCAGCCCATCAACCGCATCGACGTGACCGGCGCCGAGGTATTCGGCGCAATCCGCCGCCTGCTGGAATCCAAAGGCGTCAGGCTCCATCTGAGCGGCCTCAAGCTGCCGGTGCAGCAGGTGCTGGAGCGCGCCGGGCTGCTGGCGCCGGGCCCGATGATGTTCATCTACCGCACCGACGCCGATGCGCTTGCGGCTTTGGGCACCATGCAGGTTTCCGACGAAGTCGCGCCGGCGCTCAGTCCTGCACCGGCCCGCGCAGACGCTTGATCTGCCCGCGCTGGCTCTTGCCCTCGAGCCGGCGCTGCCTGGCTCCATAGCTCGGCTTGGTCGGCCGGCGCACGCGCGGCGGCAGTGCCACGCTGTCGACCCATTCCTGCAGCCGCGCCAGCGCATCGGCGCGGTTCATGTCCTGGCTGCGGTGGCGCTGCGCCTTCAGGACCAGCACGCCTTCCTGGGTGATGCGGCTGTCGCGCAGGGCGAGCAGGCGCTCCTTGACAGCGTCCGGCAGTGAACTGGCGCGGATGTCGTAGCGCAGGTGCACGGCGCTCGACACCTTGTTGACGTTCTGGCCGCCTGCGCCCTGCGCGCGCATGGCGCTGAACTCGACCTCCGAGGGGTCGATGGGGACGAGCGGGCGCGGCGCGGGCATGCGCCATTTTGCCGCCGCCGAACCGGTGCGATCGCGGGGCGAACGCTACACCGGCAGCACGTCCAGGTTGTTCGCGCCCGGCAGCGCATGGAGGCTCATCGCGAGCCGCGCCGTGTACGAGCGGCTCAGCACGGTGCTGACCTCCGTCCAGTCAGCCCGGGCCTCGGACGGCGTCAAAGTGAGAACGACATAGCCGCGCTTGCTCGTCTCTGCATAGCGAAGGTCCTTCACCATCTTGGGGAAGGCGTCCGTCAAGACGGGCCCGGAGATCAGCGGCAGCAGGATCTCGAGTCCAGGCGAGCTGACCGAGGGCGTTGCAAACTCGACGCCGACGCGTTGCCCGGACGCATCGGTCAGGTTGCTGGCCCACGCGTTGTGGGTGTCGCCGGCGAGCGAGACCAGGTTCTTGCCCATCGAACGGGCCGCCGCGAGCACCGTTTCCCTAGCGGCCGGGTAGCCGTCCCACGCATCGAGGTTGTAGGGAACGCGGCGCTGGGCCAGCAATGCACGCTGGCTGTCGCTGCGCAAGGCTTCCGGCGTGGACTGTGCCAGCACATAGTCGCTCACCGTCTCCAGCGTGAAGGCGCTTGCAACGCTGAGCGGGATCTCCATGCGCGCCATCAACACCTGCTGCCCCAGCACCTGCCAGGTGGCGCTGGAAGCGGCCATGCGCGCTGACAGCCAATCCGATTGCTCGGCGCCGAGCAACTGGCGAGAGGGGCTGTCGGCCGCGCCCTCCAGGTAGGCGTCGAGATTGACCTGGATATCCCGCCCGATGATCCGCGTGTCCAGCATGTGCAGCGACGCGAGCGTGCCGAAGTCGAAGGTCCGGTAGATCTTCAGCGGATTGGCAGGGTCAGGCATCCTGATCGGAAGCCATTCGCGATAGGCCTGTACTGCGGCCAGGCGCCGGGCGGTGAATGCGCCTTCGCTATCGGGGTCGTGGTTGGCCGCGCCGCCAGCCCACGCGTTGTTGGCAAGATCATGGTCGTCCCACACCGCGATCATCGGCATCCGCGCATGCAGCGCGCGGAGATCCGGATCGGACTTGTACTGCGCGTGACGACGGCGATAGTCCTCGAGCGTCAGGATCTCATGCGACGGTTGCGATTCGCGATCGAGCGCGATCGCCAGTTGCGACGCGAAGCCCACCACCCCGTACTCGTAGATGTAGTCGCCCAGGTGCAGGACCAGGTCGACGTCACTGCGCTTGGCGAGTTCGGCGCAAACATTGAAGTAGCCCGCCGGGAAGTTCGTGCAGGACAGCACGCCGAGCCGGATCTGCGAGACGTTGCCGGTCGGCAGGGTCTTCGTGCGTCCGACCGGTGAACGCTCCGACCCGACATAGAAGCGGTAGTAGTACTCGCTCGCGGGCAGCAGCCCGGTGGCGTCTACCTTCACGGTGTAGTCCTGCTCGGGCCCCGTGCTGGTCGTGCCGCGGGCCACGATGACGCCGAAGTTTGCATCGCTCGCGACTTCCCAGCTCAGGTTGAGGGCGCCGGGACTCGCCGAAGTGACGCGGGTCCACAGGATGACGCGATCCGTCAGCGGATCGCCGCTGGCGACGCCGTGCGAGAACAGCGGTGCGGCACCCTCTGGCGTGCCACCACCACCATTGCCACTGCCACCTCCACCTCCACCGCCAATAACGCCGCCGCCGAACCCACCACCTCCGCCTCCACCGCCGCAGCCCGACACGCTGACGCCGCTGCCGACGAACATGGCATAGAGCACGGCTCCTCGGATGAACGATCGCCGCGATGGCTCGGGAGCAAGACGGGAAATCGTGTCGCGATCCTCAGTGGATGCAGGTGTGTCCTTGCCGTCTCGGCCATCGCCCATGTCTCGCTCCTTGCCCGACACGGCAGCCGCACGATGCGGCTTCGTCGCGTCGGAGAGTGGCGCGATTGAAGACCCATGCAATCGACGGTGCAGTCAGCGGAGATCACGGGCCGAGGTCGGCCAAGCGCTTACATCGCGTCACAAGGCGTTGCGCACGGATACCTCCCGGGCTGGGGACCGGCGGCTACTCGGCGCGCGTCGCAGGGCGCGCCTGTACGTCCGTCACATTGCCGCCGCGGTCACGCAGACGCACCGGGCTGCCCGTGGCCTCGCCACGTGCCCGGGCGCTCGCCATGTCGGCTGCCGTGGGCTCGGCTCGCGCCCCCGCTGCACGGAAACGGTCGAAGCCGTGGCGCGGATCGAAGCGCATCACCCAGGGCCGCACCGGTTGCCCGGTGAGGCGGGCCCAGCCATAGCGCAGACCCCACACGGCCGCCAACAGCATCACCGCGGCAGCAAGGCTCGCGGCGAAGACCAGGCCCAGCAGGAACAGCACAAAGCGCAGGAGAAAATTCCTCATCCGGATTAGGCCACGGCCTCGGTGCGAGGTTCCCCGGCTTTCCGGAAGTCGAACTGTCCCGGGTTGCGGATCGGGTCGGTGGTAACCACGATCGTGTCCTTCGGCCCGAAGGTGCCGTCGAGCAGCAGCTTCGACAGCGGGTTCTCGATACGATGCTGGATCGCCCGCTTGAGCGGCCGAGCGCCGAACACCGGGTCGAAGCCCACCTTGGCGATCTCCGCCAGCGCCGCCGGCGAGACCTCGAGCGCAAGGTCCATCTTCGCGACGCGCTCCTGCAGCACCTTGAGCTGGATGGCAGCGATCGCCTCGATGTTCTTGGCGTCCAGCGCATGGAAGACCACGGTCTCGTCGATGCGGTTCAGGAACTCGGGGCGGAAGTAGTTCTTCAGCTCGCCCCACACCGCATCCTTGATCTCCTCGGCCGGGCGCCCCACCATCGACTGGATGATGGGCGAGCCGATGTTGCTGGTCATCACGATCACCGTGTTCTTGAAGTTCACGGTGCGGCCCTGGCCATCGGTCAGGCGGCCATCGTCGAGCACCTGCAGCAGCACGTTGAACACGTCCGGATGCGCCTTCTCGACCTCGTCGAGCAGCAGCACGCTGTAGGGCTTGCGGCGCACCGCTTCGGTCAGGTGGCCGCCCTCCTCGTAGCCGACGTAGCCGGGCGGCGCACCGATCAGGCGCGCGACCGAATGCTTCTCCATGAACTCGCTCATGTCGACGCGGATCAGGTGGTCCTCGCTGTCGAACAAAAAGCCCGCGAGCGCCTTGCACAGCTCGGTCTTGCCCACGCCGGTGGGGCCGAGGAAGAGGAACGAGCCGGTGGGGCGGTTCGGGTCCGACAGGCCCGAGCGCGAGCGGCGGATCGCGTTGGCGACCGCGCTGATGGCCTCGTCCTGGCCGACCACGCGCTCGTGCAGCTTGTCTTCCATCTGCAGCAGCTTGTCGCGTTCGCCCTGCATGAGCTTGGAGACCGGGATGCCGGTGGCGCGCGCCACCACCTCGGCGATCTCTTCGGCGCCAACCTGCGTGCGCAGCAGCGTGGGCGCGCTGGACTTGCCCTTGGTGGCCTCGGTGTCCTGCGCTTCCTTCAGGCGCTTCTCCAGGCCCGGCAGCTTGCCGTACTGCAGCTCGGCCACCTTGTTGAAGTCGCCCTTGCTGGTGAACTCGGCAATCTGGAACTTGATCTTGTCGATCTCCTCGCGCACATGCGCGCTGCCCTGGGCCTGCGCTTTCTCGGCCTGCCAGATCTCGTCGTAGTCGGCGATCTCCTTCTGCAACCTGGCGATCTCTTCCTCGATCAGGCCGAAGCGCTTCTGCGAGGCCTCGTCCTTCTCGCGGCGCACGGCCTCGCGCTCGATCTGCAGCTGGATCAGGCGGCGGTCGAGGCGGTCCATGACCTCGGGCTTGGAGTCCATCTCGATCTTGATCCTGGCGGCAGCCTCGTCGATCAGGTCGATCGCCTTGTCAGGCAGGAAGCGGTCGGTGATGTAGCGGTCGGAGAGCTCGGCCGCAGCGACGATGGCCGGGTCGGTGATGTCGACGCCGTGATGCACTTCGTACTTCTCCTGCAGGCCGCGCAGGATGGCGATGGTGGCCTCGACGCTGGGCTCGCCGACCAGGATCTTCTGGAAGCGGCGCTCCAGGGCGGCGTCCTTCTCGATGTACTTGCGGTACTCGTCGAGGGTGGTGGCGCCCACGCAGTGCAGCTCGCCGCGCGCGAGCGCGGGCTTGAGCATGTTGCCGGCGTCCATGGCGCCCTCGGCCTTGCCGGCGCCGACCATGGTGTGCAGCTCGTCGATGAAGACGATGGTCTGGCCCTCGTCCTTGGCGAGTTCGTTGAGCACGCTCTTGAGGCGCTCCTCGAATTCGCCGCGGTACTTGGCACCGGCGAGCAGGGCGGCCATGTCGAGGGAGAGCACGCGCTTGCCCTTGAGGGACTCGGGGACCTCGCCGGCGACGATGCGCTGGGCGAGGCCTTCGACGATGGCGGTCTTGCCGACACCGGGTTCGCCGATGAGCACGGGGTTGTTCTTGGTGCGGCGCTGCAGCACCTGGATGGCGCGGCGGATCTCCTCGTCGCGCCCGATCACGGGGTCGAGCTTGCCCAGGCGGGCGCGCTCGGTGAGGTCGAGGGTGTATTTCTTGAGGGATTCGCGCTGGCCTTCGGCCTCGGGGCTGTTGACGCCCTGGCCGCCGCGCACCGCGTCGATGGCGGCTTCGACGGACTTGCGCGTCACGCCATGGCTGCGCGCAAGGTTGCCGATGTCGGCCTTGCTGTCGGCCAGGGCAAGCAGGAAGAGCTCGCCGGCAATGAACTGGTCGTTGCGCTTGATGGCCTCCTTCTCGGTGGCCTGCAGCAGCTTGCCCAGCTCGGGTCCGACCTGGACCTGGTCGTGGCCCTGCACCTGCGGCAGCCGCTTGATCGCCGCCTCGGCCGCATTGAGCAGGCCCGGCACGTTGGCGCCCGCACGCTCGAGCAGGGCGCGCGGCCCCTCGCCCTGGCGCAACATGGCCACCAGCAGGTGGACCGGCTCGATGTAGGCGTTGTCGTTGCCCAGCGCGAGCGACTGCGCATCGGCGAGGGCTTCCTGGAATTTGGTGGTGAGTTTGTCTTGGCGCATGAATGACTCCGGTTTCCCGGGAGGTGGGGGGCCAGAGCAGGCATTTCAAGCGTGGAGCGAGGCAATTCCGGGCTTCGTCGGCCCAGTTTCGCGCCCTACAGGGAGGAAGACAGTGACGAAAAGAATTCCACGATTTCCCGGCCCAGCCGCTCCTCGCCGCTGTTGAAATGGGCCACGATGGACATATGGTTGTGGCCCCGCATCTGCAGGAAGCGCGGCGCCCGGCCGCTCGCCGCTGCCAGCCGGTGCGCAAACTCGAGTCCGTACACATCGAGCAGCGGATTCTCGAATTCCGCGATCGCGATGAGGGTCGGGATCTCGCTGCGGCCTGCCAGCCGCATCGGAGCACGCGCCTCGTGCAACGAGATGTCCTCGCCGAAATAGGCCCTGACGGCGGCGGCATTGGGGTTGCGCGGTGACTGGTCGGCTTGCAGGCGGGCGGAGATAAGGACGATGGCCTGTGCATGGCAGGCACCGCTGCGCAGCGACGGGTCCAGGGCATGGCTGGCCACATGCGTGCCGCCGGCCGAATGGCCGATCAAGAGGATTCGCTGCGGATCGCCGCCATGGCGGGCCACGTTCTCGTGCAGCCAGGCCATGGCCTCGCCAACATCCCGCGCGCCGGCCGGGTACGGCGCCTCGGGCGCCAGCCGGTACTCGATGTTGGCGCCGACGAAGCCCTGGCGCGCGAACCAGTGCAACACGTTGTCGTAGAGCTCGGTGCTGACGCATTTGTCGCCACGCACGAAGGCGCCGCCATGGACGAAGGCGACGACCGGCGAGCGCATCGCGCCAGCCGGGCTGAAAAGATCGAGCACCTGGCGCGGATGGCTGCCGTAGACGATGTTGCGGGCCACCCTCAGCGGCGCCCTGGGCGCGGCGGCCAGCAGGGGCGCATAGGCCTCCTTGACCTGCTGGCTGTGGCCAGGCAGGTCCGTCCCCCAGCGCGGGCCGATGTCGGCCATCAGGGCGCGCAGCGCCTCGGGGCCTTCCATCATCGATCCGGGGCCGCGCTCACCAGGCGGCCTGCGCGCAACGTGGTGCGGCGCCATTCGACTCGGGACCGGCCCGGGCTCTCATTGCACCAGCCCCGCCTTCTTCACCACGGCGGACCACTTGGCAGCCTCGTCGCGCGTGAACTTCGCAAAGGCTTCCGCGCTGCCCTGCTCGGGCTCGGCGCCCAGCTCCTGCAGGCGCTTCTGCATCTCCGGTGCCTTGAGAACGGCGTTGATGTCGCTGTTGAGCCGCTCCAGCACCGGCGCAGGCAGGCCGGCCGGGGCGAACACGCCGAACCAGGCGCTCACCTCGTAGCCGGGCAGGCCGCTTTCGATCGCGGTGGGCACGTCGGGCAGCAGTGCGCTGCGCGCCCTGCCGGTCAGGGCCAGCGCCTTGAGCTTGCCGGACTGCACATAGGGCAGCGCCGTGGCCTGCAGGTCGAACATCAGCGGCAGGTGCCCCGCCACCACGTCGTTGAGCGCGGGCGCGCTGCCCTTGTAGGGCACGTGCAGCAGCCGGATGCCGGCGGCCGAGGCCAGCAGCTCGCCGGCCAGGTGGTTGGAGGTGCCGAGCCCGGCCGAGGCGTAGCTCAGCTCGCCCGGCCTTGCCTTGGCCTGCGCGATCACATCGGCCACGCTCTTGCCAGGGAAGGAGGGATGAGCCACCAGCACGAAGGGAATGGAGGCCAGCGGCGCGACAGGCGTGAAGTCCTTGACCGGGTCGTAGCCCACCTTGTTCATCGCGGGGTTGATGGCCTGCGAGCTGACTGTGCCCATCAACAGCGTATAGCCGTCGGCGGGCGCGCCCGCGACATGCTTGGCGCCTATCGCGGTGCCGGCGCCGGCCCGGTTGTCGATCACCACCGGCTGCCCGAGCCGCTCCGCCAGCTTCTGGCCCAAGGTGCGCGCAAGGATGTCGGCCGACCCGCCGGCGGGGTAAGGCACGACCATCGTGACCGGATGACCCGGATAGGCGCCCTGCGCACCCGCGGGCGGGGCGAGGACGAACGCACCGGCGAGCGCCAGCGCACAGCAGCCCAGGATCTTCAACAGTCGGGCCATGACGTGCTCCTCAGTGCATTGCGACGGCGGCACGGTCGACTTCCGGCACTTCCGGAATCTCGACGCCATAAGGAGCGACATCGCCGCGGATCTGCTCCAGTGCGCGGCGGATGATCGCGATCTCCTGGTCGGGATGGGTGGCGCCCAGCCCGTGCTCGGCCGCGAGGGCCCGGTTGCGCCCGGCCCGTGCACGCTCGTCGTCCGGCAGGTTGACCACCGCGTAGACGCCATTGAGCAGGCTGCCACGCAGCTTCTTGGCCACCTTCTCGCCCAGCAGCCGGCGGTCGTCCGCGGACAGCTCCGAGAAGAAGCGGCGCATGATGATGCGGCCGAACTGGATGTGCCGTGCCTCGTCGCGCAGGATCAGCTGGCAGGCGCTGCGGATCGACTTGAAGCGCGCATTCTCGTAACGCGCCTGCAGCAGTTCGCCCGAGAGCTGCTCGAACAGCGTGTTGACCGCCAGGCCGGCGAAGAAGGACATCGCCTTCTCGTCGCGCTCGTCGTGGAAGCGCGGGATCACGGCCTTGAAGTAATCGGCGCGCGGCTCGTCCTGGTAGCCCGCCAGGTTCCGCGCAACGAGGAAGGACGCCTCGTGATGGCGCAGTTCCTCGGCGATGAAGTTGACGATGTGCTGCTTGATTTCGAAGGGCTGGTGGGCGAACACTGCCTCTCGCAGGCGCTCGGTGCCATAGGAGATGGCGCCGTGCTCCATCCAGGCGCGCAGGCTCCACCACTCGGCCCCGGCCTCGCGCACCTCCATCGGGAGCTCGGCCTCGCGCAGGTCGGAGAAGTCGATGGCAGCCGGATTCCAGGCCAGCTCGCGCGACTGCTCGCACAGGCGCCAGACCTCGGGGTACTCGATCTCGGACTTGATGGGGTACGGATTGGGCACGGGCGTGAGTTCTTCGAGGAGGGATGGCTGCATCGTGGGGCTTTCGTGTTGAATTGAAGGCTTGCGGGACGCATGCTCCGGCATGGCACGTGTTCCGTCCAATACCGTTTTCATGCCCTGGTGATAGGGCCTTGCGATCACCATCCCTAGAATCGCCCGATGGATCTTCGCCAGCTCCGGCAGTTCGTCGCGGTCGCGGAAGAGCGCAGCTTCCGGCGCGCGGCGGAGCGCCTGCATGTCTCGCAGCCGCCGCTTTCGGTGGCTGTTCAGCGGCTCGAGGCGGAGGTGGGTGCAGTCCTGCTGGACCGCACGCGCCACCATGTGCGGCTGACGGTCGCCGGCGAAGCCTTCCTGCGCGAGGCCCGGCGCACGCTGGCCCACGCGCAGCTCTCGGTGGAAATCGCGCAACGCGCTGCCGCGGGCAAGGTCGGCACGCTGCGCCTGTCCTTCGTGCCCAGCGCGGCACTCGGCGTGGTGCCGCAGCTGCTGCGCAGCTTTCGCGAGGACTACCCGGACGTCAAGCTCGTCCTCACCGGCGACACCACCGCACAACAGATGGCCGCCCTGCTCAGCGGCGCAACCGACGTGGGGATCGTCGTGCCACCGCTGCACGACGCAGGCGACTTCCGGGTCCAGCCCCACTGCGAGCAGGAGTTGATGCTGGCGGTGCCCGACACGCATCCGCTGGCGCAGCAGCCACGCGTGCAGCTGCGCGACCTCGCTTCAGAGAGCTTCGTCGGCTTTCCTTTCAAGGAAGGGCCGGGCTTCGAAAGCGTGGTGATGGCGGCCTGCCAGGACTGCGGCTTCATTCCCCATTTCGTGGAGGTGGCCGCGCAGATGCAGACCATCCTCGCGCTGGTGGGCGGCGGCATCGGCATCGCGCTCGTCCCGCAGGCCATGCAAGCCGTGCAGATGGACCACGTGAACTACGTCCAGGTGCGCCGTCGCAATGGGCCGGTGAAATACCAGCTCGGGCTGGCATTCCGTCCGTCCAACAACAACCCGGCGCTGGCTGCGTTCGTCTCGATGGCGCATCGGCTGCGCCGCCGCTGAAGGCCGATTCCGCTCGCTCAGCTCGTTCAGAATAGCGCCCTGCCGGAAGACGGTCACGCCAGTTGCTCGTCTCCTCGTCTCGTTCCCTTTACACATCGACTGGAGTCGCTCATGTTCTCTACAAGGTTGCCGCGCGCGTCGCGCCGTGTTTTCGCGCTTGGACTGGCCGCCGCGGTGGCTGGCCTCGCAGGCCTCGCGCAAGCGCAGCAGCAAGGCGCACCGATCAAGCTGCTGGTCGGCTTCCCGGCAGGCGCCGGCACCGACGCGATTGCCCGCACGCTGGGCGAGAAGCTCAAGGACCAGCTGGGTGTGCCGGTGGTGGTCGAGAACCGGGCGGGCGCCGGCGGTCAGATCGCGGCCCAGGCGTTGAAGGCGGCGCCGGCGGACGGTCACACGCTGCTGCTGTCGCACGACCACACCATCTCGATCCTGCCGCAGGTCGTGAAGAATCCCGGCTACAACTCGGCCACCGACTTCGTGCCCGTGGCCGGCTTCGCGACCTTCGCCAACGTGCTGGCGGTTTCGGGCGGAACCCCGGCGAAGAGCCTGGACGAATACCTGAAATGGGTACGTACCCAGCGCGGCGGCAAGGACACCATCGGCGTGCCGGCCCCGGCCTCGATCCCCGAGTTCCTGGTGAAGATGATCGGCGCCAAGTACAAGATCGACGTGCAGGCGGCGCCCTACCGCGGCAGCGCACCGATGACGGCCGACATGCTGGGCAACCAGATCAGCGCCGGCATCGCCTCCGTGCCCGACTTCATCGAGAACCACCGGGCCGGCAAGCTGCGCATCGTCGCGACCATCGGCGCCAAGCGCCAGGCGCTGCTGCCGCAGGTGCCGACCTTCACCGAACTGGGCTTCGCCAATCTGGAAGACCTGCCGTACTACGGCGTGTTCGCGCCGGTGGGCACCCCGCAGCCGGTGATCGACCGTTTCGGCGAGGCCCTGGCCAAGGTGCTGGCCATGCCCGAGGTGAAGCAGAAGCTCACGACCATGGGCTTGACGGTGGCGTACGAGCCGCAAGGGCAGTTCGCGGGCCGCGTGCGCACCTATACGCAGACCTGGGAACAGATCATCAAGGCGAGCGGCTTCACGCCGCAATAGGCCGGTCGCGCCTAGGCGTTGCTGCCCTGGATGCCCCAGCGCGCCAGGGCCGCATCGTCATCGACGCGCGCATCGACCCAGCGCGCGCCCGTGGAGGTCTGTTCCTTCTTCCAGAACGGCGCCTGCGTCTTGAGGTAGTCCATCAGGAACTCGCAGGCCTGGAAGCTCTGGCCGCGGTGCGCGGAGACCACGGCCACCATCATGATCTGGTCGAGCGGCTGCAGGAGGCCCACACGATGGATCACGCGGGCGCCGAGGATGTCGAATCGGCGATGGGCCTCGTCGATCATCGCTTCGATGGACTTTTCGGTCATGCCCGGGTAGTGCTCGAGCTCCATCGATGCCACCGCATCGCCATCGTTGCGGTCGCGCACGGTGCCGACGAAGCTGCAGACAGCGCCGACGCGCTTGTCGTCGGCGCGTAACGCGGCGACCTCCTTGGCAAGGTCGAAATCAGCTATCTGGATGAAAACGCGCGGGCCGCTCATGGCGGGATTGTGGCACCGCGCTGGCGCTCAGCCGCCCGTGACCGGAGGGAAGAAGGCCACCTCCTGGCCTTCGCGCAGCACGGCGCCTTCGGCACTCATGACCTGGTCGAGCGCCATGCGCACCGCCTTGCCGCGGGCCAGTGCGCTGGCATGCGGCTCACCGCGTGCAATCAGTTCGTCGCGCAGCGCGCCCAGGTCGGCGGCTCGGGTTTCGATGGCTTCGCTGCCGGTGCCGAGGGCCTCGCGCACCGAGGCGAAGTAGCGCACGGTGACCTTCATGCTCAGCCCAGCAAGGAAGAAAACGGAATGAACTGCACCATGTCCCCGGCCTTGAAGGACTGGCCGGCCGGCGTGTCGATCACGCCATCGCCCCAGACCATGGAGGTCAGCACGCCCGAGCTCTGGTTGGCGAACAGGTCGAGGCCACCGGCAGCGTTGCGGCGGGCCCGGAGGAACTCGCGCCGCCGATCGGCTCGCGGCCAGTCGAAGTCGGCGCGCATCGCGACCGGCGCCGGCGCCACGCGGATGGCGCCCTGCAGCGTCAGCAGGAAGGGACGCACCAGGAGCAGGAAGGTCAGGAAACTGGAGACCGGATTGCCGGGCAGCCCCGTGAGATGGGCATTGCCGATGCGGCCGTAGGCAAAGGGCTTGCCCGGCTTCATCGACAGCGACCAAAGATCGAGCTGCCCCAGCGCCTGCACGGCTGCCTTGATGTGGTCCTCCTCGCCGACCGAGACGCCGCCTGTCGTGATGATCAGGTCGCTGCGCTCCGAGGCGCTGCGCAGCGCCTCGATGGTTGCGTCGCGGCGGTCAGGCACGATGCCGAGGTCGTGCACCTCGCAGCCCAGCCGCACGAGCAGGGCCCGCATGAAGAAGCGGTTGGAGTTGTAGATCGAGCCCGGCTTCATCGCCTCGGGCGCCACCTCGCCGGGCATCACGAGTTCGTCACCGGTAGAGAGCAGCGTGACGAGCGGGCGCTTCGCCACCTGGAGCCGGTCGAGGCCTACGCTGGCGGCCAGCCCCAGCCCTGCGGGCGTCAGGCGCTCTCCGCGCGCGAGCACCGCGTCGCCGACGGTCACGTCCTCGCCGGCGCGGCGGATCCACTGGCCGATCGCCGGCACGAGCTCGATGCGCACGCTGCCCAGTTCGCCGTCTTCCGGCAGCGCGACGGCGTCTTCCTGCATCACGACCGCATCGGCGCCTGACGGAATCTGCGCGCCGGTAAAGATGCGTGCGGCCGTGCCGGCGGCCAGCGGCGCACCCACGGTGCCGGCGGGGATGCGCTGGGACACGCGCAGCACCGCGCCGGGCGCGGCACAGTCGGCACTGCGCACCGCGTAGCCATCCATCGAGCTGTTGTCGCGGGGCGGCACGGTCAGCCCCGAGCGCACGTCCTGCGCGAGCACGCGCCCATCGGCCTCGAAGGTGGACACGGATTCGATGCCCATCTGCGGCGTGGCGGCGGCGAGCAGCCGCGCCAATGCCTCGTCGAGCGGCATCAAGGGAGGGCGTCTGGGAGCGTCAGTCATGGCGATCCACCTTGTACTCGAAACGGCTCGCGTTCTGCAGGAGCCAGGCGCCAATGCCATCGACGTCGTTCAGGTCGAACACCGGCAGCGTGGTGGCGCGCGGCAGGCGTTCGGGCGTGTCCGTGGCGATCGCGACGATGAAGGCATCGTCGGCATAGCGCGCAGGCCGGGGCGCCTGTCCTTCGTCGGGCTCGCGCCAGATCTCGATCTTCTGCAGGTCGCTGTGCTTGAAGCCCTCGACGAGCACCCAGTCCACACCCGCGTCGAGCTCGGCGACGAGCTCGTGCACGCCGAGCTGCGTCGGCCGCTCGAACTCGCGGATCAGCGCGAGCCGCTTGTCGGAAGCCACGACCACCTCGAAGGCTCCGGCCTCTCGATGGCGGTAGGTGTCCTTGCCCGGATGGTCGATGTCGAACTTGTGATGGGCATGCTTGACCACCGAAACGCGCTGGCCGTTGAACCTGAGCACCGGGATCAGCCGCTCGACGAGCGTGGTCTTGCCCGCGCCCGAGAAGCCGGCGAAGCCGATGACTTTCATGCGCGGCTCGAAGGCTCGGGCGGTGTGAATGGGTTCGACGCGGGCATGACGGGGTCGTTCATACCTTCTCTCAGGCGCAGTGCCGGACGATGTAGGCCTTGACGGCTTCAGCGTCGGCCGGCAGCTGGACCACGCGCCGCGGCAGCGCCTCGATGCCTTCGAAGCGCGCAGGACGCTCGGGCGCGCGGCCCAGGGCTTCGACGATGGTCTCGGCGAACTTGATAGGCAGCGCGGTCTCGAGCACGATCATCGGCACGCCGGGCTCAAGGTGTTCGCGCGCGGCCTTGAGGCCGTCGGCGGTGTGAGTGTCGACCAGGGTCGCGAAGCGCTTGTCGGTGTCGCGGATGGTCGCGAGGCGATCGGCATGGGTGCTGCGACTGCTTGCGAAGCCGAAGCGCGCCGTCGCGTCGCCGAAGGTGGGATCGGCGCTCAGGTCGAAGTGGCCTGTCCTGCCCAGGTCTTCCTGGAACAGGCTCCGCGTCCTGACTGCATCGCGGCCGACCAGATCGAACACGAAGCGCTCGAAGTTGCTGGCCTTGGAGATGTCCATCGACGGGCTGGAGGTCTCGTGCGTATCGGCCGCGGAGCGTACGCGGTACACGCCGGTGCGGAAGAACTCGTCGAGCACATCGTTCTCGTTGGTCGCCACCACCAGCGTGCGGATGGGCAAGCCCATCGAGCGCGCCACGTGGCCGGCGCAGACATTGCCGAAGTTGCCCGACGGGACGGCGAAGCTGACCTGTTTGTCGTTGGTGCCCGTGGCCTGGAAATAGCCGGCGAAGTAGTACACCACCTGCGCGAGCAGACGTGCCCAGTTGATGGAGTTGACCGTGCCGATTCTGTACTTGCGCTTGAAGTCGAGGTCGTTCGACACCGCCTTGACGATGTCCTGGCAATCGTCGAACACGCCGACGATCGCGATGTTGTGGATATTGGGGTCCTGCAGGCTGAACATCTGGGCCTGCTGGAAGGGGCTCATGCGTCCTTCGGGCGAGGTCATGAACACACGGACGCCCTGCTTGCCGCGCATGGCATATTCGGCCGCGCTGCCGGTGTCGCCACTGGTGGCGCCGAGAATATTGAGCTCCTCGCCACGGCGCCCGAGCTCGTACTCGAACAGGTTGCCCAGAAGCTGCATCGCCATGTCCTTGAAGGCGAGCGTCGGGCCGTTGGACAGCGCCTCCAGGTACACGCCGTCCTCGAGCTCGCGCAGCGGCACGATGTCGGGCGTTCCGAAGATCTCCGCGGTGTAGGTCTTGGCGCAGATTGCCTTCAGATCAGTCGTGGGGATGTCGTCGATGTAGAGGGATAGGACCTCGAAGGCCAGCTCTGCATACGGCAGTCCACGCCACCGGGCGAGCATGGCGGCGTCCACCTGCGGGTAGCGCTCGGGCAGGTAAAGGCCACCGTCGGGCGCCAGGCCCTCCAGCAGGATCTCGCAGAAGCGGCGGCGCTCCGGATGGCCGCGCGTCGACAGGTAGCGCATCAGGACAGCTCTTCCTTGCGAATGCGCACGATCGGGGCAAGCACGGTAGGCAGCGCCTGGAGTTGGACCAGCGCGTCGTCCAGCGTGCCCTCGCGGGTGTCGTGCGTCAGGATGATGAGGTCGGTCTGCGTCGAGCCTTCGCCGCCCACCTCGTCGGCCTCGCGCTGCAGCACCGCATCGATGCTGATGCCGGCGGTGGCAAGCAAGCCAGTCACCTGGGCCAGCACGCCGGCCTCGTCTGCCACGCGCATGCGCAGGTAGTAGCTGGTGACCACCTCGGACATCGGCAGCACCTGCAGATCGCTCATCGCGTCGGGATGGAAGGCCAGGTGCGGCACGCGGTGCGCCGCGTCGGCCGTGTGCAGGCGGGTGATGTCGACCAGGTCGGCGATCACCGCGCTGGCGGTCGGCTCGCTGCCTGCCCCCTTGCCGTAGTACAGCGTCGTGCCGACGGCATCGCCGTTGACCACCACGGCGTTCATCGCGCCTTCGACGTTGGCGAGCAGGCGCTTTGCCGGCACCAGGCTCGGATGCACGCGCAACTCGATGCCCTGCGCCTTTCGCTTGGTCACGCCCAGCAGCTTGATGCGATAGCCCAACTGCTCGGCGTACTTGATGTCCTGCGCCGCCAGCTTGGTGATGCCCTCGACATGCGCCCTGTCGAACTGCACCGGGATGCCGAAGGCGATGGCGCTCATCAGCGTGACCTTGTGAGCGGCATCCACGCCCTCGATGTCGAAGGTCGGGTCGGCCTCTGCGTACCCCAGGCGTTGCGCCTCCTTCAGCACGGTGGCGAAATCCAGGCCCTTGTCGCGCATCTCGGAGAGGATGAAGTTCGTGGTGCCGTTGATGATTCCGGCAATCCACTGGATGCTGTTGGCGGTGAGGCCCTCGCGCAGCGCCTTGATGATCGGGATCCCACCGGCCACCGCGGCCTCGAAGGCCACCATCACGCCTTTGGCGTGGGCTGCCGCGAAGATCTCGGTGCCGTGCACCGCCAGCAGCGCCTTGTTGGCGGTGACCACGTGCTTGCCGGCCGCGATCGCCTCCAGCACCAGTTGGCGGGCAATGCCGTAGCCGCCGATCAGTTCGATCACGATGTCGATGTCGGGGTTGGCGATGACGGCATGGGCATCGTTCACCACCTGCACGCCCTCGCCCACCGCCGCCCTGGCACGCGCCACGTCGAGGTCGGCCACCATGGTGATCTCGATGCCGCGCCCTGCGCGGCGTTTGATTTCTTCCTGGTTACGCTGGAGCACCTTGAAGGTGCCGCTGCCGACCGTGCCGATGCCGAGCAGGCCTACTTGGATGGGTTTCATTCGATTCGTCTGGCTGTGGAAGTGGGGCACAAGCACGTCTGCTAGGCGTTGCGGCTGCGGTAGCGCTCGAGAAAGTCGGCGATTCGCTGGATTGCCTCACGCAGGTCTTCCTCATGGGGCAGGAACACGATACGGAAATGGTCGGGCGTCGACCAGTTGAAGCCGGTGCCCTGCACCAGCATCACCCGGGTCTCCTTCAGCACCTCGAGGAAGAACTGGCGATCGTCCTCGACCGGATACATCTTCGGGTCGAGGCGGGGGAACATGTAGAGCGCGGCGCTGGGCTTGACGCAACTGACGCCAGGTATCGCCGTGATCAGTTCGTAGGCCAGGTCGCGCTGGTGCCTCAGGCGGCCGCCGGGGCCGACCAGGTCGTTGATGCTCTGGTAGCCGCCCAGCGCGGTCTGGATCGCCCATTGTCCCGGCACGTTGGGGCACAGGCGCATGTTCGAGAGCATGTTCAGGCCCTCGATGTAGTCCTGGGCCATCTTCTTGTCGCCCGAGACCACCAGCCAACCGGCGCGGTAGCCGCAGGAGCGGTAGCTCTTGGACAGCGAGTTGAAAGTCAGCGTCAACACGTCCTTGGACAGGCTCGCGATGGCGGTGTGCTTGACGCCGTCGTACAGCACCTTGTCGTAGACCTCGTCGGCCAGGATCACCAGCCCGTGCTCGCGCGCGATCGCCACGATGCCCTTGAGCAGTTCGTCCGAGTACAGCGCGCCCGTGGGGTTGTTGGGGTTGATGACGACGATACCCTTGGTGCGCGGCGTGATCTTGGCGCGGATATCAGCCAGGCTGGGCATCCAGCCGTTTTCCTCGTCGCACAGGTAGTGCACCGGCTTGCCGCCCGAGAGGCTCGCGACGGCCGTCCACAGCGGGTAGTCGGGCGCGGGAAGCAGCAGTTCGTCGCCGTCGTTGAGCAGTGCGTTGGCGGCCATCGCGATCAGTTCGCTCGCCCCATTGCCGAGGTAGATGTCGTCCAGGGTGACGCCGGCGATGCCCTGCTTCTGGGTTTCGTGCATCACGGCCTTGCGCGCCGCAAAAATGCCCTTGCTGTCCGAGTAGCCGGAGGAGACCGCGATATTGCGGATCATGTCCTGCTGCACCTCTTCAGGTGCATCGAAGCCGAACGGGGCGAGGTTGCCGATGTTCAGCTTGATGATCTTCTGGCCCTCTTCCTCCATCTGCTTCGCAGCGTCCATGATGGGACCGCGGATGTCGTAGAGCACGTTGGCCAGCTTGGCCGATTTCTTGAGCGGTTTCAAAGTCCCTCCAGGGGCTGGGTGCGCGGGAGAAAACCTATAATTTGACCACAGTTCCCGCCCCTCCTCGATGAAGCTCCAGCCCGACAAATCCGATGCGCAGACCCTGACGGCGCATGGTCCTGGCTGGGTGGCGGTCAACCACGAGCGCATCGAGAACAGCGTGGTGGTGGGCTCGCGCGGCGAGCGCTTTGCCTGGGACTGCAGCCGCTTCGAAGAGCTGCGCGCCGAGCATTTCGCGCAGCTGGCTTCGCTGGGCGCCGAACTGGTCATCTTCGGCAGCGGTGCCCGCATCCGCTTCCCGCAGCCCGCGTGGATCCAGCCGCTGATGGCTTGCCGCACGGGCGTCGAGACCATGGACACGGGCGCGGCCTGCCGTACCTACAACATCCTGGCAGGCGAAGGCCGGCACGTGGTCGCAGCTCTGCTGATCGAGAGACCCGACGATGGTTAATTAGGAGCGTTTCAAGCTAAAATAGTGGGTTGCGAACCGGGGCCCCACCCAGTAAACGTTCAGGGAGCTGCCCAGTCGAGCAACGACCAATCTCCATCGTATCGAGCGCTTGAGGCGTGAGCCGCGAGCAAGTGCCAAAAGCCCGACTCGAACATGGAATCAAACGGAGAAAACAAGTTTCATGGCGATCGTTGTCAACAAACCCATCCCTGAATTCGACGCCAACGCCACCGGCGGCATCAAGGTATCGAACACCTCGCACCTCGGGCAAGTGCTGGTGATGTACTTCTATCCCAAAGACAATACGCCAGGTTGCACGACCGAAGCGATGCAATTCCGCGATCGCTACAAGGATTTCGTGAAGGCCGGAGCCACCGTCTTCGGTGTCTCCCGCGACAACATGAAGTCGCACGACGAGTTCAAGGCCAAGCTCGAGCTTCCTTTCGAGCTGATTGCCGACACCGAAGAGAAGATGTGCCACATGTTTGGTGTCGTCAAGAACAAGATCATGTACGGCAAGAAGGTCAAGGGCATCGAGCGCAGCACCTTCCTCATCGGGGCAGACGGCGTGCTCAAGGCCGAATGGCGCGGCCTGAAGGTACCAGGACATGTCGACGAAGTCCTCAAGGCCGTCAAGACGCTCAAGAAGTAATCGCCTGATCGGCAACATGCGTGAGCGTTTGCCAGCACGCGTTGGCGATGCGCAACGATCACGGAACCTGTCGCAGCCGATGTGCATAATGGTTCCATGCCGTTGAGCTCCGCGACCGCATCCACCGAACAAAGCCGCTTGGGTCTTCAGGCGGCTTTTTCGCTTTCTGGCCCTTTCTTTCCTGCGAGCGAACCGCCCCATGCCCCTGCCTCCCGCACCCACGAAACGCGCTGCACTGCTTTCGCCAGACGCGCACGACGCACCTGCCCGTTCCCTGCACGGGAAGGGCGGCCGTCGCTCCTCCGATCGGCATGCCGAAGAGACCCGGTCCAGCGGACCTCAGCCGCTCGAATTATTCGATCGGCGCGCAGCAGAAGGTAGTGTTGCCGTCGAGGCCCCGGCCCTGCAGAGCCTCAAAGCCCCGCTGCCCGTCACGCCAGTGACGCGCAGCCAGGAGGAGCGTCGCCCCGCAACGGCAGCCAAGGAAGCAGCCAGCCCGATCAAGACGAAGCGCGGCAAAGCCAATGGCCCGGCCAAGCTGTTCGTGCTGGACACCAATGTGCTGCTGCACGACCCCATGTGCCTGTTCCGCTTCGAAGAGCACGACATCTTCCTGCCGATGATCGTGCTGGAGGAGCTCGACGGGCATAAGAAGGGAACAACCGAGGTGGCCCGCAACGGTCGCCAGGCCAGCCGCACGCTGGATGCGCTCGCCGCAGCGCAGGGCGCCGACATCGGCAAGGGGCTGAAACTCGATACGACTGGCCATCGAGAGGCCGGGGGCAAGCTGTTCTTCCAGACCGATCCACTGGACTACTCACTGCCGACAAGCTTGCCGCAGGGCAAAGCCGACAACCAGATCCTCGGCGTAGTCCACGCATTGCGGGACCTCTACGCCAAGGACGAGCCGGGGCGCGCCAAACAGGAGGTGGTGCTGGTGTCGAAGGACATCAACATGCGGGTAAAGGCTCGCGCCCTCGGGTTGGCGGCGGACGATTACCAGAACGACAAGACACTGGAAGATGGCGACCTGCTCTATTCCGGCGCCTTGGCACTGCCACCCGACTTCTGGACCCGCCAGAGCAAGCCGATCGAGAGCTGGCAAAGCGGCAGCAGCACCTTCTATCGCGTCAGCGGTCCGCTCGTGCCCAACCTCTACATCAACCAATTCGTGTATTTCGAAGCCCCGGGCGAGCCCAGCATGTATGCCCGCGTGACGGAGATTCGCGACAGGACGGCTGTGCTCAAGACGCTCAAGGACTATGGCTCTATCAAGAATGCCGTGTGGGGCGTGAACACCCGCAACCGCGAGCAGAACTTTGCCATGAACCTGCTGATGGACCCGGAGGTGGACCTCGTCACCCTGACCGGCACAGCCGGCACCGGCAAGACACTGATGGCGCTGGCCTCAGGCCTGACTCAGGTGCTGGACGATCGCCGCTACACCGAGATCATCATGACCCGGGCGACCGTGAGCGTGGGCGAGGACATCGGCTTCCTTCCTGGCACCGAGGAGGAGAAGATGGGTCCATGGATGGGCGCGCTCGACGACAACCTCGAGTTCCTGGCGAAGGGCGACGGCGGCGGCGCTGGCGAGTGGGGACGCGCGGCTACCAACGAGCTGATCCGCAGCCGCATCAAGATCAAGAGCATGAACTTCATGCGGGGCCGCACCTTTCTCAACAAGTACGTGATCATCGACGAAGCGCAGAACCTGACGCCGAAGCAGATGAAGACCTTGGTTACGCGCGCAGGCCCGGGCACCAAGATCATCTGCATGGGCAACTTGGCGCAGATCGACACGCCCTACCTCACCGAAGGTTCATCCGGCCTGACCTTTGCCGTCGACAAGTTCAAGGGATGGCCCCACAGCGGCCACATCACACTGGCACGCGGCGAGCGCTCGCGGCTGGCTGATTTCGCGAGCGAGGTACTGTAACTCGCGCTGGCTGACAAGCCGGCTGGGCTGCTGACACGACGTTGTCAGGAGCCAGCGCGCAGCATGGCGTCTCGACTTCACGCACTGGATCGCCGACGCACTGAGCGTCTCAGGAGCCCCGGCGCCCACTTCGAGACGAAACGAACCTGGAGAGAGAACCATGCAACCTGAGCTTCAACGCCATCGAGGCTTCAATATCGCCGGCCTCACCGTGCGCACCAGCAACCACGCCGAGCACGAGCAGCACTCGGCCCGCATCGGCAAGCTCTGGACGCGCTTCTTCGACGAACGCGTATACGCCGTGACACCTAACCGAGTCAACGACATGCGGCTCTACGGCGTGTATTCCGCCTACGAATCCGACGCGCATGGTGCCTTCGACCTGACCACCGGCGTCGCGGTCTCGGGCGCGCCTTTCGCTGTGAACGTGGAAGCCGGCGACTACCTCGTCTTCACCGGTCGGGGCCAGATGCCGCAGATGGTGCTCTCCCTCTGGGAGTCGATCTGGCAGTACTTCGAGCGGCATCCCGACATCCATCGCAGCTATCGCAGCGATTTCGAAGCCTACAGCGGCCCCGACCAGGTCGCGATTCACATCGGCGTGATACGCGCGTGAGATCGCAAGTGCAATAGTTCGAGGGCCATGAGGGTGGGTGCGGCACCAATTTCGTGGAAGACTTCGCGAACAAACTCGCCCGACCTTGACCATTCATCCCTATGCGCCGCGCCGACCGCCTGTTCCAGATTGTTCAATTGATTCGCGGCCGGCGCCTCACCACCGCCGCTTTTCTCGCACAGCGGCTGGAGGTATCGGACCGCACCATTTACCGCGACGTGTCCGACTTGCAGCGCCAAGGCGTGCCGATCGAGGGCGAGGCCGGTGTGGGTTATCGATTGGGTGCGGGCTTCGACCTGCCGCCACTCATGTTCACGCACGATGAGGCCGCAGCGCTGGTGGCGTCGGCGCGCCTCGCCCAGAGCTGGGTCGATCCGGCCATGGCAAAGGACATCCAGACTGCGCTCGGCAAGATCCTGTCGGTGCTCCCTCCGGCCGCGCGGGTATCGGCCGAGAGCCTGGCGCTGTTCGCGCCTGCGCTCGCCCTGGACGATGGAACGCGGCTGCGCCTGCAAACGCTGCGCGAAGCCGTTCAGTCGCGCAACAAGCTGCGCATGGACTACCACGACGTCAGTGGCGCGCCGAGCCAGCGCGTCGTGCGACCGCTGGGCTGTTTCTATTGGGGCCGGGTCTGGACCTTCTCGGCGTGGTGCGAGCTGCGGGAGGACTTTCGCGGGTTCCGCCTCGACCGCATCGATTGCATCGAGGTCTTGCCGGAGCGCTTTCGCGATGAGCCCGGCAAGACGCTAGCCGAGATGCTTCGGCGCCTGCAACAAGATCCGGCGGAACCTCGGCCGTCGCAATTGCAGTAGATCTAGAAATCGTCGCCGCTGCTCGCTAGGTTCTCAAACTTCGTGAGCGGCTTTAGGAAGGCCAGCTTGACAGTGCCGGTGGGGCCGTTGCGGTGCTTGCTGATGATCACCTCGGCCACCCCAGGCTCCTTACTGTCCTTGTTGTAGTAGTCATCCCGGTAGATGAACATGATCAAGTCGGCATCCTGCTCGATGGCGCCGGACTCGCGCAGGTCACTCATCATGGGACGCTTGTCGGTTCGGCTCTCCACCCCACGACTGAGCTGCGACAAGGCGATCACCGGGCACTTGAGCTCCTTGGCCAGCATCTTCAGGCCGCGCGAGATCTCGCCGACTGCCGTCGCGCGGTTCTCGTCGTTCATGCTGCTGGACACGCTCATCAACTGAAGGTAGTCCACAACGATCAGGCCGAGCCGCCCGTACTGACGCGCAAGGCGACGCGAGTTCGCCCGCAGCTCACTGGTGGTCAGCCCCGGCGTCTCATCGATGTGCAACGACACGTTGCGCAGCTTTTCGATGGCTTCGGTCAGGCGCGGCCATTCCTCGTCACTGAGCTTGCCGGTGCGCAGGTGGCCCTGGTCTATGCGGCCGATGGAGCCGACGATACGCACCGCAAGTTGGGAGGCACCCATTTCCATCGAGAACACCGCCACTGGCAGCCCCTCGTTGAGAGCCACGTGCTCGGCGATGTTGATCGCCAACGAGGTCTTGCCCATGGACGGCCGCGCGGCCAGCACGATCATGTCCCCGGGCTGCAGGCCCGAGGTCATCTTGTCGAACTCGTAGAAACCGGTGCGCACGCCCGTGATGTCGTTCGGGTTCTCCGCCATCTCGCTTACGCGGTCGAGCAACTCGACCACCAGGGATTCCATGCTCTGGAACCCCTGCTTCATACGCGAGCCTTCCTCGCCGATGTTGAAGATCTTCTGCTCGGCTTCGTCGAGGATCTTGTCGACGGACTTGCCTTGCGTGTTGAACGCATTGGTGGCGATCTCATCGCTCGCGCTCACCAGCTTGCGCAGGATCGAACGCTCGCGCACGATCTCGGCGTACCGGCGGATGTTGCTGGCGCTCGGCACGTACTGCGCCAGCGAATTGAGGTAGCTCAGCCCGCCGACCTCCTCGGCCTTGCCCAGGTTCTGCAGCTGCTCGAAGACGGTGATCACGTCGGCTGGCTTGCTGGCGTTAATCAACGCCCCGATGGCTGCGTAGATCAGCTTGTGCTCATGGCGGTAGAAGTCACCGTCTACCAGCAGATCTCCCATGCGGTCCCAGGCGCCGTTGTCGAGCAGGAGGCCACCGAGCACGCTCGACTCCGCCTCGATTGAATGGGGCGGGATGCGCAACTGTGCGATTTGACGATCGGCCGACGGGTCGTTGTCGGCATAGGAGAAGACGGCGGACATGAACTTCCTTGCAGCCGCACATGCTAAGGCGCACGATCGGCTACGTCACTTGATAAGGCTGTGGATAAGCGGTGACTTATCGGTGCAGCGCGAGGGACAACTGCGGCTGCAAAAAACAAAGGCCGCCCGAAGGCGGCCCCACAAGAACAAGGTCGCAGCGGCGACCTTGTTTTCTCGTCGTCGAAGGTGTTAAGCGCTCTCGCCGTAAACCGTGACAGTGATGTCGACCACCACGTCGGTATGCAACGCGACGCTGACAGTGCTGTCGCCGACGGTCTTGATCGGACCGCTCGGCATGCGCACCTGCGACTTCGCGACCTTGTAGCCCTGCTTGTTGAGCTCGTCCGCGATGTCTTGGTTGGTGACCGAACCAAACAGGCGGCCATCGACACCGGCCTTCTGCGTCAGCTTGACAGCGGAGCCGCCGAGCTTCTCGCCTTGCGCCTGCGCTTCGGTCAGCTTGGCGGCAGCGGCCTTTTCGAGTTCGACGCGCTTGGCCTCGAACTCAGCCTTGTTGGTTTCGGTAGCACGGCGCGCGCGGCCCGAGGGAATGAGGAAGTTGCGCGCGTAGCCGTCCTTGACCTTGACGATTTCGCCGAGTACGCCGAGGTTGACGACCTTGTCTAGAAGAATGACTTGCATGATGTTCGCCTCCTTAAACGCGATGTTGGTCGCTGTACGGCACCATCGCAAGGAAGCGGGCGCGCTTGATCGCTGTATTGAGCTGACGCTGGTAGATTGCGCGCGTGCCGGTCAGGCGCGCGGGAATGATCTTGCCGTTCTCGCTGATGAAATCGCGCAGAGTGTCGATGTCCTTGTAGTCGATTTCTTCGACACCAGCGACAGTGAAGCGGCAGAAGCGCTTGCGCTTGAACAGCAGCGATTGGGTGTTGCGCTTCGGACGCTTGTCCTTGTTGAACTTCTTGAACGTGGCCATTGTGGGACCTCTTGAATATTAATCTTGCTGAAAATCCTGGATGTGGAGCACTGGGTGCTTGCCGTTGCGCGGTGTGGCCAGAAAGCCCTGGAAACGCCAGAGACTTCCCAACGCCTGCTTCGCGAGCCGCTCGGCCACTGTGCCGAACGCAACGGCCTTCAGAACCGTCTTGACCTGCCGGGGCTGGGCCGCCTCGGTCACCATCGACTCGTGTTCGAGCCGTAAATCAATGGCGGGCACGCCGGCAGGCGTAAAACGCAAGGCACCGAGTTCGGCAACGCAGGCAGTCAGCATGAGCTGATTAACTGCGGCAGCGCTCACACGATCAGTTGTTGTTGGCGGCGTACTCGGCCTGTTGGGCCTTGCGAGCTTCTTCGCGCTCCACCGTCTTCATCATCGACGAGGGACCGGTCTCCGCCTTCTTCTTGACGACCGTAAGGTGGCGCAGAACGGCATCGTTGAACTTGAAAGCATGCTCGAGTTCGGCCATCACAGCTTGCTCGGCCTCGATGTTCACGCACAGATAGTGCGCCTTGTTGAGCTTGTTGATTTGGTAGGCCAGCTGGCGACGCCCCCAATCCTCGACACGATGGACCTTTCCGCCGCCGGCGGTGATCATGCCCTTGTAGCGCTCCAGCATGGCCGGAACTTGCTCGCTTTGATCCGGATGGATCAGCAGAATGATTTCATAGTGACGCATGGCACTCCTTGTGGATCTTCCGTGGAAGGGATAAAGCCACCCGCAGCGTCAGTCGCAGTGTGGCAAGGCAAAGCCGGCTATTGTAGCAGGCCACCGCCATTCTGGAGTGCCTTGGCGCGCCGCCGTCAGATTCCCAAGGCACGGTCAAACGGCGCGGCCTTGTCCGCTCCCACGGCCGCGCGTATCTTCGGTGCCAGGGCAAGCAGGTCCTCGTAGGCCGAGCTGCCTTCAACCGACAGGTTCAGCCTAAAACCGCGCAAGCCGAGGCTGCCAGTGAGCTGCGTTGCGATCGGATAGGCGTCCTTGTAGCGTTGCTGGTTCGAGCGCTCCGCTGGGTCTACAGATAAGCCAGACATCGTCGATTGCGATTGCCCGGGGTCGTCCACGGTTTGGGTCGAGATCGGCCCAGAGGGTGGGACCGCTACAGTCCCGGCATTCGCTGCATCCGCCGAGCTCCCGACTCGCCCCAGCAAGCCGAGTTCGACCATCTGGTCGATGTCCGCTCGGGCAATTCCCATGCCGGCCTGGAGCACATCGCTCACCGAACGCTTCCCGTCAAACAGGATGAAGGCGGAGCGTTGGCGCGGCGTGAGGCGGACCGAGCGGTCCTTGAACACCTGCTGACCGGCGTCAGTCTTCACAAGAATCATGGCGTCCTCATGTGAAATCAGGGCGCTCTCAGGCTCGAATCGGCCCTTGTCGAACAATCCCCCGAGTGGCTCCCTCCAGGTAGGCGCCAAGTTTGACATCAAAGAAGCATCTACTTGCGAGAAGCGGAAGCTGACAGGAAAATTACAGCCCCGAGTTGTGACGAAAGTTGTAATGCGGCGGGACAAGACCAACCCCGCCGCACCCTCGACGGCTGATCAGCGCTGCGCCAGCTGCTGCCAGGTATCGATCACGCTGTCCGGGTTGAGCGAGATCGATTCGATGCCCTGCTCAGCCAGCCAAGCGGCGAAGTCGGGGTGGTCGCTGGGACCCTGTCCACAGATGCCCACGTACTTGCCCTTCTCCTTGCAGGCTTTGATCACGCGCGCCAACAAGGCTTTGACAGCGGGGTCGCGCTCGTCGAAGTCTGCCGCCAGAAGTTCCAAGCCTGAATCCCGGTCCAGTCCCAACGTGAGCTGTGTCAGGTCGTTCGAGCCGATCGAAAAGCCATCAAAGAATTCGAGGAACTCCTCCGGAAGGATCGCGTTGCTGGGCACCTCGCACATCATGATCAGCTTGAGTTCTTTTTCCCCACGCTTGAGGCCGTGGTCACCAAGCAGTTCGGTTACGCGCGCTGCCTGGCCCAGCGTGCGAACGAAAGGCACCATGATCTGCACATTGGTCAGGCCCATCTCGTTGCGTACGCGCTTTAGGGCTTCGCATTCCATCGCGAAAGCCTCGCCGAAATCTTCGCTGAGGTAGCGTGCCGCGCCGCGGAAGCCGAGCATCGGGTTCTCTTCCTCCGGCTCGTAGCGGCTGCCGCCGATCAGCTTGCGGTACTCGTTGGATTTGAAATCCGACAAGCGCACGATCACCGGCTTGGGCCAGAAGGCCGCACCGATAGTGGCGACTCCCTCGGCGACCTTGTCGACGTAGAACGCGCGCGGGGAAGCATGGCCTCGAGCAACCGATTCGACGGCCTTCTTGAGGTCGGCGTCGACATTCGGGTAATCAAGGATCGCCTTGGGATGCACGCCGATGTTGTTGTTGATGATGAATTCAAGCCGCGCCAGCCCTACCCCGTGATTCGGCAGCTGGGCGAAGTCGAACGCCAGTTGAGGATTGCCCACGTTCATCATGAGCTTAATGTCGATTTCCGGCATCTCGCCGCGCTGGACCTCGGTCACTTCGGTCTCGAGCAGGCCGTCGTAGATGAAGCC
Organism: Variovorax sp. PBL-H6; assembly: GCF_901827155.1. NCBI lineage: Bacteria > Pseudomonadati > Pseudomonadota > Betaproteobacteria > Burkholderiales > Comamonadaceae > Variovorax > Variovorax sp. PBL-H6. The sequence goes on from NZ_LR594659.1 coordinate 4,366,446, forward strand.
GGTGTCGCCCTCTGCGCAGCTCACCGTGACGAGGGTGCCATCCTTGAGCAGATCGGTTGCGTCGCCGCAGCCGACGACCGCCGGGATGCCGAGCTCCCGCGCGATGATCGCGGCATGGCAGGTGCGTCCGCCGCGATTGGTGACGATTGCGGAGGCACGCTTCATCACCGGCTCCCAGTTCGGGTCGGTCATGTCGGTCACCAGCACGTCCCCAGGCTGGACCTTGTCCATCTCGCCGATGCTGTGGACCAGGCGCACCGGTCCCGTGCCGATCTTCTGGCCGATGGCGCGGCCCTCTGCCAGCACGGCGCCCTTGGCGAGCAGCTTGTAGCGCTGCTCGGCCTTTCCCTGCTGCTGACTCTTCACGGTCTCGGGGCGCGCTTGCAGGATGTAGAGTTGCCCGTCGGTGCCGTCCTTGCCCCACTCGATGTCCATCGGGCGGCCGTAGTGTTCCTCGATGACCAACGCATACTTGGCCAACTGCTCCACATCGGCATCGGTGAGCGAGTAGCGGTTGCGCTGCTCAGTCGGCACGTCGGTCGTCTTTACCAGCTTGCCGCTGGCCGCCTTCTCGGCGGCAGTGGCAAATTCCATTTGGATGAGCTTGGAGCCGAGATTGCGGCGTATCACTGCGCGCTTGCCCGCCTTGAGCATGGGCTTGTGCACGTAAAACTCGTCCGGGTTCACGGCGCCTTGCACCACCGTTTCCCCCAGCCCGTAGCTGGAGGTGATGAAGACGACTCCGTCGAAGCCGGACTCCGTGTCGATGGTGAACATCACGCCTGCGGCACCGAGGTCGCTACGTACCATGCGCTGCACACCAGCCGACAGCGCCACCACGTCGTGGGCAAAGCCCTTGTGGACGCGGTAGCTGATAGCGCGATCGTTATAGAGAGAGGCGAACACTTCCTTCATCTTGTGGAGCACGTCGTCGATGCCCACCACGTTCAGGAAGGTCTCCTGCTGACCGGCAAAGGAGGCGTCGGGCAAGTCTTCCGCCGTGGCCGACGAGCGCACAGCGAAAGAGGCCTCGGTATTGCCTGCGCTCAGCGTGGCGAACGCTGCCGTGATCGCCTGCGCCAGATCGGCGGGAAAGGGCTGAGCCTCGACCATGGCCCGGATCTCGGCCCCAGCCGTGGCCAGAGCGCGAACGTCTTCCGTATCCAGGCTCTTGAGCTTTTCGCTGATGCGATCGGCCAAGCCGTCATGGGCCAGGAATTGCCGGAACGCATGCGCCGTGGTCGCGAAACCGGTGGGCACTCGCACCCCTTGGGGGAGCTGGGAAATCATCTCGCCGAGGCTGGCGTTCTTGCCGCCCACCGACTCGACGTCGGTCATTCTCAGGTTTTCAAACGGTACGACCAAGGCGGTCGCTTCGAAGAGTGCAGACATGGGAAAGCTCCAGAAGTTGAAACCGGGGCGACATGCAGACGGCGCGGCGCGATCGTTCTGATTGCTCTGGGCGCAAGGGCGGTGTGCATGGATGAAGGCGTGGGCGATGGGAATGGACGCGCGCATTCCCGATAATGGGCCGGATTGTAGGCGCCGAGTGGGTCGGCTCGCCGCAGGACAAGGCCGCCAAGCATGCACACACGCACCGTTTTCTTCGTCTCCGACGGCACCGGCATTACCGCTGAAACCTTCGGCAACGCCGTTCTGGCCCAGTTCGAGATCAAGCCCCGCCATGTGCGGCTGCCCTTCACCGACACAGTGGACAAGGCGCATCAGGCGGTCCGGCGCATCAACCATACGGCCGAGGTGGAAGGGCTTCGGCCCATCGTCTTTACGACGCTGGCGAACATGGATGTACTGGAGGTGATCGAGACCGGCTGCAAGGGCATGTTGCTCGATATGTTCGGCACCTTCGTGCGGCCCCTCGAGATCGAGTTGGCGATGAAGTCCAACCATCGCATCGGCCGCTTCAGCGACGTCAGCAAGAGCAAGGAATACAACGCCCGCATCCAGGCCATCGACTTCAGCCTGGCGCACGACGACGGCCAGAGCAACCGCGACCTTGAAAGTGCCGACGTGATCCTGATAGGCGTCAGCCGCAGCGGCAAGACGCCGACCTCGCTCTACTTGGCGATGCAGCACGGCCTGAAGGCAGCCAACTACCCGCTGATTCCCGAGGACTTCGAGCGCCGGCAGCTGCCGCCAGCGCTCATGCCGCACCGCAAGAAGATCTTCGGGCTCACGATCCAGCCCGAGCGCCTCAGCGAGATTCGCAACGAGCGGCGGCCGAATTCCCGCTACGCGAGCATCGAGAACTGCCGGCACGAGGTGAGCGAGGCCGAGGCCATGATGCGGCGCGCCAGCATCCGATGGCTGTCGACCACAACCAAGTCGATCGAGGAGATCGCCACGACCATCCTGCAGGAACTGCGGCCTGAGCGGCTGACCTATTGAGCGTCGGTCTCAGAGCTGGGTTTCACTCAGGATCGACCGTGCCGCGGTCGCAGGCACTGGTGCCGGTGTGGCCGGTTGTCGGGCTGCAGCATTACTCCGGACCCGACTCGAAGGTCGCCATGCTGGGGATCGTGGCTCTGCTCGCAGCAGCCGAGTCGCGACGGCTCCCTCCCGAACCGCCGGTCAAGCCATCGCTTCGGCGGCAGTTTCGGCCTTCTCCGCCGGCGCCGAAGTCCGGATTAGGTAGTCGAAGGCACTCAGCGCCGCCTTTGCGCCGTCACCGGCTGCGATGATGATCTGCTTGAACGGCACTGTCGTCGCATCACCCGCCGCGAACACACCGGGCACCGACGTCTGGCCCTTCGCGTCGACCACGATCTCGCCGTACTTGGAGAGTTCGAGCGTGCCCTTCAGCCAGTCAGTGTTGGGCACCAGGCCGATCTGCACGAACACGCCTTCCAACGGCACATTGCGAGCCTCGGCCGTGACGCGATCCTTGTAGATCAGGCCGTTGACCTTTTGCTGGTCGCCGGTGATCTCGGTTGTCTGCGCGCTGGTGATGATCTCGACATTGGCAAGGCTCTTGAGCTTGCGCTGGAGCACCGCGTCCGCACGCAGCTGCGTGTCGTACTCGATCAGCGTGACATGGCCGACGATCCCAGCCAGGTCGATCGCGGCCTCGACACCCGAGTTGCCGCCGCCTATCACCGCAACACGCTTACCCTTGAAGAGCGGCCCGTCACAATGGGGGCAATAGGCCACACCCTTGTTCTTGTACTCCTGCTCGCCGGGCACATTGATGTTGCGCCAACGTGCGCCAGTCGAGATCACGACTGAGCGGCTCTTGAGCGAGGCGCCGTTTTCCAGCTTGATCTCGATCAGATCCTTGCCAGGCACCAGCGCCGATGCGCGCTGGAGATTCATGATGTCGACGTCATAGTGACGCACATGCTCTTCCAGCGCCAAGGCGAAGCGGGGCCCCTCTGTTTCCTTGATCGAGATGAAGTTCTCGATGCCCAAGGTGTCGAGCACCTGACCGCCGAAGCGCTCGGAGGCAATGCCCGTCAGGATGCCCTTGCGCGCGGCGTACACCGCCGCTGCCGCACCGGCGGGGCCACCACCCACGATGAGGACATCGAAGGGGGCCTTGCCGGCGATCTTTCTTGCCTCGCGCTCAACCCCGCTGGTGTCGATCTTCGCGAGAATCTCTTCCAGGCTCATGCGGCCCTGGCCGAACTCGGTACCGTTAAGGAAAACCGTGGGAACGGCCATGACCTGGCGTTCCTTCACCTCGTCCTGGAACAGCGAGCCGTCGATCATGGTGGTCTTGATGCGCGGGTTCTGCACCGCCATCAGGTTGAGCGCCTGCACGACGTCGGGACAGTTGTGGCAGGTGAGCGAGATATAGACCTCGAACTCGAAATCGCCGTCCAGCGCGCGGATCTGCTCGAGCACGGCCTGCTCCACCTTGGGCGGGTAGCCGCCGACCTGGAGCAGCGCCAGGATGAGCGAGGTGAACTCGTGGCCCATGGGCAGGCCGGCAAACCGCGGACCGTGGCTCTGGCTCGGGCGATTGATCGAGAACGATGGCTTGCGGTGGTTGTCATCGCGGCTCTCGATGACCTTTACCAGGGACGACGACTCCGCCACATCATTCAGCAGCGATTGCAGATCGATCGACGCCTTGCTGTCATCGAGCGAAGCGACGATTTCAACGGGCTGTGTGATGCGATCGAGATAGCTTTTCAGTTGTGCTTTGGTGCCGGCATCGAGCATGGTGAACTCTCCTCTTTGAAAATCGGAAGACAGAAATAGAAAAGCCCGGGTGCGAATGCGCCCGGGCTTGGCGCGAATGGGCGGCTTAGATCTTGCCGACCAGATCGAACGACGGCTTGAGCGTCTCGGCACCCTCGGTCCACTTCGCCGGGCAGACTTCACCCGGGTGGGCGGCGACATACTGGGCCGCCTTCACGCGACGCAGCAGTTCGGCGGCGTCACGGCCGATGCCGTTGTCGTGCACCTCGATGGTCTTGATCTTGCCTTCGGGGTCGATCACAAAGGTGCCACGATAAGCAAGGCCGGCGTCTTCGCCTTCCTCGATCAGGACCTGGAAGGCGCGTGCGAGCTGCTGGCTCGGGTCGCCGATCAGGGGATATTTCACCTTGCCGATGGTGTCGGACGTGTCATGCCAGGCCTTGTGGGTGAAGTGTGTGTCGGTGGACACGCCATAGATTTCGACCCCGAGCTTCTGGAATTCAGCGTAGTGGTCGGCCAAGTCACCGAGTTCGGTCGGGCACACAAAGGTGAAGTCAGCCGGATAAAAGACCACGACCGACCACTTGCCCTTGAAGTTTTCGTTGCTGACCGGGACGAACTTGCCGTTGTGATAAGCGGTGGCCTTGAACGGAACGATTTCGGTGTTGATCAGGGACATGTAGGTTCCTTAGTAAGACTTGATGTAAATAGCGAACTGCTAGTATAACCAATGGTAGACCAGACATCGATAGGATCTGGCTATGCTTAGAATGAGTACGCCCTATGCCTCAGCCCGGTCAATGCGAACACCTATCAACATCACACGCATGCAGAGCGCTCCAACATGGGTTCTCTTGCCTGCGCCTTGGTGCCGCTCACACAATCCATGCTTTTAGAACAAGGAAGAACCATGAAGGGCGATCCCCAAGTCATCGATCATTTGCAGGCCCAATTGAAAAACGAGCTGACTGCGATCAATCAATATTTCCTGCACTACCGCATGCTCAAGCATTGGGGCTTGGACAGGCTGGCCAAGAAGGAATACGAAGAATCCATCGGTGAGATGAAGCACGCAGACAAGCTCATGGATCGGATCTTCATGCTGGACGGCCTGCCCAACCTTCAGGACCTGGCCAAGCTTCGTGTAGGCGAGGACGTACCCGAAATCCTGCAGTCCGATCTCGCCTCCGAAACGGGCGCGCAGGCCACCATCAAGGACGGAATTGCACACTGCGAGGCGGTTCGCGACTATGTTTCGCGTGATCTCCTGCAAGAGATCCTGGACGACACTGAAGAGCACATCGACTTCCTCGAGACCCAGATTGATCTGGTCGGCAAGGTCGGGCTGCAGAACTACCTTCAGTCGCAGATGGGCGAGGTCGATTAGGACAGTTGACTCGCTCAGACGACGGGGCCCGCAGGGGCCCCGCTTTTTTTTGCCCAGTCGGGCCTCATAGTTATTGCAAATGCGAGGAATTCGTATTTATAATCACTTGTCCAACCAACTGCCAGCCAGACTGCCGCCCACTGCCATGATCGTTTGCGTATGCCGCCGAGTGTCTGATCGTGAGATCGCGCGCCACGTGCGGGCCGGAATGACCTTCGACGAAGTGCAATTTGAGCTGGGCGTCGCCACCCAGTGCGGCCAATGCGAGACCTGTGCACGCGACGTGGTCGCGCAGTGCAGCGCCTCTCAGCCGATCGCAGCGCTCAACCGCGAATCGGAGCCGAGTTCGTTCCAGCTTGCGAGCGCCATGACGGAAAGCAGGACATGGAACTCTTCTCGGCCCTCGGCATCAGCCTGATCATCGTCAGCGGCTCCGCATGGTGGATCTTCCATAGGTAACAGACAGCGGTTTGCTGCATCGGGCGCCTTCGACGGTGTCCGGCACTTGAATGTTTGATCGTGTCTGACCGCTTCTCCCCGCAGCCTCCTACCGTACTAGGCCTCTCACGCAATGCGCTCATCGCTGGGGGCGTAGTTCTGTTCCACGTCGCGGCGCTCTGGGCATTGCAAAGCGGCCTGCTGCGGCGGGCCGCCGAGGTGGTCATCCCGGTGGAAATCCTGAGCGAATTCATCGAACCGCCCAAACCCAAGGAAGTGCCGCCTCCTCCGCCACCACCACCCCCACCGAAGCCTCAGGTCACCAAGGCGCCGCCCCCCCCGCGGCCTCAAGCGATTCGCGAACCCAAACCCACGCCCGCGCCGAATGCCCCGGTCGGCACGATGGAATCTCCCCCGCCTCCAGCCCCTGTCGCGCCACCCGCCCCACCGGCACCTCCTGCACCGCCGCCCGCTCCGCCGGCACCACCCGCCGTGCAGTTGCCTTCGGCCGAGGCGGAGTACGCGCAGAGCTGCAAGCCTAACTATCCCGCCATGAGCAGGCGTCTGGGCGAGCAGGGCAAGGTCGTTGTCAAGGTCGTCGTGGGCGCGGATGGTTTGCCGAAGCAGGTCGATATTCGCAAATCCAGCGGCTTCGATCGCCTGGATGAGGCCGCAAGAGAGGCCATGCTGAGGTGCCGCTTCTCACCCGGTAAGGTCGGCGGCGTCGCGCAAACGATGTCCTACGACGCTCCCGTCAACTTTGTACTGAATTGATCTTTCTTTGGAGCGCTTATGGATTCCCACTTTGGCCTGATGAGCATCTGGAACCAGGGCGACTTCGTCACTCGGGCGGTGGCTCTGCTCCTGATCGGCATGTCGCTCGCGTCGTGGATCGTGATCCTGATCAAGGCGCTGGACATCATCCGGTACAAGCGCCTCGCCAAGCACTCGCAGGACTTCTGGCACAGCGAAGACTTTGCTACCGCGCTCAACAAGCTTGGCAAGGCTGACGCCAACCCGTTTCGTGCGCTGGCCCTGGAGGGTCGCGAGGCCGCGGCGCACCATCGCAATACCAAGGCGCATCTGCACGACGCGCTCGACGTCAGCGACTGGATCACGCGCGCGCTGCGCAACGGCATCGACGAATTCACCGCACGCCTTCAGACGGGCCTCGCCATCCTGGCCTCCGTCGGCTCTACGGCGCCGTTCATCGGCCTGTTCGGGACGGTGTGGGGCATCTATCACGCCCTGATGAGCATCAGCTCGGCGGGTCAAGCCACCATCGACAAGGTGGCCGGGCCGATCGGCGAAGCGCTGATCATGACGGCGCTGGGCCTGGCGGTCGCCATTCCGGCCGTACTGGGCTACAACGCCCTGGTGCGGGGCAACAAGTTCGTGCTGACCAAGCTCAACAGCTTCGCGCATGACCTGCATGCCTACTTTGTCACCGGCGCGCGGGTGCAAAGCGGCGTCGAGGCCACCGTGGTCCCGCTCAAGAAAAGCTGAGGAATACCATGGCTTTCGGTACCCAGGACGAACCCGACGAGGTCATGAACGAGATCAACATGACGCCGCTGGTCGACGTCATGCTCGTGCTCCTCATCATCTTCATCATCACTGTCCCCGTGATGAAGCATGCCGTGAATATCGACCTTCCCCGCGCCAGCAGCGAACCGGAGCAGACCAAGCCACAGAACATCCTGTTCACCGTAGCGGCCGATGGCAGCTATTACTGGAACGAGCAGAGGATCGAGGACAGCGAATTAAAGGGGCGCCTGGCCGCAGAGGCCACCAAGGACCCGCAGCCCGAGCTGCACATCCGCGGCGACAAGGCAGTGCGCTACGAGCGTGTGGCGCAAGCCATGTCGGCGGCACGCGAAGCGGGCGTGCGCAAGATCGGCTTTATTACCGAACCGGAAGCCAGATAGCCACGCGCGACCGGAAAAAACTCATCGGTGTGATTGACTTTTAGTTGAGAATCATTATCATTCAATCAACTTTCGATGAAGGAATCACGATGCAAGCCGTGTCCAACGCGTTCACTGTCCTGAGCCATCCCTCACTCGATCATTCGGGCGGCGGCCGCGCAAGCAGCGAGCCTCCGCGGCCTGCCCCTCTACTCGAGAGCGCAGAGCTTCTCAAAGGCGGCAAGAGCATAGGCATCATGCACAACGGCTCGTTGTACCGGCTCCAGGCCACCAAACTTGGCAAGCTGATCCTCACGAAGTAGGTCGGTTCGCCCCTCTTTCAAGTTTCATCGTGGGGCGACTCGAGGAGATCTGATCTCCAAAGGGTCGTTTTTTGCTAGCCAACGGCTTCTTTGCCACTAGCCAAGCTTTTTTTCACGTCGAACTTAAAAAAGCCGACCCAACGTCGGCGTTTTGCATGGGCTGACCTCAGAGACCGAGCGCGGCGATGCCCGCCCTGGCGATCTGTGCGTCTTCGTTGGACTTGACGCCACTCACGCCGACGGCCCCGATCACTTGGCCGTCTTTGACGATCGGCACACCACCCTCGAGCAGGCCGTCGATGCCAGGCGCCGACAAGAAGGACGTACGGCCGCCATTGACCATGTCTTCGTAGACCTTGCTCTCGCGCCGTCCCATGGCCGCTGTGTGGGCCTTGGCGGGCGCGATATGCGACGAGATGGCGGCGGCGTCGTCCAATCGCTGCAGCCACAGCAGGTTGCCGGCATCGTCCACGATGGCGATGGTCACGGCCCAGTTGTTCTTGAGCGCTTCGGCCTCAGCTGCGGCGGCGATCACCTTGACATCGGCGAGTTCGAGAAAGGACTTGGTCTTCATGGTTGTTGCAAGTAATGAGCAAACGCCAAGCATAGCGCCCGAGCCTCCGAAATCTGCGGTGCGCTTTAGCGCCATGAAGAGGCGGGTCTTTTCCCGGCCGGATCCTTGCAGCCCCCTAGAATGCCCCCAACTGCTGCTTTGCAGCCAACATCAGGAGTTTCAGCAATGAACGACCGCGTCAACACCCTTGCCACTTCCGTCGGCTACGGACAGGCGCTGCCGCAAGCCGAGCGGCAACGCGTCCTGCGCAACACTTACTGGTTGCTCGCGTTGAGCCTGCTGCCTACCGTATTGGGTGCCTGGCTCGGCGTCGCGACCGGAATCACCCGCGCGCTCAGCGGCGGCATTGGCCTCATGGTGTTCCTGGGCGGTGCCTTCGCCTTCATGTTTGCCATCGAGAAGACCAAGAACTCCGCGGCCGGCGTCCCCGTTCTGCTGGGCTTTACCTTTTTCATGGGCCTGATGCTGTCGCGCCTCATCGCAATGGTGCTGGGCTTCAGCAACGGCTCCGAATTGATCATGACCGCCTTTGGCGGTACGGCAGGCGTGTTCTTCGTGATGGCTTCGCTGGCCACGGTGATCAAGCGCGACTTGTCCGGCATGGGCAAGTGGCTGTTCGTCGGTGCATTGGTGCTGATGATCGGCGCGATCATCAACGTGTTCGTCGGCTCCAGCGCCGGCATGCTCGCGATCTCGGTCGCGGCAATCGGCATCTTCTCGGCTTTCATGCTGTATGACCTCAAGCAGATCATGGACGGCGGCGAAACCAACTACATCAGCGCCACGCTGGCGCTCTACCTGGACATGTTCAACGTGTTCCAGAGTCTGCTCGCCCTGCTCGGGATCTTCGGCGGCGAGCGCGACTGATCGCCGGCTCCTCAGCTGAAAGGGCCTTCGGGCCCTTTTTTCATTGCAGGCCCCAAGATGAAAGCCCCCTCGGTGAACAGTGACCACTCGAAGTGAGGGAGCGTGGGGGCCAATTTCTATGGCAGTTCGAACACCGCAATCGACTCGACATGCGCGGTGTGCGGGAACATGTTGACCACGCCGGCGAAAGTACAACGATAGCCCGCCTGATGGACCAACAGGCCCGCATCGCGCGCCAGCGTCGATGGATTGCAGCTGACGTAGACGATCCTCCTGGGCGGCGTCCAGCCGTCCCTCGGTAAATCATCGGCTTCCTGGTGCAGATCGGCCAGGGCCTTCGCCAGCGCGAAAGCGCCCTCGCGCGGCGGATCCACCAGCCATTTGTCTGCTGACCCATCTGCCATCAGCATTGCGGGCGTGATCTCGAACAGGTTGCGCGCGACGAAGCGCGTCGGAGCGAGCGCCTCCCGGCCGGGCGCCGGCGCTTGGTTGCGCGTCAGGTTCTCGGTCGCTCTGGCTACGAGCGCGGCGCTGCCTTCGATGCCCAAGACTTCCCGCGCACGGGTCGCGAGCGGGAGCGTGAAATTGCCCAGCCCGCAGAACCAGTCGATGACGCGCTCCTCCGATTGCACGTCCAGCAAGCGCAAGGCGCGGCTGACGAGCGCGCGATTGATGGAGGCGTTGACCTGTGTGAAATCGGTCGGCTTGAAAGGCATCGTAACGCCGAACTCCGGCAACTGGTAAGCCAGCATCGGCTCGTCGGATTCGAGCGGGCGCACCGTTTCCGGTCCTTTCGGCTGGAGCCACCACTGCACCCCCTCGTGCACGGCCGCAAAGGTCTTGAGCCGCGTGATATCCCCGGTCGACAGGGGCTCGAGGTGCCGCAGTACCAGCGCAATCACGCCGAGCCCTGCCCCATCGGGTGCATCGCCGCAGGCCAGTTCGATCTGCGGGCAGGTATCGCGCGCGTCCATTGATCCGATGAGCTCACGCAGCGGCATCAGCATGGCACTGACGCGCGCCGGCAGCACGGGGCACACCTGCATATCGGCGAGATAGCGGCTCTTGCGTTCGTGGAAGCCGATCAGTACCGCCCCCTTCTTGATCACGTGACGCACCGACAGGCGAGCGCGATATCGGTAGTGCCAGGTGGGACCCTCGAGCGGCCGCAGCATGTTCTCCGGCCGCACCTTGCCCAGATGCCACAAGTTGTCTTCGAGCGCACGCTGCTTCACCGCCACCTGCGCTGCGGCGTCGAGGTGCTGCATCTTGCAGCCGCCGCAAGCACCGGCATGCAGTCCGAAATGCGGACAGCCGGGACGCACACGCTGCGAGGACTCTCGACGAATCTCTGTCACGGTGCCCTGTTCCCAGTTGTTCTTCCTGCGCTGCACCTTGAGCTGCACTTCCTCGAAAGGCAGCGCGCCTTCGATGAACACCACCATGCCGCTGGCCTTGTGTGCCACGCCCTGTGCGTCAAGGTCGAGCGACTCGACCTCCAGCCATTCATCGCGAAGCTGCTGCTGCGCCTCTTTCTTTTCTATCGAATCCGTCATATATGGATTGTCTCAGGCCGGCACGCCCGCCCCGAAGACGCCTACAGGAGCGCGTCGCGCTGGACGCCCGCTCGTGCAAGCTGGCGGCGCATCTTGGCAAGGGCCTCGTTCTGGATTTGCCGCACGCGCTCGCGCGTGAGACCCAGGCGCACGCTCAGCACTTCGAGTGTCTCGGGCTCGCGGTCGTGCAGTCCGTAGCGCCCTTCCAGCACTTCGCGCTCGCGCTCACTCAATGCCAGGATCCATTGATCGAGGAGCTTCTCGACTTCATGCGTCTGGGTGATGCCCGTCGGATCACTGTGCTCGTCCTCCGATGCCACCGTGTCTGCCAGACTGAAGCTGTCCTCACTGCGTTCACCGCCGGCATCGAGCGAACGCGGCGCCTCGGCCAGCGCCAACAGATCGGCGACCGCCTGGACCTCACGGCCCAGCAGCGCCGCGACGTCTTCCACCCGCACGCCGTCGGGACGGCGGGCAATGAAGTCGGCATCGCCTTCCAGTGCGCGCCGCGCACGCATCACTTGCTGCAGTTCGCGCACCACATGCACCGGCAGACGAATCGCGCGCGCCTGCATCATGGCTGCGCGCTCTATCGACTGGCGGATCCACCAGGTGGCATACGTCGAGAAGCGAAAACCGCGTTCGGGTTCGAACTTGTTGATCGCGTGCATCAGGCCGAGGTTGCCTTCTTCGATCAGGTCCGCCAGTGGTACACCGCGGCCGAGATAGCCCTTGGCAATGTTCACCACGAGCCGCAGGTTGTGCTCGATCATCGACTGTCGGGCAGAGAAGTCCCCGCTGCGCGCCGCGCAGGCAGTGCGATATTCCTCATCGGGCGTGAACAGCTCGGTGCGCCGGATCTCACGCAGGTAGAGCGTCAGCGAATCGCCGCCCTCGCCACCTAGATCGAGCGCGGCGGCATCACGCGAAACGTCTCGTGCGACCTCGCTGTCGGCACGCTCGGTTGCCTCCGCCGCAGGAACCGCCGATCCGAAAGCGCTGATGGGCGCGGCACTACCGTTGCCCGCCGCGCGCCGCACGATCTGAATGCGACGCGGGCGAGAGGCGGCCATGCATGGTCCTACCGGGCGGGCAGATAGCGCGCCGGATCGACAGGCTTGCCCTGCCGACGGATTTCGAAGTGAAGCTTCACGCGGTCCGCGTCGCTGTTGCCCATCTCGGCAATTTTCTGGCCCTTCTGCACCGACTGGTCCTCTTTCACCAGGAGCGTGCGGTTGTGGGCGTAGGCGGTGAGATAGGTATTGTTGTGCTTGAGGATGATCAGGTTGCCGTAGCCGCGCAACCCGGCCCCGGCATAGACGACGCGCCCATCGGCCGCGGCGAGCACTGAATCGCCGGCCCTGCCGCTGATGTCGAGGCCCTTGTTCTTGGCCTCATCGAAGCCCGCGATCAGCGAACCCTGCGCAGGCCAGATCCAGCCGACGTCTTCGTCCCCGGAGCCCGTTGCGGCCGGTGTTGCAGGCGAGGCGGTCACGATGGACGGCGTCGGCTTGGCGGCAGCACTCACAGCAGCAGCGGGAGTCGGCGCGGAAGAAGCGGCCGATGCGGGGGCAGCCGGGGGCGCTGCGCTCCGCGCTGCATCAGACGCAAGGGTTGCAGGCGTCGTTGCCGGCGTCGTGGCTGCGCCGGCAGGCGGAATCACGCGCAGTACCTGACCCACTTCGATCAGGTCGGGATTCTCGAGGTTGTTCCAGCGCGCGATGTCGCGCCAGTTCTGGCCCGTCTCCGTGCCGATGCGGCGGATGGTGTCGCCGGGACGCACCGCGTAGTAGCCAGGCTTGCCGTAATTCTCGATACCGGGCAGCGGCTTGCCCGATGCATCGGTGGTGATGGAAGGTGCGCCTGGAGCCGTCGATGAGGCAGCAACTGGCGCACCGATCATCGTGCCGCGGTCTTCGACGGGAACGGGCCCGCGCTTCGCGGCACACCCCGCAATCAAGAGTGCGACCAGCAGCATCACGCCAGCAAGCCAGCCCCGATTGCCAATACCCTGCATGTGTTCTTCCTTCAAGCAATTCCCGATTTTAGGGGGACAAAGTGAACCGCCTCAAGAACGCGGCGCTCCAGTCCGCGTGCCGTCCTGTCGATGACGACGAGGGCCTGTCCGCCCGTCGACGACTGCGTCGGCGCGACGATGCGGCCGCCGACGGCGAGCTGCGCAAGCCATGTCTCCGGCACCGCCTCGCCGCCGGCTGCGGCAATGATGCCGGCATAGGGCGCGCCCTTCGCATAGCCCATCATGCCGTCGCCAAGGAGGAGGTGAACCGTGGCCAGGCGAAAGGGGCGCAGATTAACGCGTGCACGCTCATGCAGGCCGCGCAGGCGCTCGATGCTGTAGACCTCCGTCGCGACATGGCTCAGCACCGCGGCCTGGTAGCCGCAGCCGGTACCGATCTCAAGCACGCGTCCGAGCCGATCGCCAGGCTTGTTCGCCAAGGCCGGCGCACCGAGCAGCAACTCGATCATGCGCGCAACCACGCTGGGCTTCGAGATGGTCTGGCCCAGTCCGATCGGCAGGCTCGTATCTTCATACGCCTGGTTGACCAAGGCGCTGTCGACGAATCGGTGACGCTCGACCGTGCTCATGGCACGCACCACGCGCGCGTCGGCGATGCCCTGCGCAGCGAGCCGCTGGACCATGCGGGCGCGCACTGCCTCGGACGCCATCGATGGCGTGTGATGAACGAGCGGCTTCGCGGGAACAGCCGAAGGCCGGCCGCGCGTCGCCGCCGATGCGGTGGGCGTGAGCCGCACCGGAAACCCTGGCCGTTGACTCGCCATGGTCAGGGAGGCCCACCCAGTCGCGCGACCGTCTGGCGCCACTGTTCCAGATTGGCGTGGTCGGTCAAATCGATCTGCAGCGGCGTCAACGCAATGTGCCCGGCGGCCGTCGCATGGAAATCGGTGCCTTCACCACTGTCTTTGGCGCCGCCCGCGCCGGCGATCCAGTACATGGTCTCCCCGCGCGGACTGTCCTGGGTAATGACTTTCTCCGCGGCATGACGGCGCCCTAGCCTGCAGACCTTGACGGGCTTGAGCTCCTCGAAGGGCAGGTTCGGCACGTTGACGTTGAGCAGGAATGCCGGGCCACCAAGCATGCGATCCCGCTCGATCTGCTCTACCAGCCTTCGCGCCGCACGCCCTGCGGCGTCGACGTGCGCCCAGCCCTTCTCGATTTGCGAGAAGGCAATCGCCGGAATGCCGAAAAGGTACGCCTCCATTGCGGCTCCGACGGTGCCTGAATAGATGGTGTCGTCGCCCATGTTGGCGCCGTTATTGATGCCCGACACCACGAGATCGGGCCGATAGTCGAGCAGCCCCTTGAGCGCGATATGCACGCAATCCGCCGGCGTGCCGGTCACGTAGCGAAAACCGTTGTGCGCCTTGTGCACGTATAGCGGTGCCGCGAGTGTGAGCGCATTCGACTTGGCGCTGTTGTTGTGCTCTGGCGCAACCACTTCGACTTCCGCTACGTCCTTGAGCGCATCGTGCAATGCCACGATGCCGGGAGCCTGGAAGCCATCGTCGTTCGAAATCAGTATCTTCATGGCTTTGATAGTGCGCGCGATTGTAGGCGGCGGACGCGTCACGACAGGGACAATGCCCGCCCGCAGCCCGTCCTATCATGAACCGGATCCGTTGCCCCCTGATTCACCCAAGGAGACCCGAGCATGCACGCATGGCTCTGTGAAAACCCGACCGGCGTCGATGCGCTGACCTGGAAGGAACTGCCAACCCCAACGCCTGGCCCGGGCCAGGTGCTGATCGAGATCAAGGCGGCCAGCCTGAACTTTCCCGATCTGCTGATCGTGCAGAACAAATACCAGATAAAACCGCCGCTGCCTTTCGTACCGGGATCGGAGTACGCCGGCGTGGTCTCCGCCGTCGGCGAAGGAGTCACCCACTTGCGCGTGGGCCAAAGCGTTGCTTGTCTGTCGGGCACTGGCGGCTTCGGTACCCACACCTTGGCGCCCGCGGCCCTCTGCATGCCCCTGCCCGAGGGCTTCGGCCATGTCGATGCGGCCGCCTTCATCATGATTTATGCCACCTCTTGGCACGCGCTGATGGATCGGGCTCAGCTCAAGCCTGGCGAGACCGTGCTGGTGCTCGGCGCAGCCGGCGGGGTCGGCACTGCCGCCATACAGATCGCCAAAAACGCCGGCGCCAAGGTGATTGCCGCCGCGTCGACGGACGAGAAATGTGAGCTGTGCAAATCCATCGGCGCAGACCTCGCGATCAACTACACCACGCATGCGCTCCCCAATGGGTTTCGCAATGCGATCAAGGCCGAGACTGACGGCAAAGGTCCCGACGTCATTTACGATCCGGTGGGCGGTGAATTCGCAGAACCCGCGTTCCGTTCGATTGGCTGGCGGGGACGCTATCTGGTGGTGGGTTTCGCCGCCGGACCCATCCCTTCGCTGCCGCTCAATTTGATGCTGCTCAAAGGCGCATCGCTGGTCGGCGTGTTCTGGGGTGATTTCGCCAAGCGCGAGCCCAAGGCCAATGCGCAGATGATGGCCGAATTGGTGAAATGGTACGCCCAAGGCAAGATCAAGCCAGTGATTGACGCCACCATGCCGATGGCCGAACTCAAGGCAGCCTATGCTCACATGGGCTCGCGCGGGGTGAAGGGAAAGCTCGTCATGGTCAACTGATGACCCGCGCCGCCATAAAAAAAAGCCCGCAGCGCGGGCTTTTTTATGCGAGGAACCAGTCCTCAGTGGATCTCGAACTCAGACAGCGATTTGCCGGCGGCCAGTGCCTCGGTAATCCAGCGCGGCTTGCGACCGCGGCCGCCTGACCAGGTTTCTCCGGTCGGGCTGCGGTACTTTGCGGCGGACTTTGGCGCGGCGGTGGAAGGTCCTCGCCTGGTGGCGCCGCGACTCGCGAGCTTCAAATCGGCTGCTGTCAGGCCGTATTCTGCGATCTTCTTCCGCAACTCCTCGACCACGCTTGAGCGCTCCTGATTGCGCAGTTCCTCGGCTTGCTTGCGCAATTGCGCAATCTGCTCGTCGTGCTTCTTGATCTGGGAATTGATGTCGGCAAGTGTTGAGGCCATTGGTACAAGTTCCTCCGAATTAGGAAGCACGAATTCTAATTCAAGTCAGAATTGCCGCAAGCACCGCGTGAGCCAAAAAAAAAGCGCCGGTCGAATGACCGGCGCTTTGAATGGGTTTGGGGTGGCTGATGGGACTCGAACCCACGACGACCAGAATCACAATCTGGGACTCTACCAACTGAGCTACAGCCACCGCAGAGCCAGTAATTGTAGCCGGAAAAAAGCTAGCGTCCGACGACAATGCCCGCATCGACCGGTTTCGGTACCAGGATCTCGGCCTTGAACCGGCTCTTGAGCAGCTCGTAGTAGGCAGCCGCCTCCGCGGCGGACGTCGCCAGTGCAACCTGCTGGGTTTCCTGCTGCGCCATCTCGGTCGCGGGTGGCGTGCGCGGCACGGTCTTGTTGACGCGAACAACGGCATATCCTTGCGACCCGAGGTCCACGCCCACCAGCGCGGGCAGCTTGGCCGGATCGGCGCGCAGTGCCGCCTCGATCAGTGGCATCGGTTGCGACTGCGTCTCCACCCGAGAAACCGTCAGCGCCGCACCAAGGTTCGCACCGGCCGCATTCGATTGCCAAGCCGTGAGCTTGGCTTCGCCTTCTGCCCTGGCCAGAGCCGCGGCGCGTTCCGAGACGAGCTGTGCGCGCACCTTGTCCTTGACCTCTTCGAAAGGCTGAGCGCGTGCCGGGGCATATTGCGTCACTCGCCCCGAAGCGAGCTGGTTGGGACCGATTTCGATCGCTTCCGTGTTGTGCTTGCGGTCCAACGAATCGGCTGCAAACAAGGCATTCAGGAAATTGCGGCTCGCCAGCGCCCCCGTCGCGCCGGGTGCCGGCATGCGTGTCACCTTGTCGGCGGTGCGGATCGTCAGCTTCAGCTTCTCGGCCGCGGGCTTCAGGCTGTCGGGCTGCTGGTAGACGGCATCGGTGAAGGTCTCGGCAGCTTTGGCGAACTCCTGCGTCGCTTGCTGGCTGCGAACCTCGTCCTCGATCTTCGCGCGCACCTGCTCGAAGGGCGGCACCACGCCTGGCTTGATGTCATTGAGCTGGATGATGTGGTAGCCGAACTCGGTCTCGACCAGGTCGCTGATTTCGCCCTTCTTGAGCGCGAACATCGCGTCCTCGAACGGCTTCACCATGGCGCCGCGCGTCACGAAGTCGAGATCGCCGCCCTTCTCCGCCGACCCCGGGTCCTGCGAATTCTTGCGCGCAATGTCCGCGAAGCTGCCTGGCGCTTTCTTGACTTCTGCCAGCAATCCCTGTGCCTTCTCCCGCGCCTTGTCCCGCTCGGCCGTCGGGGCACCCGGGGGCACGGTGATCAGGATATGGCTGGCACGCCGCTCCTCCTTCGTGCCCAGACGTTCGCGGTTCTGTTCGTAGTAGGCGCGCACGTCGGCCTCGTTGACGGCGATGTTTTTCTTGGCAGCGTCGAGGTCCAGCACAAGGTACTCGACGCTCGCCTGCTCCGGCACTTGGAACTGCGCGACGTGCTGCTTGTAATAGGTCTCCAGGTCCGCATCGCTGACGGCGACCTTCGTCGCAAACTCACCTGGAGCGAAGCGCGCCACCTGGATCTCGCGCCGGTCGTAAAAGGCGTCGAGCATGACGGCGGTCTGTGCCGGCGTCGCGAGGGCCGTATCTGCAATGCCCTTCAGTACCTGCTGGCGCACCATCTGCGCAGCGAGCGCGGCCTGATGCTGCTCCGGTGTCATGCCGGTTGCGCGCAAGAACAGCTCTCGGTCGAACTGGCGCTTGCCATCCTTGACGACGACGAAGGTCGCCAGCCCGGGATCGTTCTGGAATATCTCCAGCTGGCGCTGCTCGGTCACCACGAAATGATCCTGGGCCGCAGCGGCGGCCAGCACGCGGTCGCGCACCATCCGCTCCAGCGTCCCGTAGCGCTGCGCGTCGGTATCGAACATCGCGGGATCCACGTCCGACTTTTGCTGGCGAATGCGATCGACCTCGTTGCGATGCTGCGCATCCCACTCCGGACGGCGAATGCTCTCGCCCGCTACGCTGGCGACCTTCTCGCCCTGATCGCCGGACCTGCTGTAGCGGTCCAGCACGCCGACCACCACGAATGACGGAACGATCAAGAGGAACAAGACAACCATGAGGATTTTGTTGTGCTGTCGGATGAAATCGAACATGGATGGGGTCTCTCCAGCGAAAAACAAAAAAGGCGAACTACTGTTCGCCTTTGCATCGGTTGGTGGGTGCTGAGGGGCTCGAACCCCCGACCTACGCCTTGTAAGGGCGCCGCTCTACCAGCTGAGCTAAGCACCCAACCGTGATCCGATTCTCAGTTCAGCGCATCTTTCAGCGCCTTGCCGGGACGGAACTTCGGGATCTTGGCGGCCTTGATTTTAATCGCGTCGCCGGTGCGCGGATTGCGGCCCGTGCGTGCAGCGCGTTTACCCACAGCAAAAGTGCCGAAACCGACGAGCGAGACCGAGCCGCCCTTCTTGAGCGTGGTACGAATGGCGCCGATGGTCGATTCCAGTGCGCGGGTGGCAGCGGCTTTCGAGATGTCGGCGTTTTTTGCGATGTGCTCAATCAGTTCGGTTTTGTTCACAAGGACCCCTTGCAGGATAAATAGTTGATCGGGTAGCGTCAGAGGCAGTGCCGGCCCCGTGACGAAGCCACGGGGTTCGTTTAAGAAGAAAGGATGGCAGTTCTGACGCGCCGGCAGCGCACTGCCGACAAGGATTACAACCACTGGTCCACGGGGTGTCAATACGACAGGACGCCGCGGAATCCAGCGAGGCCCGCGATTCTAGTGATGTTTTGCGCGGTCCCTTTTTCCGCGACGGCTTCGTTCAGAGCGCTTGCGCGATCGCGCGGCCCAGGTCGATGGTGCTTGCGCTGCCCCCGATGTCAGGCGTGCGCGGCGCCCCGCTTTCCGGCGCCAGGACCTTCTCGACCGCGGCAAGGATGGCGTCGTGCGCGTTCCTGTGCCCCAGGAAATCGAGCATCATGGCGCCGCACCAGATCTGGCCAATCGGATTGGCGATGCCCTTGCCTGCAATATCCGGCGCCGAGCCGTGCACCGGCTCGAACAGCGACGGCGTGCTGCGCTCAGGATTCAGGTTGGCGCTCGGCGCGATGCCGATCGTGCCGGTGCAGGCGGGGCCGAGGTCGGACAGTATGTCGCCGAACAGGTTGCTGGCGACCACCACGTCGAAGAAGTCGGGGCGTTGCACAAAATGCGCCGTCAGGATATCGATGTGGAACTTGTCGAGCCTGACGTCCGGATAGCTCTTCGCCATCGCAGCGACGCGCTCGTCCCAGTACGGCATGGTGATCGAGATGCCATTGGACTTGGTAGCGCTGGTCAGGTGCCTGCCGGGACGCGACCGCGCCAGCTCGAAGGCAAACTTGAGCACCCGGTCCACGCCCGTGCGCGACATCACCGTCTCCTGGATCACGATCTCGCGCGCCGTTCCCTCGTACATCCGCCCGCCGATGCTCGAGTACTCGCCCTCGGTGTTCTCGCGCACGATGTACATGTCGATCTCGCCCGGCTGCCGCGCCGTGCCGTCGCGCCGCACCACAGGCGCGACGATGCCGGGCATCAGTCGCGCAGGCCGCAGGTTGATGTACTGGTCGAACTCGCGGCGGAACAGCAGCAGAGATCCCCAGAGGGAGACGTGGTCCGGAATCTTCTCGGGCCACCCGACGGCCCCGAAATAGATCGCGTCGTGGCCGCCGATCTGATCCTTCCAGTTGTCCGGCAGCATCTTGCCGTGCTTCTCGCAGTAGTCCCAGCTCGAGAAATCGAAGTGATCGAAATGCAGATCGATGCCGAACTTGCGGGCCGCCGCATCGAGCACGCGCAGCCCCTCGGGCATGGTTTCCTTGCCGATGCCGTCTCCGGCGATCACGGCGATACGCTTCCTGCCGCTCATGATGTCTTCCTTCATGTATCAAACAAAAAACTGAAATGCTTCCTCGGTCAGCGCCTCGGATGCCTCTTCGGGAACATAGTGGCCGCAGGGCAGCGCAGCGCCGGAGACGCGCACCGCGCGCTCGCGCCAGAGCCTCAGCACATCGAAGCAGCGCCCGACGGCGCCATGCTCGCCCCACAACACGCGCAGCGGTTGCGCAAGCTTCAGGCCGGCGGCGATATCGGCGCGGTCATGCTCGAGGTCGATCGTTGCCGAAGCACGGTAGTCCTCGCAGATGCCGCGCGCCGTACCGGCGATGGCGGCACAGCGCTCGTACTCGGCCAGTGCCTCGGATGCGAAGGGTGCCAGGCCGGCATGCCGGCTGCCCATCACGCTGCGCACATAGCGCGCCGGATCGGACTCGATGAGAGCCTCGGGAAGCGGCGCCGGCTGGATCAGGAAGAACCAGTGCCAGTACGCACGGGCGAAGGCATTGGACGTCTGCTCGTACATGGCGAGCGTGGGCGCGATGTCCAGCAGCATCAGCCGCTCGACAGCTTCGGGATGATCCATGGCGAGCCGGTGCGCAACGCGCGCGCCGCGATCGTGCGCCAGAACATGGAAACGGTCGAAGCCGTGGCTGCGCATCACGGCGATTGCATCCCTTGCCATCTCGCGCTTGCTGTAAGCAACGTGCGCGTCATCAGCCGCCGGCCGATCCGAATCGCCATAGCCGCGAAGATCCATCATCACCAGCGTAAAGCGGTGGGCCAATGCGGGCGCCACGCGATGCCAGATGGCATGGGTCTGTGGATGGCCATGCAATAGCAGCAAGGGTGTCCCCTGACCCCCGACGCGCCCATGCAGGCGGACCCCGTCGCGAAACACGTGAAAGGAGGGAAAACCGTTCTGCATCACGTGATTGTGCGTTGCGCTACTGAGACTTATCAAGAAACAATCAGCGAATTGACTCTTTCCGCCAAGGAACGAATGGAACGCAGTGATCTCGAGTTGGTTCTCTCCGTGCGCCACGCCGGGAGCCTGGCAGGCGCGGCTGCCGCATTGGGCGTGGTGCCCTCGGTCGTCACCAAGCGGCTCGCACACCTCGAGCAGGGCCTGGGGCATCGACTCTTCGAACGCACCACGCGCCGCCTGAACCTCACTGCCGAAGGCGAAGCCGTCTGCACACATGCCGAACGCCTGCTCGAAGGCTTCGGGGCACTCGAGTCAGAGCTGCGCGAACGGCAGAAGGAGCCGTGCGGCGCGTTGCGGATCGCCGCCACCTTCGGATTCGGGCGACGCTGGCTGGGCCCCGCGCTCGCCCGGTTCGGGCAGCAATACCCCGCCTTGCAAATCGAACTGCACCTGACAGAACGCCTTCCCGACCTCGGCGCAGAAGGCTACGACGGCGCCATCTGGCTCTGGTCCGCGCCGGCCCGTCACGCGGGCGATTGGGTGGCACGGCGGCTCGCGCGGAACCAGCGCGTGCTGGCGGCTTCGCAGGCTTACCTGCGACGGCGCGGAACCCCTGGGGATGTGCAGGATCTTGCCGGGCACGAGTGCCTGGTCGTGCACGAGAACGAGGCTGCGCCGGCTGGACGCTCCGTTGTGTGGACCTTGAGCAACGCGAAGAATCGCGCCTCCGCGCGCGTTCACGTCAGTGGCCCCTTGTCCAGCAATTCCGGTGAGTTGGTGCGCGACTGGTGCCTTGCCGGCCACGGCATCGTGCTTCGCAGTTTGTGGGACATCGCGCCGCAGCTGAGTTCGGGCGAACTCATTCGCGTGCTGCCGGAGTGGTCGATGCCAGATGCCGACATCCAGTGGATCGCGCCCTGGCAGGCCAGGACGCCGCGCCGGGTCCGGCTGCTGGTCGACTTCCTGGTCGAACAGTTTCGCCCGGAGCCCTGGCGGCCAGCACTGCCAGGCGGGCCTCCACCGCGGACGGCGCCCCGGACCCGCGCCTGAAAGGCGGCGAGGGATTTTTCATGCGATCCTCGACGACTTGCAAAATCGGCCGGCCGAGTCCCCTTCGGCGCCAACGACAAAGGAACATGGGCATGGGGCGGGCCCCTCACTGACATGGAAAACCAGCTCGCCTGGACACTGGCCGCCTGCGCACGCGTGATGCGCCCGGTGATCCGGCTCGCATTGGCCATGGGAGTCAAGCATCCCCATTTGGAGGAGATGTTGCGCGACCTGCTGCTGACCGAGGCGCGGCGTTCCTGGCAGGCGCAGGGCGTGAAGAACCCCAACATCAGTCAACTCTCGGTATCGACCGGGCTCAATCGCAAGGCGGTCACGGCCAAGGTCCGCGAACTGAGCGAACCCCTGCCCCATACCGAAATGTCCGCAGCCGCCAAGACCTTCACCCTGTGGCTTCAGATGTTGGCCGAGCATCCCGAACACCGGCGCCTGCCGATCGTGGCCGAAGCCGGCGTACCTTCGTTCGAAACCGTGGCCAGGCAAGCCAGCCGCGGCAACATGCACCACCGCGCCATCCTGGACGAGCTGGCCCGCCTGAACATGGTGGCCGAGCACGAAGGCCATGTCGAACTCACCGCCGACGCCTTCGTGCCTGCGAAGGATCTGCAGTCCATGCTGGCCTTCTTCGGCGACAACGCCCGCGACCACCTGCTGGCCGCCGTCTCCAACACGCTGGGCGAACGGGCGCCCATGCTCGAGCGCGCGGTCTACGCCCACGGCGTGTCCATGGATGATTGCCGAGCGATCGAGCAATTGGTCCGGCAACGCTGGAGCGGCTTGCATCACGAGCTGACGCGCGAGATGACACGGGCCTTCACCTCGGCGGCCGGCAACGCATCGGGCCGGATCCGTGTGGGCATCTACACCTACTACGAGGAGACCGAATCGGCCACGCCGGCGGAGCCGGAATCCGGCGTGCCGGGGACCACACGCATGGAAAAAGGATGAGGACGGGCCCGTAGAAGGAGCCTGATCACGGGTGAACGGCGTGCCGATCGCACAGCAGCTCAGCGTGTGCGTGAGCCGCCCGGTCACTCGAGGGCGAAGATGGTCCGGTGACTCCGCCGCGCGCGAGCGCTTCAGCGCTCGCAGCGCACCACCAGGCTCACGCCCACCGCCGTCATCGCGATGCCCACCAGCGTGGCCACCGTGATGGGCTCGGCAAAGAGAAGCCATGCCATCAGCGCCGTGCAGGGCGGCACGAGGTACAGCAGGCTGGTGACGGCAGTCGCGGTGCCGCGTTGGATCAGCATGTAGAGCAGCGAGCTGCCGCCCAGCGACAGCGCCAGAACGGACCAGGCCATCGCGCCGCCGGAATACAGGTTCCACTGGATGCTGTCGGCCTCCAGGGCCGCGAAGGGCAGCGTGACCAGCAGCGCCGCCGCGAGCTGGATCGCGCCGGCGACGCGCACGTCGCAGGGCGCAACGAAGCGCTTCTGATACAGGGTTCCGGCGGTGATGGAGATGAGCGCCATCAGCGCCAGCCCCATGGTCAGCGCGCTCACTTCGCCGCCCTGCCCGAGCTTGCGCAGCACCACCAGCACGAGGCCGGCGAAGCCCAGCGCAAGGCCGGCCCACTGGCGGCGCGAGATCGCGCCGCCATGCATCGACAGCCAGATGGCCGTGAGCACAGGCTGGATGCCGACCAGCAACGCAACGAGGCCCGAGCCCATGCCGGCCCGGACGGCGGCCCAGACCCCACCGAGGTAGCCCGCCTGCATCAGGATGCCGGTGACCGCCAGATGCCCCCATTGCGCGCGCCCGGGTGGCCAGCGCACGCGCGCCGCCCACACCCAGGCCAGGAAACAGAGCACCGACAGCGCATAGCGCACCGCCAGGAACTTGAGCGGCGGGGCATAGGGCATGCCATAGCGCGCAACGATGAAGCCGGTGCTCCAGATCAACACGAAGATCGCGGGCATGGCCCGCACCCACCCCGATACCGGTGCCGACGCCGTCGCCACCGTCATTTGGCGCGGGCCCGGATCTCCGGAACGGCCTTTTGGAGGTAGTACACCATCGACCAGACCGTGAGCACGGCCGAGATCCAGATCAGCCACTGACCCCAGGTGCCGGTGTCGATCACACCGAACAGGATGCCGTCGAAAAGCAGGAACGGGATCGCGACCATCTGCACCACCGTCTTGACCTTGCCGATCATGTGGACCGCCACGCTCTTGGCGGCGCCGATCTGCGCCATCCATTCGCGCAAGGCGGAAATTGCGATCTCGCGCCCGATGATGATCAGCGCGACGAACACGTCGGCGCGGTTCAGGTGCACCAATACCAGCAGCGAGGCGCACACCAGGAACTTGTCGGCCACCGGATCGAGGAAGGCGCCGAAGGCCGAGGTCTGATTGAGCCGCCGTGCGAGGAAACCGTCGAGCCAGTCGGTGGCGGCGAACAAGATGAACAGCACCGTGGCCACGATGTTGCGCATCGGCTCGCTCAGGGGCAGATAGAACACCCCCACGATCAGCGGGATCGCGACGATGCGCGTCCACGTCATGATGGTGGGGAGCGTCCAGAACATGGCGACGAGTATATGGCTCGCCTCCGGGCTGGCCGCTTCAGTGCAAGGCCCGGTAGATTTCCTCCGCCAGCTCGAAGGCAATGCCATCGACAGACGCAATGTCTTCCACGCTCGCCGCCGCTACGCCCCGTATGCCGCCGAAGCGCTGCAGCAGCCGCGCCCGGCGCTTGGGCCCGATGCCGGGGATGTCCTCGAGCTGGCTGCCGCCCACCCGCACCTTGGCGCGCTTCGCACGCATGCCGGTGATGGCGAAGCGATGCGCCTCGTCGCGGATCTGTGCAACCAGCATCAGCGCCGCCGAGTCGCGGCCGAGGTACACCTTGTCGCGCCCGTCGGCGAAGACCAGTTCCTCCAGGCCCACCTTTCGGCCCTCGCCCTTCTCTACCCCGACGATCAGCGACAGCGGCAGCCCCAGTTCGCCGAACACCTCGCGCGCCATCGATACCTGACCCTTGCCGCCGTCGACCAGCACCAGGTCCGGCATGCGCGCGCTGCGCGTACCTGGCCGGGCATCGCTGCCCACGCCGGCTGCATCGCCCGCCGGTGGCGCATCGCTCTCCGCAGCCATCGCCTCGGCCAGCTTGCCGTAGCGGCGATGAAGCACCTGTCGCATCGCCGCATAGTCGTCGCCCGGCGTGATGCCCTCGATGTTGTAGCGGCGGTACTCGCGGTTCTGCATCGCGTGATGCTCGAAGACCACGCAGGATGCCTGGGTGGCCTCGCCCGCCGTGTGCGAGATGTCGAAGCACTCCACGCGGAAGTTGTCGAGGTCATCGGGCGCGAGCTCCAGCGCGTCCACCAGCGCGCGCGTGCGCGCCTGCTGCGAGCCTTCCTCGGCCAGCAGGCGTGCGAGCTGCAGGCCCGCATTGGTCTGCGCCATCTCCAGCCAGTGACGCCGCTGCTCCCGCGGCTGGAACACGGCCGTCACGCGCGTGGCGGCCTGCTGCGAGACGGCCTCGATCAGCTCGCGACCCACCAGCTCGCTCAGCACCAGCGTGGGTGGGACCGGCACGTCGATGTAGTGCTGGGCGATGAAGGCCTCGAGCACCTGGACCTCGACCGACCCGGCAAAGGCGCCGGGCGCCTCCTCGCCTTCGGCGCCCTGGGCACCCCGCTCCATCTGCGCCGCGTCCTCGATGTGAACGGGGAAGTAGGCGCGGTCGCCCAGGTGCCGGCCGCCACGCACCATTGCGAGGTTGACACAGGCCTTGCCGCCCTGCACCTTGACCGCGAGGATGTCGACATCCTTGTCGGAGGCAATCTCGATCGACTGCTGGTGCAGCACGCGCGAGAGCGCCGACATCTGGTTGCGCAGCTCGGCCGCCTGTTCGAACTCCAGCTTCTCGGCATGCGCCGTCATGCGCGCCTCGAGCTGGGACAGCACGGCCTGGGTATCGCCGAGCAGGAAGGCCTCGGCATTTGCGACGTCCTGTGCATAGGCCTCCGGCGTGATGTAGCCCACGCAGGGTCCGGTGCAGCGCTTGATCTGGTAGAGCAGGCAGGGGCGCGTGCGGTTCGCGTACACCGTGTCCTCGCAGGTGCGCAGCCTGAAGACCTTCTGCAGCAGCTGGATCGATTCCTTCACCGCCCAGGCGCTCGGGTACGGGCCGAAGTAGCGGTGCTTGCGGTCGACGGATCCGCGGTAGTACGCGAGGCGCGGAAAGGCGTGCGAGGCGATCTTCAGATAGGGGTAGCTCTTGTCGTCCCGGAACAGGATGTTGTAGCGGGGCTTGAGCGTCTTGATCAGGTTGTTCTCGAGCAGGAGCGCCTCGGCCTCGGAGCGCACAACAGTGGTCTCCATGCGCGCGATCTTCGAGATCATGTGGCCGATGCGCGTGCCGGCGTGGTTCTTCTGGAAATAGTTGGCCACGCGCTTCTTCAGGTTGCGCGCCTTGCCCACGTACAGCACCGCGCCCGCGGCGTCGAAATAGCGGTAGACGCCCGGCAATTGTGGAAGCGCCGCAACCTCGCTGAGCAATTGATCGGAATGCATGTCTGACATCGGGCGCTATTGTGCTGGCGCGAGCGCGGCCGGTCGCCGGGGAGGGGTTGTAGAGTATCCCGGGATGCGTTGGGACATTTTCTGCAAGGTCATCGACAACCATGGCGACGCTGGCGTGTGCTGGAGGCTGGCGTGCGGGCTTGCGGACACGGGCGACGCGGTCCGGCTCTGGATCGACGACCCCTCGGCGCTGGCATGGATGGCGCCGCAAGGCCACCCGGGGGTCAGCGTGGTCACGTGGACCGAGGCCGGCGCCCCGCAGGAAGCCGGCGTTGCGCCACCGCCGGATGTCCTGATCGAGGCCTTCGGCTGCGACCCCGCGCCGGAGCTCGTCGCGCGCTTTGCGGAACCCGTCCCGCAGGGAGCGCCGCGCCGGGTCTGGCTCAATCTCGAATACCTTTCCGCCGAACCCTACGTCGAGCGCCTGCACAAGCTGCCTTCGCCCGTGTTCAAGGGCCCGGGCGCGGGCCTGACGAAGCACTTCTTCTATCCCGGCTTCACCCGCGCGACGGGCGGGCTGCTGCGCGAGGATGACCTGCCGGCGCGCCGTGTGCGCTTCGACCGCTCCGCCTGGCTTGCGCAACAGAACATTGACTGGAACGGCGAGCGACTGGTCTGCCTCTTCTGCTACGAACCGCCGGCGCTCGGCGCTCTGCTGGCGCACTTCGAGCAGGCAAGCGAGCCCACTCGCCTGCTGGTGACGGCCGGCCGCGCATCCGATGCCTTGCCGCCCGGACCCGGAAAGCGCGGCGCGCTGTCGATCCAATGGCTGCCATACCTGTCCCAAACCGATTTCGACCATCTGTTGTGGGCTTGCGACCTGAATTTCGTGCGGGGCGAGGACTCGCTGGTGCGCGCCCTCTGGGCCGGGGCGCCCTTCATCTGGCAGATCTACGCCCAGGACGATGACGCACACCACGCCAAGCTCGACGCCTTGCTGGACTGGCTGGACGCTCCGCCCGGGCTGCGCCGCTTCCACCACCTCTGGAACGGCATCGCCGAGGGCGAGCTGCCGGACCTTGGCCCGGAGGCACTGGCGCAGTGGCAGGCCGTCGCGGCCGCCGCACGCGATCGCCTGCTCGAGCAGGATGGCCTTCTGACCCGTTTGCGGCGGTTCGTCGTCCAACAAAGTTAGAATTATGGGCTTTGCGGATTTCGGGCCTGGCCTTGCTCAGGTGCCGCTGCATCCGCTGAACCCGCCGCGGTGAATGTGTCCATGGATCCAGGCCCAGACACACCGAGCGGCCAACATCCAGAAACCCTGACTATGAAAATCGCTCAAGAAATCCGCGCCGGCAACGTGATCATGCACGGCAAGGACCCGATGGTCGTGCTCAAGACCGAGTACAGCCGCGGCGGCCGCAATTCCGCCACTGTCCGCATGAAGCTCAAGAGCCTCATCGCCAACTTCAACACCGAAGTCGTGTTCAAGGCTGACGACAAGATGGAGCAGATCGTGCTCGAGAAGAAGGATTGCACCTACTCCTACTTCGCCGACCCCATGTACGTCTGCATGGACAGTGAATTCAACCAGTACGAGGTCGAGGCCGAGAACATGGGTGACTCGCTCAACTACCTCGAAGACGGCATGCCGGTCGAAGTGGTGTTCTACGACGGCAAGGCCATCTCGGTCGAGCTGCCCACCAGCGTCGAACGCGAGATCACCTGGACCGAGCCGGCCGTCAAGGGCGATACCTCGGGCAAGGTGCTGAAGCCCGCCAAGATCGCCACAGGCTTCGAGGTCCCGGTGCCGCTGTTCGTCTCCCAGGGCGATCGCATCGAGATCGACACCCGCACGGGCGAATACCGCAAGCGCGTCTGAGCGCTCCCGCATCCGCTGTAAAGGCTCCTTCGGGAGCCTTTTTTGCGCACGAGATCGATGAGGCTGCAGCGCGCACAATCCTAGGCCGAATTCCGCACAGACCATGCCCAACAACGCACACGACCTCCATAACAAGCGCCTTGCCGATGCCTGGGCCACGCTCCAGGCCCATGCCGACAAGGGCCTTCCTCTCAACGCCGACCCTTCGCGGCTCGCCTTCGCCGACCCCGAGTTCCTGTTGCGGCGCGAAACGCGCGGCCTGCGCATGCAACTCGAGCTGATGAAACCCGATCTCGAGATGCGTGCCCACGGCATCGAGAACACGGTGGTGGTTTTCGGCAGCGCGCGCTTCCGCAGCGAGGAGGAATCCGGTGCCCTGATTGCCCAGGCGGATGCCGCTGGCGACGCGGTCGCCGCTGCACGTTGGCGCAGGTTGGCGCGCAGTTCGCACTACTACGAGAAAGCACGCGCCTTCGGAAAGCTGGTCGCCGAGTACAGCGACGACAAGGACCCGGAAGACAAGCTTTTCGTCTGCACCGGCGGAGGCCCCGGCATCATGCAGGCGGCCAACCGCGGCGCTTACGAGGGGGGCGGACTTTCGGTCGGCCTGGCCATCGCCCTGCCGATGGAGGAGGAAGCCAACCCCTACGTCACGCCGGCGCTGAGCTTCAAATTTCACTACTTCGCCATCCGCAAGATGCACTTCATGATGCGGGCCAAGGCGCTGGTGGCCTTTCCGGGCGGCTTTGGCACCCTGGACGAGCTGTTCGAGGTGATCACGCTGGTGCAGACCCGCAAGGCCCGGCCCGTGCCGATCGTGCTCTTCGGCTTGAGCTACTGGAAACAGCTGATCAACTTCGACTTCCTGGCCGAAGAAGGCGTGATCTCGCCCGACGACGTGAAGCTGATCGAGTACGTGGACACGCCGCACGACGCGTGGGACGCGATCAAGGGCTTCTACAAGCTCTGACCCGGGCAGGCGCGCGCGGGCCCACCCGGGCAACTCGTCTTGGCCGCGGCGCGAGCCTTCTTCGGAAAGGCCGGGCGGGAGCTCACGTCTTCAGGCCCCAGACCGCCCGCGTCCCCAGTGCCAACACTCCGCTGGCCAGCCAGAACACGCCACCGATGCCAATCAGCGCGCCGATCGAGCCGAAGATCATCGGCATGGCGACGCTGGAGGCGTTGATGGCCATCAGCCGCAGCCCGAGCGCTTCGCCGTGCCGCTCGTGCGGGGTGATCTGGTGCAGCATGCTCATGACCATCGGCTGCACGGCGCCGAGCGCGAAGCCCAGCACCACCGAGCAGATGCCCATGGCCAGCGCCGAGGACAGCAGCGGGTAAATCGAAAACATCAGCGCCGTGATCACCGACGATGTGGCAATCACGCTGCGCTCCGATGCCCGGGCGGCGACCAGCGGCAGCACGATCCGGATCAGTGCAGCAGCGATGGCGAAGGCGCCGAGGATGGACCCGATGACCGACGCACCGAGTCCGCGCTCGTGGCCCAGAATGGGCAGCAGGAAGGCATGCACGTCCCAGCTGGAGGATTGCAGCCAGTTCACGAACAGCAGGCGGCGGAACATGGCTTGGCGCAACAGGTCCCACGCACGCGGCCTCGACCCACCTACCGCGTGAACGATCGACGGCAGCTCCCGCGTGCGGCGCCCGAAGAACCAGCCGGCGAGCGGCAGCAGTGCCAGCGCGGCGAAGGCGATCCGAAAACCCGGCAGGTCCGCTGGACTCCGGCCCGCATGGTCGATCAGCAGGCCTGCGCAGAAGGGGCCGACGAAGTTGGCCACCGCCGGGGCGATCGCCAGCCAGCTGAACACCTGCTTGAGCTGCACCGGATTGGCCGCGGCGCGCCCGACATGGCGCTGCAGCGCAATGACGGCCGCACCGGTGGCACCCCCGGTCAGCAGGGCCGACAAGCAAAGCACCGGGAACGTGGGCAGCACGGCGGCCAACCCGGCTCCCGACGAGGCTGCGATCACCGACAGCATCAGTGGGCGCTTGAGCCCGTGCCGGTCGGCAAAGCGCCCGGCCGGCAGCGCCAGGAACACCTGGGTGAGCGCGAACAGCGCGATCAGCAGGCCCACGGCCGCCGCGCTGTAGCCCTGTTGCAGCGCGAGCAACGGAGCGCCCAGGCGCATGCCGGTCATGGCCGCATGCAGCAGCACCTGCGCCGCGATCAGGCGCAGAAGTTCACCGCTCACGTGGCCAGCTCGCCGTCGTCGGCAGCCGGCAGCAGAGCCTGCGACTGCGCCTCGGGCAGCGCCTCCACCTTGCGCAAGGCCAGGCGCATCTGCTTGGCGCGTGTGTCGGCCTTGTCGAGCGTGTCGGAGGCCTTCGCCACCTGCTCCTTGATGCGCGCCACCCATTCGCCGTACCGTTCGAACTCGGTCTTGACCGCGCCGAGCACCTTCCACACCTCGGAGGCCTGCTGCTCCAAGGCAAGCGTGCGGAAGCCCATGTGCAGGCTGTTGAGCATTGCCAGCAGCGTGGTCGGTCCCGCCAGCGTCACGCGGTGCTGCCGCTGGATCGCGTCCATCAGCCCCGGGCGGCGCAGCACCTCGGCATACAGGCTCTCGACCGGCAGGAACAGGATCGCGAAATCGGTGGTGTGTGGCGCCGCGAGGTAGTTCTCGGCGATCGAGCGCGCCTCGGTGCGGATGCGCGCCTCCAGCGCGCGAGCCGCCAGCTCGGCAGCGCCGGCGTCGATGCGCTCGTGGGCATCGAGCAGGCGCTCGTAGTCATCGCGCGGGAACTTGGCGTCGATGGGCAGCCAGACCGGCGCGCCATCGGTGCCCCGGCCCGGAAATCGGATCGCGAAATCAACCCGCTGGCCGCTGCGCGGCTTGGTCTCGACCTGCCGCGCGTATTGCTCGGGCGTGAGCACCTGCTCGAGCAAGGCCTCGAGCTGCACCTCGCCAAAAATGCCGCGCGTCTTCACGTTGGTCAGTACGCGCTGCAGGCTGCCGACGCCGATCGCCAGGGTCTGCATCTCGCCCAGGCCCTTGTGCACCTGCTCCAGCCGGTCGGCCACCTGCTTGAAGCTCTCGCCCAGCCGGGCCTCGAGCGTGCTCTGCAGTTTCTCGTCGACGGTCTTGCGCATTTCGTCGAGCTTGGCGGTGTTGCTCTGCTGGAGCTGCGCGAGCTGGGTCTCCATCGTCGCGCGAACCTCGGCCAGCCGCCGTGCGTTCGATTCGGACAACCCCTGCAGCTGCGTGTTCAGCGTGTCGGCCAGCGTCTTCTGCAGCAGCGCCAGCTGCTGCGCGAAGGCGTCGATCTGCGCGTTCTGCGTGCGGGTGGCCTCGGCCCCCTGCTGCACCAGCGCCTGCTGGAAGGTGGCGAAGGCCTGGCTGGTCTCCTGCCGCGCACCGCGAGAGGACTCACTGATCTCGCGCC
This sequence comes from Variovorax sp. PBL-H6, assembly GCF_901827155.1. Taxonomy (NCBI): domain Bacteria; kingdom Pseudomonadati; phylum Pseudomonadota; class Betaproteobacteria; order Burkholderiales; family Comamonadaceae; genus Variovorax; species Variovorax sp. PBL-H6. The sequence continues at coordinate 4,398,377 of NZ_LR594659.1, forward strand.
GCAGCTCACGTTCGATGCGTTCGTTGGCCGTGCCGAGCGTCGCGACCAGCGGGCTGTGGTCGGGCGCCGGCGGCTTGCGAAGCAGCAGCCAAAGCAGCAGGACGATGTTGAGCGCCGCAAGGCCGATCAGGATCCAGGATTCCGGCAAAGGCATGACGGATCTACTTGCTTCCCAGTACCGAGGGGTTGAGAGGCGTGACCGGCTTGCCCTGGACCAGGAATCCGACCAGGTTGTCCGCCGCCAGCTCGGCCATCGCACGCCGCGTCGGGATGGTGGCGCTCGCGATATGCGGCGTGAGCACGACATTCGGGACCTCGAGCAGTGCCGGATGCACCTTGGGCTCGCCCTCGAACACGTCGAGCCCCGCCGCCGCGATGCGCCTGTCGCGCAGCGCCTGCGCAAGTGCTGCATCGTCCACGATGCCGCCGCGGGCGATATTGACCAGCGTGGCCGTTGGCTTCATCAGGGCCAGTTCGGCGGCGCCGATGGTGTGATGCGAAGCCGGCGAGTAAGGCACCACGAGCACCACGTGGTCGGCAGTCTTCAGCAGCTCTTCCTTGCTCGCGTAGCTGGCCTTGCATTCGGCCTCGAGCTGCGCATCGAGCCGCGAGCGGTTGTGATAGATCACCTTCATGCCGAAGCCATGCGCGCCTCGCCTGGCGATGCCCTGGCCAATGCGTCCCATGCCGATGATTCCCAGGGTGGCGCCGTGAATGTCGGAGCCGGCGAACATGTCGTAGCTCCATTTCTCCCACTTGCCGGCGCGCAGGAAATGCTCGCTCTCCGTGATGCGGCGCGCGGTGGCCATCAGGAGCGCGAAGCCGAAGTCGGCCGTGGTCTCCGTCAACACGTCGGGCGCGTTGGTGGCCAGCACGCCGCGGGCGGTCATCGCGTCGACATCGAAGTTGTTGTAGCCGACCGCCATGTTGGCGCAGATCTTCAATTCGGGGCAGGCAGCCAGCACCTCGGCATCGATGCGCTCGCTGCCGGTGGTGAAGGCGCCCTGCTTGCCTTGCAGCTTCTGGATCAGCTGGGCCTTGCTCCAGCTCTGGTCGTCCTGGTTCGACTCGACCTCGAAATGCGCTTGCAGCCGCGCAATGGTTTCGGGAAAGATCGAACGGGCGACAAGGATCTTGGGTTTGCTCATGATGAACGGAAGAAGATGAAGGTGGAGAGGACGAACAGCGGCACCAGAATGGCGCCTGACCACATCATGTAGCCGAAGAAGCTCGGCATGCGCACGCCGCGGCTTTCTGCGATGGCCCTGACCATCAGGTTGGGCGCATTGCCGATGTAGGTGTTCGCGCCCATGAACACGGCGCCGGCCGAGATCGCGGCAAGGGTCGACGCATACGTGGTCATGAGTGCCTGGGGATCGCCGCCCGCCGTGTTGAAGAACACGAGATAAGTGGGTGCATTGTCCAGGAAGGAGCTCAGCGCCCCGGTGGCCCAGAAGTACATCGCTGGATCGGGCTGCCCGTCCGGCCGCGTCACGGCAGCGACCACGGCGCCGAAGGGACCATGAACGCCTGCCTTGAGCATCGCAATGACCGGGATGATGGTGAGGAAGATGCCGGCGAAGAGCTTGGCGACCTCGAGCATCGGCGCCCAGGCGAACTGGTTGTCGGCATGCACTCGGGGCTTGGTGATCCGCAGCGAGATCAACGCGATTGCGACCAGGCCGCAATCGCGCACCAGCCCGGGCAGCCCGAGCACGGTGCCGTGGATCTCGAAGGCGATCGAAGACTGCCAGATGCCGCTGAGCAGCACGAGGCAGACGATGCCGCCCAGCAGCCAGAAATTGGCCGCGCCATCGAAGCCGACCCGGCGCGTGTCCGGAGTGGGGTCGAAGGGGAGCACGCCCTCCTTGCCGTAGTACCAGCGGTCGAGCGCGTGGAACAGCGCCAGCAGGATGCCGATGATGAAGAGCGTCTCGGGCAGGATGTTGCGCGCCGTCCAGAAGAACTCCACCCCCTTCAGGAAGCCGAGGAACAGCGGCGGATCGCCCAGCGGTGTCAGCGAGCCGCCCACATTCGAGACGATGAAGATGAAAAACACGATGACGTGCACACGGTGCCGCCGGTTGTCGTTGGCGCGGATCAGGGGTCGGATCAACAGCATGGAAGCGCCGGTGGTGCCCATCAGGCTTGCGAGCACCGCGCCGATCGCCAAGATTCCGGTATTGAGCCCGGGCGTGCCGTGCAGGTTGCCGCGGATGTGGATGCCGCCGGCCACCGCGAACAGCGCCGTCAGCAGGATGATGAAGGGGATGTACTCCGCCAGCAGCGCATGCAGGAGCTGCGCGGCAGCCAGGCTCACTCCATGCATTGCCGCGAAAGGCAGCAGAAAGGCGAGCGCCCAGCCCGCGGCCACCTTGCCGTAGTGGTGATGCCAAAACAAGGGTGCCAGCAGGGGCATCAATGCAATCGACAGCAGGATTCCGGCAAAGGGCAAGCCCCACCAGGCTGACAAGCTGCCACCGTCGATATCGGCGGCGAGAGCGGTGGCGGGCAGCAGGGTCGTAAGTGCGGCGGTGACCAGCGGGCGGAGGAATCTGTTGCGCGCGTACGAAGCTGTCATGCGGGCGGCTGGGCAATCTCGAAGACCTGGCGCAGGTAAGCCAGATAGCGCTCGTCGTCGCACATGTTCTTGGAAGGCGTGTCGGACAGTTTGGCCACGGGCTGGTCGTTGCAGCGGACCATCTTGATCACGATCTGCAGCGGCTCGTACCCGAGGTCGTTGGTGAGGTTGGTACCGATGCCGAAGGCCAGCTGACAACGGCCGCGGAACTGCTGGTAGAGCTCGATCGTACGCGGGAACGTGAGACTGTCGCTGAAGATCAGGGTCTTGGTGCGTGGATCGACGCGGTTCGCGGCATAGTGGGCGAGCATGCGTTCGCCCCAATGAAATGGATCGCCGCTGTCGTGCCGGGCGCCGTCGAACAGCTTGCAGAAGTAGAGGTCGAAGTCACGAAGGAAGGCGGTCATGCCATAGACGTCCGACAGCGCAATCCCGAGATCCCCGCGGTACTCGCGCGCCCACGACTCGAATCCGAAGACCTGGCTGTCGCGCAGGCGTGGACCGAGCGCCTGACAAGCCTGGAGGTACTCGTGGGCCATGGTCCCCAGGGGGATCAGGCCGAGTTTCATGGCATAGAGCACGTTGCTCGTGCCGGCGAACTGAGGCGATCTCTCGAGGCTGCGCTGCGGCGGCGAGGTCACCGGACCGAGCCGGGCGCTGAGGGTACGCAGCACCTCCTCGTGCCAGTCCTTGGAGAAGCGGCGCCGGGTTCCGTAGTCGGCAATCTTCAGGTCCTGCAGCCCCGGTCCCTGCAACTGCGTCAACTTGGTCTCGAGGCGCCGGCGGCCCTCGGCGGTGTCGGGGTCGGGATGGGTGTTACGGAAGTAGACCTCGTTGACGATCGCCAGCACCGGAATTTCGAACAGGATGGTGTGCAGCCATGGCCCCTCGATGCGGATGTCCAGCTCCCCCGAAGGCAACGGAGTGATCTTGATGTACTTGTCGTTGAGCCGGAACAACCCAAGGAAGTCGACGAAGTCGCTCTTGATGAAGCGCATCGAGCGCAGGTAACTCAGCTCCGCGTCCCGGAACTGCAGCGAGCACAGATGGCGGATCTCCTCGCGGATCTGGGAGGCGAACTGTGCCAGGTCGATGCCGGCATTGCGGCACTTGAAGCGGTACTCCACACGCGCGCCCGGGAAGTGATGCAGCACCACTTGCATCATCGTGAACTTGTAGAGGTCGGTGTCGAGCAGGCTATGAATGATCATGATGATGATGCGGCGCGCCGGTGTCCTGTTTCTGCGTGCGTCCGATTATCACGGGCCACGTCGGCAAGTGCCTACGGTCCCTTCCCCGAGCGTCCTACTGCTGAGTCCGGAGCTGCGGGCGACAGTCGTTTCACGCTGGCCACACAAGTACTGGGCAAGCGACGAAACCTCATCTGAAGGAGATAAGTCGATGAACAAAGACACGATCGAAGGCAACTGGAAGCAGCTCAAGGGCAAGGTCAAGGAGCAGTGGGGCAAGCTGACCGACGATGACTTCGACGTTATCGCCGGAAAGCGCGACCAATTGCTCGGACGCGTCCAGGAACGTCATGGCATCAGCCGGGACGAAGCCGAGAGGCAGGTCACCGACTGGGAAAGCCGGGACGGCCGTACGCCTGCAGCACTCTGGTACGAAAAGTATTGATCCCGGCAACTTCAAGGAGAACATCCCATGAAAAAACATCTGCTCATGCTTGCAATCGCATCGTCATGCCTGGTAGCAACGCAGGCCAGCGCGCTGACCAAGGACGAATACAACGCTGCCAAGGAGAAGATCGAGGCGACCTACAAGGCTGACAAAGCCAAGTGCGACCCGATGAAGGACAACGCAAAGGATGTGTGCCAGAAGGAAGCCAAGGGCAAGGAGAACGTGGCCAAGGCTGAACTCGAGCAGCAATACAAGCCCAGCGATTCGAACGCGCGCAAGGTAGAGGAAGAGAAGGTGAAAGCCAACTACGAAGTCGCCAAGGAAAAGTGCGACGACCAGAAGGGCGACGCCAAGAGCGCTTGCGAAAAGCAGGCGAAGGCCGACGAGACCAAGGGCAAGGCGGATATCAAGGCCATGCACGCGAAGAAGTGAACGGCGCCGGGCGCCAGTTCCACAACAACGGCGCCCGAGGGCGCCGTTTTTCATGCCCGATCGCTGAGGCGGAGCTCGCTGACGACCGCCTGCAGCGACGGCGGCAGCTTTACGGGTCGCTGCGTCGCGCGGTCGACATAGACATGGATGAAATGGCCCTGCGCCGCGGCTGTGTCGGCCCCCTCGGCGAACAGCGCGATCTCATAGCGCACGCTCGAGCTACCGACATGCGCGACGCGGACGCCCGCCTCGACCGTCTGTGGAAAGGCGAGCGGCGCGAAGTAGTTGCACCCCGTCTCGACCACGAAGCCGACGATGTCGCCGTGATGGATGTCGAGCGCCCCCCTCTCGATGAGCAGCGCATTGACTGCCGTGTCGAACCAGCCGTAATAGACGACGTTGTTGACATGCCCGTACATGTCGTTGTCGGCCCAGCGCGTAGGAATGCTGCGAAAGACGCGAAAGACGCTGCGGTGATAAGGAGTGGGCTTGGGAGGGGGCTTGGCGGTCATGCGAGTAGCTTTGGCTGCGGAACGGCCACGCGGTTCATTGGAGTGTCGCGTTCGGCTCCGGGCCATTCGCCTCCGGAGCGGCCGTGCGGTTCATGGGTGTCCTTTTGCGGCGGCATTCTGCCATCGGCGCCAATAGTCGAGAGCCACCCGGAAGGTGCCGAGTTGAATCTGCACCGTCTCACCAATGTCGCTGGCGTAACCGCCAGCCATCGCGAACGCGAGAGGGATCTGGCGCTGCCATGCGAAGTCGAAAACGCGCCTGTCCCGCGCTTCCAGGCCATCGAAGCTCAGCTTGAGGCGCCCGAGCCTGTCATGCTCGAAAGGGTCGGCGCCCGCCAGGTAGATCACGAGGCCGGGGGAGAAGCGCCGGTCGAGCTCATCGAGCGCATGCTCGAGCGCCGCCAGATAGTCGGCGTCTCCACAGCCGTCGGGCAGTTCAACATCCAGGTCGCTCACCTCCTTGCGGAACGGGAAGTTCTTCTGCCCATGGATCGACAGCGTGAACACGCTCGGGTCCTCGCGAAAGATGCGCGCGGTGCCATTGCCCTGATGCACATCGAGATCGATCACCGCCACCTGCAACGCCGCACGGCCGCGGCGGCCCTGCTCCGCTTGCATGAGGCGCGCCGCCACCGCGGCATCGTTGAAGACGCAGAAGCCCCCACCGCGCTCGGGGCCGGCATGGTGAGTGCCGCCGGCCATGTTGCCCGACACGCCTTCGACCAAGGCGGTGCGACAGGCGGCAATGGTGGCGCCGGTCGAGCGGCGCGAGCGCTCCACCATGGCTTCGCTCCAGGGAAAGCCGATCTCCCGCATAGCCTGGGCGTCGACGCTGCCGTCGGTGACTGCGGCAATCCACTTCGGCGTGTGGGCCAACGCGAGTTCGCCATCGCTGGTACGTGGCGCCTCCAGCATTTCGACTTCAGGCAAGTGCTGCTCCATCTGCTCGCGCAACAGCACATAGCGCCCCATCGGAAAGCGGTGCCCCGCCGGAAGGGGCAGGACGAAGTGCCCTGAATAAAAAGCACGCATGGGAAACATTGTCGTGGACGGTTTTAGAAAGCCGCTTCTAAATTGCTGCAAAGCAGCAAAAACCTCTTGGAGAGCCCCATGCCGTTGCCTATACTTCCGCCATGCTGCGCCGCAACATAAATTTTTGGAGGGGCAGCTCACTCCCGGGTTCACCCCATCCATTTAATAGGAGCTTCCACATGGCACTGACCGCTGACCAAATCATCGCCTCCCACAAGGCCAACGTCGAAACGCTGTTCGGCCTCACCACCAAGGCTTTCGAAGGCATCGAGAAACTGGTCGAACTGAACGTCACCGCCTCCAAGGCAGCGCTGACGGAAGCCGCCGGCACCACGCAAGCGCTGCTCAGCGCCAAGGACGCGCAGGAACTGCTGGCGCTGCAAGCCGGACTGTTCCAGCCGATGGCCGAAAAGGCTGCCGCCTACAGCCGTCACCTGTACGAGATTGCCCAAGGCACGAGCGCCGAATTCAGCAAGGCATTCGAAGGCAAGGCCGCTGAAGCCCAGCAAGCATTTGTCGGCCTCGTCGACAGCGCCGCGAAGAACGCCCCCGCCGGTTCGGAAACCGCCGTTGCCGTGATGAAGAGCGCCGTGGCCGCCGCTAACAACGCCTTCGAGTCGGTCCAGAAAGCCGTCAAGCAAGCCAGCGATGTGGCGGAAGCGAACTTCCAAGCCGTCTCGAACACGGCCGTGAACGCCGCCAAGAGCACTGCTCAGACCGCTGCTCGCAAGCGCGCCTGATCACTGACGAGCCCGCTTCAAGCGGGCGACGATTGTCTCCTTGGGTCCTTCGGGATCCAATTTCAGGGCCCCATCTTCGGACGGGGCTTTTTTTTTGCCGTCTATGATCCCCGGACAAAGGCATTCTTGAGGAGTTGAGCACATGCAGATCGAAGGCAAGGTTTTCATCGTCACCGGCGGTGCTTCAGGCCTCGGCGAAGGCACGGCCCGCATGCTGGCGGCCCACGGCGGCCAGGTGGTGATAGCCGACATGCAGGCCGACAAGGGCGAGGCGGTTGCCAAGGACATCGGCGGCGTCTTCGTCAAGTGCGACGTGAGCCTGGAAGCCGACGGCCAGGCCGCCGTGGCCGCCGCCCAGAAACTGGGCAAGCTGGTCGGGCTGGTCAACTGCGCCGGCATCGCACCTGCCGAAAAGACGGTCGGCAAGAACGGCCCCCATGCATTGGCCGTGTTCAGCAAGACCGTCACGGTCAACCTGATCGGCAGCTTCAACATGATCCGCCTTGCGGCCGACGCCATGGGCAAGAATGAGCCCGAAACCACTGGCGAGCGCGGCGTGCTGATCTCCACCGCCTCGGTCGCCGCCTACGACGGCCAGATCGGCCAAGCTGCCTACAGCGCTTCGAAAGGCGGAATCGTCGGCATGACCCTGCCCATCGCCCGCGACCTCGCGCGTAGCGGCATCCGCAACATGACAATTGCCCCGGGCATTTTCGGTACGCCGATGCTGTTCGGAATGCCCAAGGAAGTTCAGGACGCCTTGGCCGCCAGCGTGCCCTTCCCTTCGCGCCTAGGCACGCCCGAGGACTACGCCAAGCTGGCGAAGCACATCATCGAGAACGAGATGCTGAACGGCGAGGTGATCCGGCTCGACGGGGCGATCCGGCTGGCGCCGCGCTGACCGCCGCGATCTCGCCTGGAATCGGCGCCGTGCTGCCGGTGCGCTCGAGGCGCTCATATTGCGCAATCACCTGGGCTCCGAAGAGTACCAGCGTGGCGGCGATCTCCAGGCTCAGCAACACCACAATCGCGGTGGTCAGCGAGCCGTACACCACGTTCACCTGCGACAGTGTGGCGAAGTAGAGCACAAGCACTCGGCGCGTGACCTCCCAGAGCAGTGCCGCGGTCACGCCGCCCAGCAATGCGTGCCGCAGCCGCAGCCGGCCCACCGGCATCACCAGATAGAGCGAGGTGAGCATGAAGATCTCGCCGCCGAGCCCGAGCAGATACAGCAACACGCCCGACACGCCCGAGAGCGACCAGCTGCGGCCGAACAGTTCGACGCTTTCCTGCCCGATCACCTGCAACGCGCCCGCCACCAGGGTGACCAGCAGCAAGCCGACGCACAGGCAGAGGATGTAGATATAGGGCATCACCGCCGAAATCAGGAAATGCCGTGAATGGTCGGCCTTGCGGTGATGGAAAATCACCGCCATCGCGCTTTCGAGCACGGTGAACGCGAGCGAGCTGAAGAAGATCATGGTCACCAACAACACCGGCCCCATCAGGTCGCGATGCGCCAGGAAGTTCGACAACTCGCCGACGAGGGCGCGTGACTGGCCCGGCAGCAGCCACTCGAGGTAGCGGCCCACCGAACTCAACAGTTCCGCCTGGTCGATGAAGTGCGACATCGCAATCACGCTGAGGATCAGGATCGGCACGATCGACAGCAGTGCGTAATAAGCGACCGCCCCCGCGAGCAGCAGCCCCTGGTTGGCCCGGAACGCCTTGACCGCCTCCCAGGCGAAGCGCAGAGGATGGCGCAGCAAGGGCGCTGCGTGGCGGACGGTACGGCGAATCATGCAGACGAGGCCCCGGATCCTAATCGGCCAGTATGCCCCGGGGCGCGCTGGCATGAGGTCTTGCGTATGATTTGCCGCTCTCCGCCTACATGACCATCCCCCCTTCTTTTATTCAGGAATTGATCGCACGCGCCGACGTGGTGGAGATCGTCGGGCGCTATGTCCAGCTGAAGAAGGCCGGCGCCAACTTCATGGGGCTGTGCCCCTTCCACGGCGAGAAGTCGCCCTCATTTTCGGTCAGCCCCACGAAGCAGTTCTATCACTGCTTCGGCTGCGGGGCGCACGGCAATGCGATCGGCTTTCTGATGGAGCATGCCGGCATGGGTTTTGTCGAGGCGGTGCAAGACCTCGCCGGCCAATACGGCCTGCAGGTGCCCGAAGATGACGCATCGCCGGAGGAACGCGCACGAGCCGCCGGACAGCGCCAGAAGCAAGCCACATTGTCCGACGTGCTCGAGAAGGCGGGCGAGGCCTACCGCAAGCAGCTGCGCCAATCGAAGACCGCCATCGACTACCTCAAGGGCCGCGGCCTCTCGGGCGAGGTCGCCCGGCAGTTCGGCATCGGTTACGCCCCGCCCGGGTGGCGCACGCTGGCCAGCGTGTTCCCCGATTACGACGACCCGCTGCTGGCCGAGAGCGGCTTGGTCATCGTCGGCGAGGCCGACGAGAACAGCGAAGGCAAGCGTTATGACCGCTTCCGCGATCGGGTGATGTTCCCGATCCGCAACGTCAAGGGCGAATGCATCGGCTTTGGCGGCCGGGTCCTGGGTGACGAAAAGCCGAAGTATCTCAATTCGCCAGAGACCCCGGTCTTCAGCAAGGGCCGCGAGCTCTACGGCCTCTACGAGGCGCGGGCTGCCTTCCGCGACCGCGGCTATGCGCTCGTGACCGAGGGTTACATGGACGTGGTGGCGCTGGCCCAGTTGGGCTTCCCGAACGCGGTCGCGACGCTGGGGACGGCCTGCACCGCGGATCATGTCCAGAAGCTGTTCCGCTTCACTGAATCGGTGGTGTTCAGCTTCGATGGCGACGCCGCCGGCCGGCGCGCGGCGCGCAAGGCGCTGGACGGCGCCCTGCCCTACGCCACCGACGTGCGCAGTGTCAAGTTCCTGTTCCTGCCGACCGAGCACGATCCCGACAGCTTCATCCGCGAGTTCGGCGCCGACGCCTTCGCGCGCTTCGTGAGCGAGGCCACGCCGCTGAGCCGCTTCATGGTCGAAGTCGCGCGCGAGGGCTGCGACCTCGGCAGCGCGGAAGGGCGCGCCCACCTGGCCAGCAACGCCCGGCCATTGTGGAGCTCCCTGCCCGAGGGCGCACTCAAGCGTCAGCTGCTTACCGAAATCGCCGAGATGGTCCAGTTGAGCGCCCATGAGTTGGGCGAGCTCTGGCTCCCTCCCGGCGCCGCCCGTCCCGTCGGATCCGGTCCGCGGGAGCGCCGCGAAGGCCGGGCTCGGCCGCGGGAAGACCGGTACACCTCCCGCGGCTCTGCCGCACGTGCCCCTGCGCGCGGCCGCACCCTGCCCCTGGGCCGCCACGATGTAGCCGCGCGCCTGCTGCTGTCGAACATGGCGGAATGGGAGGCGCTGCCCCACGAGCTCCACGCCTTGCTTTGCGAACTCCCCGGCGAACACGGGCAGCTCTTCGCCTGGCTGGACAGCCAGCTGCACGAACACGGTGTGCAGCCCTGGGCGGCGCTGCGCGAGGGCTTGCGCGGCCTTGACTTCGAGGCGCTGGCGCTGCGGGTCATGACCGGCCCGGATGGCGCGCCGCTCGGAGACCCGGAGGGCGAGCACGCAACGGAGGCTGCGCGCGAACTGCGCAACGTGCTCGATTTCATGCTGGACGATCGCCTCAAGGCTCAACAGAGTGAGGCCATCGACGCCGTGGGAAGCGATCCGCGTGCCCTTGAGCGCTACAAGGCCCTGGAAATGCGGCGGCTGGAGCTGCGCGCTCGCCTGCATCCACGCTAAGCCCAGGCTGGAATTGCTTGAAAAAAGCGCAGGGCGCTATAATGTAAGGCTTCGCATACAAGCGAAATAAGGCAAGAGCGACAGCAGCACCTCCGGGCCGACTCGATGCGCAACGCAGTTTCCGATGAATACACGTCGGGATACGGGTCAAAAACCGCAAGGACTGCACACCAAATGTTCGCCCGACATCTTGTCTTTTGAAGTGCGTTCGAGGGGTCGCCAGCGGCCTTTTGTTCGCCTCTTTCCGTTTTTGTGCTCCTGCCTGCGCCGGGCTGTTGGCGCCTGTGATTCTGTTGGTCCAATTCTTGTTGTACGAGGTCTTATGCCCAGTTCAAAGAAGCCTGCCGTGTCCGCTGCCAGCAAACCGGTTGCAGAGAGACCGTTGAAAGCTGCGGCTCTGCCGGCAACTAAGACGGGTACCGCCGCGTCCAAGGCCACAGCCGCAACGAAAGTGAAAACCGTGCCCACTAAATCGTCCCCCACCGCCGAACTCAAGAAGACCGCTGCAGCAGCGGTCGCCGCCGCACCCGCCACCGCCGCCCGCAAGGTCGGCCGTCCGCCCAAGGCGGCCGGTGCCGCACCCGCCGTTGGCGGCGCCAAGCGCGGCCGCAAGCCCAAAGCTGCCGCCGAAGCGCCCGCCAGCGACGTCGACCTGTCCGACATCGAGGACGAGCTGGTCGGTGACGAGCCCGCAGCGACCGAAGAGAAGGTCAAGCCGCTTCGCATGAAGATCAGCAAGGCCAAGGAACGCGCCTTGATGAAGGAGTTCGGCCTTGACGAGACCGTGCTGTCGGAGGAAGACCTGGCGAAGCGCCGCTCCCGCCTCAAGACCCTGATTACCCTGGGCAAGACCCGCGGCTACCTGACGCACGGCGAGATCTCCGACCACCTGCCCGACAAGCTGGTCGACGCCGAGACCATGGAAGTCGTGGTCACCATGCTCAACGACATGGGTGTGGCGGTCTACGAGCAGACGCCCGACGCCGAGACCCTGCTGCTGAACAACACGGCCCCCACGGCTACCACCGTGGAAGAAGCCGAGGAAGAGGCCGAAGCCGCTCTCTCGACCGTCGACAGCGAATTCGGCCGCACCACCGACCCCGTGCGCATGTACATGCGCGAGATGGGCACGGTCGAGCTGCTGACGCGCGAGGGCGAGATCGAGATCGCCAAGCGCATTGAGGGCGGCCTGATGGCCATGATGGAGGCCATCTCGGCCTCGCCCGCCACCATCGCCGAGATCCTGCGCCTGGGCCAGGAGATCCGCGAGGGCAAGGTCGTCATCTCCACCATCGTCGACGGGTTCTCGAATCCCAATGAAGCCGATGACTACGTGGCCGAGGAAGACTTCGACGAGTTCGACGAGGAAGACGACGACGACGGCAAGGGCGGCTCCAAGGCGCTGACCAAGAAGCTCGAGGAGCTCAAGAACGAGGCACTCACCCGCTTCGACCGCATCGCCTCGCTGTTCGAGAAGGTCCACAAGATCTACGACAAGGAAGGCTATGGCACGCCGGCTTACCAGAAGGCGCAGCACGCGCTTTCGGAAGAGCTGATGACCATCCGCTTCACGGCCCGCACCATCGAGAAGCTGTGCGACCTGGTGCGCACCCAGGTGGACGACGTGCGCAAGAAAGAGCGCGAACTGCGCCGCATCATCGTGGACAAGTGCGGCTTCCCGCAGGACGAGTTCATCCGCGACTTCAGCGGCTACGACAAGAACGGCAACCGCGTGCCTTCCAACCTGCTCAACCTCAAGTGGGTGGAGAAGCAGGCCGCGTCCGCCAAGCCCTGGAGCGCCGTGCTGGCCCGCAACATCCCGCCGGTGCAGGAACTGCAGCAGAAGCTGACGGACATCCAGTCGCGCGTGGTGGTGCCGCTGGCCGAGCTCAAGGACATCAACAAGCGCATGAACGAGGGCGAGTCGTCCTCGCGCGATGCCAAGAAGGAAATGATCGAGGCCAACCTGCGCCTCGTGATCTCCATCGCCAAGAAGTACACCAACCGCGGCCTGCAGTTCCTCGACCTGATTCAGGAAGGCAACATCGGCCTGATGAAGGCGGTCGACAAGTTCGAATACCGCCGCGGCTACAAGTTCTCGACCTATGCGACGTGGTGGATCCGCCAGGCGATCACGCGCTCGATCGCCGACCAGGCGCGCACCATCCGCATCCCGGTGCACATGATCGAGACCATCAACAAGATGAACCGCATCAGCCGCCAGCACCTGCAGGAGTTCGGCTTCGAGCCCGACGCCGGCATCCTGGCCGCCAAGATGGAGATCCCGGAAGACAAGATCCGCAAGATCATGAAGATCGCCAAGGAGCCGATCTCGATGGAGACCCCCATCGGCGACGACGACGATTCGCACCTGGGCGACTTCATCGAGGACAGCAGCAACACCGCGCCGATCGAGGCCGCGATGCAGGCAGGCCTGCGCGATGTGGTCAAGGACATCCTCGACAGCCTGACGCCGCGCGAGGCCAAGGTGCTGCGCATGCGCTTCGGCATCGAGATGTCCACCGACCACACGCTGGAAGAAGTGGGCAAGCAGTTCGATGTGACGCGCGAGCGTATCCGCCAGATCGAGGCAAAGGCGTTGCGCAAGCTCAAGCATCCGAGCCGTTCCGACAAGCTGCGCAGCTTTATTGATACGCTCTGATCCCCTAGCGGATCCTCGAGCCCGAACGCCCGCTTTGCCTTCACCGGCGGCGGGCGTTCTCTTTGGCCGCGACACGAAGACAAGACGAAGAAACGGAGACTGGCCGCATGAATCCCGACGCCAACAAACTCTGGCACGCGCCACGCTGGGCGCTGGCCGTTCTGCTGGCCGTCCTGGGCATGCTCGGCCCCTTCTCGATCGACACCTACATCCCGGCCTTCGCAGGCATCGCCCAGACCATCGGAGCGACGCCTGCCGAGATGCAGCAGACGCTCTCGGCCTACCTGTTCGGCTTCGCCTTCATGAACCTGTTCCACGGCGCGCTATCCGACAGCTTCGGCCGGCGCCCGGTGGTCCTGTGGGGCCTGGCGGTGTTCACCGTCGCCTCCCTGGGTTGCGCGCTCTCGCAGACCATCGGCCAACTGGTCCTCTTCCGTGCGCTGCAGGGCCTGTCGACGGGTGCCGGCATCGTGGTCTCGCGTGCGGTGATCCGCGACATGTTTCCGCCCGCCGAGGCGCAGCGGGTGATGAGCCAGGTCACGATTTACTTCGGCGTCGCGCCTGCAATTGCGCCCATCATTGGCGGCTTCCTGTTCGTGCACCTCGGCTGGCACAGCGTCTTCTGGTTTCTGGTCGCGGTGGGCGTGGTGCTGTTCGCCGCCAACTGGAAACTGCTGCCCGAAACCCTGCACCACAGCCAGCGACAACCCTTCGAAGTGCGGCACCTGATGCGCGGCTACTGGGACCTGTGCTCCGACCCGCGCTTCCTGCTCCTGGCCCTGGCCAGCGGCGTGCCCTTCAACGGCATGTTCCTCTACGTACTGGCCGCGCCCGCCTTCCTCGGCGACCACCTGGCGCTGGCGCCCACGCAGTTCTTCTGGTTCTTCCTGCTGACCATCGGTGGCATCATGTCCGGTGCCTGGGCGAGCGGGCGCATGGCGGGCAAGGTGGCCCCCAAGCGGCAGATCCGTGACGGCTTCCTGATCATGCTGCTGACTTCGATCGTCAACGTGATCGCCAATGCCCTCTTCACCCCGCACGCGGCTTGGGCGCTGTGGCCACTTGCGGTGTTCGCCTTCGGCTGGGCGCTGATGGTGCCGGTGGTCACGCTGCTGGTGCTTGACCTGCATCCGGAGCGCCGCGGCATGGCCTCCTCGCTGCAGGCCGTGATCGGCTCGACCGCCAATGGCCTCGTGGCAGGCGTGATCGCGCCGCTGGTCATGCATTCGACGCTCGCACTGGCGCTGACCTCTATCGGGATGATGGGCATCGGCCTGGTGGCCTGGGGCTGGCTGCATGGCCGCTGGCCCGAGATCGGTCGCAGGGTCGCCGGCGAGGCCGCCTGAGCATGGAGCGCGAGGCGCTGCGGACCTTCGCCCGCTCCTGGCTGCCGGCCCGTACCAATGTCAATACGCGCGAACGCCTGCGCGCCGTTGCCGGTGCCGGGTTGGGCCTGCTGCTGACGGTGCTGATCCTGCAGCTGGCCGAACTGGGCAGCGGTGGCCAGTGGCTGATCGCGCCACTGGGCGCCAGCGCGGTCCTGGTGTTCGCACTGCCCGCCAGCCCGCTCGCCCAGCCGTGGCCGGTGGTTGCGGGCAACATGTTCTCGGCGCTGGTCGGCGTCGCCTGCGCGCGCTGGATGCCCGATGCCGCGTGGGTCGGCCCGGCTGCGACCGCGCTGGCCATCGCGCTGATGTTCGCGCTGCGCTGCCTGCATCCGCCCGGCGGGGCGGTGGCGCTGCTGGTGGCGCTGAACCACACCACGCATTTCACCTTTGCGCTCCACCCGGTGCTCATCGATTCGGTGCTGCTGGTGCTGGCCGGCGTGTTCTACAACAGCCTGACCGGACGGCGCTACCCGCACGTCCAGCTGGCGCCGCGCATGCCGCAGGCTGACGCACGCTTCAGCTCGGCCGACGTCGACGCGGTGCTGGCGCGCTACAACCAGGTGCTGGACATCAGCCGCGACGATCTCGAGTCGCTGATCCGCGAGACCGAGCTGGAGTCCTACCGCCGTCGCCTGGGCACTGTGCGTTGCGCCGACATCATGTCGCACAGCCCCGTGGTCGCCGAGTTCGGCACGCCCTTGCAGGAAGCCTGGGCCCTGATGCAGGCACGCCGCATCAAGGCGCTGCCGGTGATCGACCGCACCCGCAGGGTGGTGGGTATCGTGACGCAGGCGGACTTCTTCCGGCATATCGACCTGGACCACCACGACGGCCTGGCGGGCCGCTTGCGCGACTTCATTCGCGCGACGCGCAGCGTGATGTCGAGCAAGCCCGAGGTGGTGGGCCAGATCATGACGCGGCAGGTCCGCGTATCCAGCGAGGAGCGGCCGATGGTGGAACTGGTGCCGCTGTTCTCCGAAGGCGGCCACCACCACATCCCGATCATCGACGCCGAGCGACGGCTCACCGGGATGATCACGCAGTCCGATTTTGTGCGCGCACTCTACCGCGCGGTAGGACCCGAGACAGCGCCGGCTACTCCAGCGTCACGTTCGCCTTCTTGACCAGCGCCGCGTAGCGATCGGCCTCGCTGCGGAAATAGCGGGCGGCCTCCTCCGGCGTCGTCGGCCTGATGATGTTGCCCTGCTTGTCCATGGCTTCGCGCATCTCGGCCGTGCCGAAGGCGGCCACCACGGCATCGTGCACGCGCTTGATCTCCGCCGCCGGCAGCCTGGCCGGACCGATCACGGCGAACCAGCCCTCCACGCTGTAGTTGGGCAGCCCCTGCTCTGCAATGGTTGGGATCTCGGGCGCCGCCGGCGAGCGTGCCGGGCCGCACAGCCCAATGGCACGCAACGCACCGCTCCTGATGTGCTGCTGCGCCGCCGGCAAGGCCACGACCCCGATCTCGACCTGGCCCGCGATCATGTCGGTCACCATCGGGCCGGTGCCCTTGTAGGGGATGTGGCGCGCCTTCACGCCGGCCTCGTCCATGAACATCTCGCCGGCCAGGTGGATGATGGTGCCGTTGCCCGAGGACGCGTAGTTGTAGCCATCGGGCTTCGCCCTGAGCAGCGCCACCAATTCCTTCACGTTCTTCGCCGGCACCTTCGGATTCACCACCAGCACCAGCGGCGTCGCGCCCACCACGCTGATCGGCGTGATGTCGTTGATGGCGTCGAAGGGCATCTTCTTGTAGACGCTCGGGTTGATCACGTGGTTGTTCGACACCATGCCGAGCGTGAGCCCGTCCGGCGCCGCCTTGACCACGACCGATGTACCGGTGATGCCGCCCGCGCCCGGCAGGTTCTCGATCACCACCGGCTGTCCGAAGGCCTTGCCCAGGGCTGGCGCGGCGGCGCGCGCGATGGTGTCCACGCCCGAGCCGGCGCTGATCGGCAGGACGATGCGCACCGGCTTGTCTGAGCCGCCCTGCGCCAGGGCGGGCAGCGCGGCGGTAGCGAACATGCACGTGCCGAAGCCGAGCATCGTGCGGCGCGAGAGGATGGGGTTCATGTCGTGTCTCCTTGGTTCTGTCGAATGGTTCAGGGGCGGGTCGATCAGGCCGCAGCGCGCGCCGCGAGTTGCGACAGGACCTCGTCGGTGTGCTCGCCCACGCGCGCCAGCGCCTGCCGCACGCCGGGGCGGCGGCCGCCCATCAGCAGCGGCAACAGCACCACCTCGGTCATGCCGCCGTCGTCGGTCTCCATCGGCACGAGGCCGCCACTGGCCTTCAGGTGCGGGTCCTGCAGCAGTTGATCGGGTCGCACGATCGGGGCATAGGGAATGCCAGCCTCCTCGAGCCTGGGGGCGAGTTCGTCGACGCGATGGTGCGCCAGGATCTCGCCAAGCCGCTGCAGCAAGGCCGGGCGCACCGCCACGCGCAGCGCATTGGTCGCCAGCCCCGGGTCCGTCGCGAGTTCGGGTGCCTCGAGCACGCGGCACAGCGTGAGGAACTGCTTGTCGCTCACCGCGCCGATGAAGAGCTGCTCGCCCCCGGCGAGCGCGAAAACGTCGTAGACGCTCCAGGCGGATACGCGCGAAGGCATGGGCGGCGGCGGCTCCCCGGTCATTGCGAACTGCTGCATGTGCTGCGAGGACAGGAACACGCAGTTCTCGAACAGCGCGCTCTGCACTTCCTGACCGCGGCCAGTGCGCTCGCGCTCGCGCAGCGCCGCCAGCACGCCGATGGCGCCGAACATGCCGCCCATGATGTCGTTGACCGAGGTACCTGCGCGCAGCGGACGCCCTTGCGGGCCCGTCATGTACGAGAGGCCACCCATCATCTGCACCACCTCGTCGAGCGCGAGCCGCTTCTCGTACGGCCCCGGCAGGAAGCCCTTGTGCGAGACATAGATCAGCCGCGGGTACTTCTTCGAGAGGGTCTCGTAGTCGAGACCCAGCGAGCTCATCAGCCCCGGCCGGAAGTTCTCGAGCATCACATCGCACTCGCCGATCAGCTCGCTCGCCGTGGCTCGGCCCTCGTCGCTCGTGATGTCGAGCACCACGCTCTTCTTGTTGCGGTTGAACGAGCGGAAGAAGCCGATGCCGAGGCCCGGCAGCCGGCGCGTCTTGTCTCCGCCGGGCGGCTCGATCTTGATCACCTCGGCGCCGAGGTCGGCCAGGATCATCCCGCAGGTGGGGCCCATCACCATGTGGGTGAACTCGACCACGCGAACGCCGGCGAGGGGCAGGGAATCAGCTTCGTTTTTCATGGTGCTTTCGTGTCAGGCCGCCAGGGCTTCGGGCGTGAAGGTCTTGGGCAGGCCGGCGCGCCAGAGCGTGCCGTGCAGTGTCTCCCCGTGGAGCCAACCGGCCACGCGCGCACGCAGCGCGAGCAGCGGCCCGATGTCCACCCCCGTCGCGATGCCCATGCTGCCCAGCATGTACGCGAGGTCCTCGGTGGCCACGTTGCCGCTCGCGCCGGGCGCATGCGGACAGCCGCCGATGCCGGCAAGGCAAGCGTCGAAGCGGCTCACGCCCAGCTCCAGCGCGGCGTAGACATTGGCCAGGCCCAGGCCGCGCGTATCGTGAAAGTGGCCGCACCAGAAGCGCTCGCCTGCGATCTTCAGCGCCTGCTCGAAGAGCCTGCGCACCATCGCCGGGTCGGCGTAGCCCACCGTGTCGGCCAGGCTCACCCGGTCGGCGCCGGCGTCGAGGAGGGCCTGCATCAGACGCAGCACCTCGCCTGGATCGACCTCGCCCTGCAGCGTGCACCCGAAAGCGGTGCCCACGCCGCCTTCGATCAGCGTCTTCGCGCCGGCCGCGTCACGTGCCGCGCGGATGCGGGCGACTTCCGCCACCACTTCGTCGGGTGTCTTGCGCAGGTTGGCCACGCTGTGCGCGTGACTGGCCGACAGCGGCACGATCATCAGGTCGGCGCCGCTCGCAATCGCACTCTCGGCGCCGCGCAGGTTCGGCACCAGCACCGAAACGAACAGCCCGGGCAGTGTCTTGGCAAAGCTCACCAGCTCGGCTGTGTCGGCCAGCTGCGGCAGCAGGCGCGCCGGCACGAAGGAGCCGACCTCGATCTCCCGTTGGCCGGCGGCATGGGCCGCGCGAATCCACTCGCGCTTGCGCTCGGTCGACAGGATGGTGGCGATGCTCTGGAGACCATCGCGCAGGCCGACTTCGCGGATGACGGCGACGCTCGGCAGGCGCGGATTCGATTCGGGCATGGGCTTTGTCTCTCGTGGCCGGCAGGAAACCGGTTCTTGCCAGAACTCTAGGCGTTCCCTATCGTTTGCAAAAGCGGTAATCTGGCATGCCAAACATTCCCATCTGGAACGCCATGCGAGACCTGGACCTCACGAGCCTGCGCCTTTTCGTGGCGGTCTGCGAGACCCGCAACATCGCGCGAGCGGGCGAACAGCACCACATCGTCGCCTCCGCCATCAGCAAGCGGCTGGCCCAGCTCGAAAGCGTGGTCGGTGCCACGCTGTTCGAGCGCCGCCGTCGCGGCGTCACGCCCACGGCGGCCGGCGAGATCCTGTTGGAGCACGCGCGCGCCATGCTGGCCAGTGCCGACCGCGTGGCCCGCGACATGGCGGATTACGGACGTGGCGTGAAGGGCCAGGTGCGGGTGCTGGCCAGCGTGTCCTCCATCGCCGAATTCCTGCCCGACGACATCGCGGATTTCCTGCAGGCGCCGGCGCACCGTGACATTCGCGTCGACATCGAGGAGGCGTTGAGCCGCGACCTGGTGCGCGCGTTGCGCGAAGGCTCGGCGCCGGTCGGCGTGTGCTGGGACGCGGCAGACCTGGAAGGCCTGCAGGCCTGGCCCTACCGACGCGACCGGCTGGCGCTGGTTGCTCATCCCTCGCACCCGATCTCGCGGCGGCGGCGCTGCAGCTTCGAGGAGACGCTGGAGTTCGACCACGTGGGCCTGCCAGCCTCCACTGCGGTCCACACGATGTTGGCCCGCGCCGCCGCCATCATCGGGCGTCCGCTCAGCTACCGCGCGGTGGTGTCGACCTTCGATGCAGCGCTGCGCTGCGTGCGTGCCGGCCTGGGCATCGCCGTGGTGCCGCGCGAGGTGGTCGACCCGGTGGTGCAGAGCTTGGGACTGCGCGTGGTGCCGCTGTCCGACCCGTGGGCCGAGCGACGCTTTGCGATCTGTTTTCGCAGCGAAGCCAATCTCTCGCCGGCCGCCAAGCTGCTGGTGGCGCACTTGCGCGAGCGCGCCGCAGCGAGCTGAAGGAGGTGAAAGGTCGCGAAATCTGTTGAACGACCCGGATTCCCAAGACCCCCTCGTAGAATTTTTTTCTACTAATTTTTCGGGGGGTTACATGAGACTCGTCGGTATCGGCTTTTCAGCACTCGCGCTCGTCGGGCTCATTGCCTGTTCCAAGATTCCCGACACGGTAAAGATCGGCGTCGCCCAGCCCTTGTCGGGCCCACTGGCCGCATTGGGCAAGGACATGCTCCAGGGCGTCGAGCTGGCGGTGAAGGAGATCAACGCCAGCGGCGTCGTGGTGGACGGAAAGACCGTGCACTTCCAGATCGTTGCCGTCGACGATCAATCGAGCCCAGGCGTCGGCGCGCAGGTTGCCAGCCATCTCGTCGACGAGGGCGTCGTTGCCGTCATCGGCCATCTCAATTCCGGTGTGAGCATTCAGGCTGCGCCCATCTACGCCGCAAGGAACATCCCCCAGCTCGCGATCTCCACCCAGCCCAAGTACACGCAGCTCGGCTTCCCGACCACGCTGCGGCTGGTGGCCAGCGACACGATCCAGGGGCGCGCAATGGGCGCGTATGCAGCAACCACGCTGAGCGAAAGCGCAGGTGCCTGTGCGGTCGTCGACGACAGCACGTCGTATGGCAAGGCGCTGGCCGACCTTGCGGAAAAATCGCTCAGCGGCCATGGCCGAACCGTCGCCTTGCGCCGATCCTTCGATGACAAGACGACCGAATTCGGTTCGCTGGTCAAGGAGTTGAAGACCCGTTCGGTCGAGACCATCGTCACCACCCTTGCGGACTTCCAAGTCGTCGCATTGATCGAACAGCTGGCAGCCGCCGAGCTGACCAACATCAAGATCGTTGGCGGCGATACGCTCAAGACGAACAAGCTGCTCGCACGAAAGCTCCCGCTCGAAGTCTTCGCCACATCGCCCGTGCTGGAGCCGCGGGAGTTCTACCGCGGCGCAAAGTTCGTCGAGGCCTTCAGCGCTGCGTACGGCCACCCGCCGGTGTATGGGTCGCACTATGCCTACGACGCGATGTACCTGCTGTCCAACGCGGTGCACCGAGCCAACTCGGTGGATGGCAAGGTGCTGACGACCAAGCTTCGCGAGCTCGACTTCATGGCCCCGGTCACCAACGTGATGAAGTTCGGGCCCGACGGCGAGCAGCTGTACGGCAGTGTCGGCGTCTATCGACCGCGCGGGGGCCGCTGGGAACCGTTGATGAGCTCAGATCGCTGGTAAACGGGGGCGCCCAGGCTAGCGAGCGGTCTCCTGCGCCTCCAGGGTTTTTTTCATGACGCGCATCCCCTCATCGATCATGCCGGCGATGGGCCCCGCCATCTCGCGCGGCAGCAAATCGGCTATCCAGACCAGCCGGCTTTGCCCACCGCCCTCGTCGAAGATCTGCAGCGATGCGTTGTGATGGCTGAGCCGGCCGCCGCTGGCCGACCAGACCAGGCGCCGCGCGGTATCGTCCAGGTCGACGATCACCTCCCGCGCTACCACGCCGTTGCCGAAGGTGACGATGCGCGCATCGCCCTCCAGCTTGCAGTCGGTCACGAAGCCGGGCACCAGCCGGTGGTGGATGGCGCCGATGTCGCGCACCGCCTCCCAGACCTGCGCGGCGCTCGCGGCCACCTGCGTTTCACGCCGAATGCTTGCCATGTGCGAGTCTCCTGTGGCGAGTCGTTGACAGACCAGTGTAGGCCCGGCGCGCCGTCAGCGCGAGACGCCCAGCAAGCGCTCCAGCACCTCGGGCTGGTCACGCAAGGTCGCGGCGCGATCGGCATGCACCACCGTGCCATGGTCCAGCACCACCGCTTGGTCGGAAATGGCGAGGATGGCCTGCGGATGCTGCTCGACGATGATGGCCGCGAGGCCTTCGTCCTGCGTGATGCGGCGAATTGCGCGCAGCAGTTCCTCCACGATGATCGGCGCCAGCCCCTCGAGCGGCTCGTCGAGCAGCAGCAGGCGCGGATTCACCACCAGCGCACGTCCCACGGCCAGCATCTGCTGCTCGCCGCCGGACAGTTGCGTGCCCAGGTTGCGCTTCCGCTCGGCCAGGCGCGGGAACATCTCATAGACGCGTTGCGGGTTCCATCGGCCGGGCCGCTCCACTGCCGTCAGGTTCTCGTGCACCGTGAGCGACTTGAAGATGTTGCGCTCCTGCGGCACCCAGCCGATGCCGGCCGCCGCGCGCTGGTGCGGCGAGAGCTTGTGCAGCGCCGAACCCGACAGCGTGATACTGCCGCCGTGCTGGCGCGTCGCGCCCGCCAGCGTGTTGATCAGCGTGGTCTTGCCCGTGCCGTTGCGGCCCAGCAGTGCCAGCGTCTGGCCCTCGCCGAGGCCGAGCGATATGTCGTGCAGCACCACGGCCTCTCCGTAGCCGGCACTCAGCTTGTCGATGCGCAACAGCTCAGACATGCACGGCCCCCTGCCCCAGATAGACCTCCTTGACCTTCGGATCGTTGGCAATCGTGTCCGGGTCGCCTTCCGTGAGCAAGGCCCCGTTGACCAGCACCGTCATGCGGTCGGCGAAGCTGAACACCAGGTCCATGTCGTGCTCGATGAGCAGCACCGAGACATCGGCCGGCAACGCGGACACCGTTTGCAGCAGTTCCTCGCGCTCGCCCGCCGGCACGCCGGCGACCGGCTCATCCAGCAGCAGCACGCGCGGCTCGCAGGCCAGCGCGATCGCGATCTCGAGCAGGCGGCGCTTGCCATAGGCCAGCTCCCGCGTCGCCTGGCGCGCGACGTCGGTGAGACGGAACTGCTCCAGCAGCTGCTCGGCCCGTTCCGAGACCTGCGCTGCGGCGCCCAGCGGGCGCCACCACTGCGCGCCGAGGCCCGAGCGCTGCGACACGACCAATGCCAAGGTTTCCAGCGGCGTCATCGAGTCGAAGAGCTGATTGATCTGGAAGGTGCGCACCATGCCACGCGTCACGCGGGCATGCGGTGCCAGGCGCGTGATGTCCTCGCCCTCCAGGACGATGCGTCCGGCAGTCGGCGTGAGCACGCCCGTCAGCAGGTTGACCAGCGTGGTCTTGCCGGCACCGTTGGGGCCGATCAGCGCGTGGCGCGCACCTCGCTTCAGGTTCAGCGTCACATTGTCCGTGGCCGTGATGCCGCCGAAGCGCATCACCAGCCCGGTGGCGGAGAGCACGATGTTGTCGCTCATCGCGCCGCACCCGCTCGCCTGCCGAACCACGTCCAGGGCTTGAGCAGCCGGTCGCGCCCGACCAGCACCAGCAGCACGAGGATCAATCCGACCCAGAACATCCAGTACTGCGGCGTGACCGTCGACAACGCGTCTTGCAGCAGCTTGAAGACGATGGCCCCTGCGATGCCGCCGTAGAGCCAGCCCACGCCGCCGATCACCAGCATCAGCAGCACGTCGGCCGAGCGGTCGAAGGCCAGCACGTCGAGCGAGGCGAAGCCGCTCGTTTGCGCGAGCAGCGCGCCCGCCGCGCCGGCCACTCCTGCCGCGACCGTGTAGATCACCGCGATGCGCGAGACCACCGGAATGCCGATCGCCATCGCACGCAGCCGGTTGTCACGGATTGCCTTGAGCGTGGCGCCGAAGGAGGACTGCACCAGGCGCCGCATCACGATGAACAGCAGCAGCAGCACGGCCAGCGAGTACCACGCTGCCGTGCGGCCATAGAGGTCGAAGTCGAACAGGCCCAGCACCGGCCCCATCACCACGCCCTGCAGCCCGTCGGCGCCGCCGGTGAGCCAGTCCAGCTTGTTCGCCAATTCGAGCAGCAGCAGCGCGGTGCCCAGCGTGACCATCAGCCGCGTGAGGTCGCTGCCGCGCAGGATGGTGACGCTGGCCAAGGCGCCAACCGCGGCAGACGCGACGATGGCAACCACCAGGCCCACGGTCGGGTCGGGCATCACGTGCTTGGCGAAGAGCGCGGCCGTGTAGGCGCCGAAGCCGAAGAAAGCCGCATGGCCCAGCGAGACGATGCCTGTGTAGCCGAGGATCAAGTCGAGCGACAGCGCGAACAGCGCAATGATCGCGATCTCGTTGATCATCAGCGCCTTCGAGGGCAGCAGCGCCGGCAGCACGAAGACAACCGCCCAGAAGACGAACTCCCATGGCCGCCAGCGCGTCCTGGCGAGCAGCGCGTCGCGTGAATCCATCTGCTAACGCCCTCCCCGCCGCGTGAACAATCCCTGCGGACGCCACATCAGGATCAGGATCATCAGCAGGTACACCGTGAACGCGCCCATCTTGGGAATGAAGTACTTGCCCCCTACATCGGCGATGCCCAGCAGCAGCGCGGCCAGCAGCGGTCCGGTGATCGACGAGGTGCCGCCGACCGAGACCACGATCAGGAAATAGATCATGTACTTGAGCGGGAAGGTCGGGTCCATGCCCAGGATCTCGGCGCCCAGCGCACCGCCGAGCCCGGCCAGGCCCGAGCCCACCGCGAAGGTTGCCAGGAACACCACGTTGACGTTGATGCCCAGCCCCGCCGCCACGCGCGGATCGTCCACCGCCGCGCGCAGCCGGCTGCCGAAGCGCGTCTTCGACAGGATGAGCTGCAGCACCACCGTGAGCAGCGCGCACAGCACGATGATGAAGATGCGGTAATGGCCCATGCCCAGCAGCAGCGCCCCGTCGCCGATCTCGGTGCGCCCGCGCAGCCACTCGGGCAAGTGCACGTTCTGCTGCGAGGAGCCGACGAAATAGTCGACCGCTGCCACCGCCATGAACGCCAGCCCGATCGAGAACAGCACCTGGTCCAGGTGCGACTTGCCGTACATCGGCCGGTACAGCGTGCGCTCCAGCAGCGCGCCCAGCAGCCCCACGAGCACGAAGGCGAGCGGCAGGCAGGCCAGGAAGGGAACGCCTGCCTTCTGCATCGCGAACACGGTGAGATAGCCCCCCGCCATCGCGAACGCCCCGTGCGCGAGGTTGATGAAGTTCATCAGCCCCAGCGTCACCGCCAGCCCGACCGCGAGCACGAACAGCAGCATGCCGTAGGCAATGCCGTCGAAGAGGATAGTCAACATGGCTCGCCCCTGGAGCGCGCGGTCGCTGGATGCATCACTGCTTGTTCTTGCCGGGATCCTTCACCGCCTTGATGACGTCGAACTCGACGTTGTAGAGCTGTCCGTCCTTCTTCTCGACCTTGCGCAGGTACACGTCCTGCACGATGTCGCGCGTCTGCGCATCGATCAGCACCTGGCCGCGCGGGCTTTCGAAGAGCTGGCCCTTCATCGCAGCCAGCAGCGCGTCACCGCCGCCCTGTCCCTTGGTTGTTTTGAGGGCCTCGTAGATCACGCGCATGCCGTCGTAGCCGCCGATCGCCATGAAGTTGGGGCGCATGTTCTTGTTGGCCTTCTGGAAGGCCTCGACAAACTTCTTGTTGGCCGCCGACGGATGCGCCGCCGAGTAATGGTGCGAAGTGACCACGCCCAGCGCACCGTCGCCCATGTCGTTGAGCTGGTCGTCATCCGTCACGTCGCCGGTGGCGATCAACTTGATGCCGGCCTTGTCCATGCCGCGCTCGATGAACTGCTTCATCACCGCCGCGCCGGCGCCCGAGGGCACGAAAACGAACAGTGCGTCGGGTTTGGCGTCGCGCACCTTCTGCAGGAAGGGTGCGAAATCCGGGTTGCGCAGCGGCACGCGCAGCTTGTCGAGCACCTTGCCGCCGTTGAGCTGGAAGCGCTCGGCGAAGAACTTCTCGGCGTCGTTGCCTGGCCCATAGTCGCTGACCAACGTCACCACCGACTTGATGCCGTTCTTGGGCGCCCAGTCGCCCATGGCAACCGAGACCTGCGGCAGCGTGAAGCTGGTGCGCACGACGTAGGGCGAGGCCTCGGTGATGCTCGAGGTGGCGGCGGCCATCACCACCATTGGCGTCTTCGACTGGGTGGCGATCGGCGCGGTGGCCATGGCGGACGGCGTGATGCCGAAGCCGGCCAGCACGTTGACCTTGTCATTCACCACCAGCTCCTGCGCCAGGCGCTTGGTCACGTCGGGCAGGCTGGTGTCGTCCTTGACGATCAGCTCGACCTTCCTGCCCGCCACGGTGTCGCCGTTCTGCGCCATGTAAAGCCGGGCCGCGGCCTCGATCTGACGGCCGGTGGTGGCCTGCTGACCTGTCATCGGCAGCACCAGGCCGATCTTGAAGGTGTTGCCCTGGGCCTGCGCCAGCGGCATGGCGAGGGCGAGGGCCGTGAGGCTCGCGGCCTGCAGGAGGTGGCGACGTTGCATGGAAGTCTCCTTGTGATGGGGATCTGAACGGGGCGTATTGTGATCAATCAAAATCATGTTGGCGCCTTGGCAAACACCTAAGGCGCCCATGTCATCGATCCACGGTTCTGCATTCTGCGCGATACATCGACCACTTGCGCGATGATCGCGCAAGCTCCTGACCGTCACGGCGCGTCCGGTCGCCAGGCGGAATCGAGCGTGATGCTGCCGACGGCGCGCGACACGCAGGCGCAGATGCGCCGGCCTTCGCGCTTCTCCTTTTCGCTGAGGAACACGTCGCGGTGGTCGATCTCGCCGTCCACGGCGAGCACGTCCATGGCGCACAGGCCGCATTCGCCGCGGCGGCAGTCCCACAGCGTCTGCACGCCCGCGGCTTCGAGCGCTTCGAGCAGACTGCTTTCCGCGGGCACCTGGATGCGGAGGTCATGGCGCGGAATGCGGACTTCGAATGCCTGCACGGGCAGCCGGCCGCTGCTGCCGAACGTCTCGAAGCGCAGGTCCGCCGGTGCCCGCCCCGCCCCCATCCAGGCGCGCTTCACCGCCTCCAGCATCGGCACGGGCCCGCAGGTGTAGAGCTGGCCTCCGTGGGGCAGCGCCGCGATCTCGGCAGCGAAATCGATGGACGCATTGCCGATGTGGGTCTGGACGCTGCTGGTCTCCGGGCTTCCCAGCGCGGCCTGCAGCAATGGCAGATAGGCCAGCTCCTCGCTGCTGCGCGCGCCGTAGAGCATGCGCACCGGCACACCCTTGCGTGCGGCCAGCGCGCCGAGGCGCTGCGCCATCAACACCATCGGCGTGATGCCGATGCCGCCCGCGACCAGCAGGTAGCCGGGCGCCGTGATGTCGAGCCCGAAGTGGTTCTGCGGCTGCGTCAGCAGCAGCCGATCGCCGGGCGCCAGTCGCCACATCGCGAGCGAGCCGCCCCGGCCGTCGTCGAGGCGCTTGACGGCGATGCGCCAGGTGCGCCCGTCCGGCTCGCCCACGAGCGAGTAGTGGCGCGTCTGCACCCGGCCTGCGCCCGGCACCCCGACCAGCACCTGGACCTGGAGATGGGACCCCGGCTCGTAGCCGCCGGCCATGCCCGACTCGGGGGTGAGCTCGAACTCGCGCACGGTGGGCGTCAGATCGCGGCAGGCCGTGATGCGCGCAGGCATCCAGTGGATTTCGCTGTTCATCGCAGGAATGTTGTGTTCAGGCCCGCCGGCGAATCAGCTGCACGCCCGGCAGCGGATGGCCGTGCGCGCCGTGCAGCGCCTCGCGCAGGTTGCGCTGCGCGAGGCGGCTGTGCTCGCGCATCAGCGACTCGGCACGCGAGCCCTCACGGTTCTCGACCGCGTCCAGCACCTGGCCGTGCTGGTCCTGTGCGATCACGAGCATGTCGCGCGCGGCCGGCGAGTTGGCCTGCACCACCACGAAGGCGGAGGGCGATGCAAATGGAAGGTTGATCACGCGCTCCATCTGTTGCGCAAGAAGCGGGCTATCGGCCATCTCGGACAGCAGCCGATGGAATTGCCCGTTGAATTCGACGTAGCGCGAGAAAGCCGCGTCGTCGAGCGCGGGCTCCCTCAGCAGTTCGTCGATGCGGCGCAGGCAGGCGCGGGCCTCGCGCAGCACCACGGGCGCCGCGCCGCGCTCGGCCGCCAACCGCGCCGACAAGCCTTCGAGCGTGCCGCGCAGCTCGATGGCGTCGGCAACGTCGCGCTCGGAAAACGTGCGCACCGCGTAGCCGCCGTTCGGCAGGGCCTCGAGCAGGCCTTCCTGCTCGAGCCGCATGAGCGCGCTGCGCACCGGTGTGCGCGACACGCCCAGTTGCTCCGAGATCGCGACCTCGGCGATGCGCGTGCCGCCCGGCAGCTCGCCGGCCAGCACCATTTCGCGCAGCCGCAGCTGGGCCTTCACGGCCTGCGAGCTGCCGGCCTCGCTGCCTTCCGCGCCGACGCTCACGCGCCCTCCGTCACCGGCGCCGGCCGGATCGGAATGGTGGGCGCAACCGGCCGCTCCTTCGCGATCAACTGGTCGATCAACCGGCGCGCCCACATTGCGCCGGCGTCGATGTTGAGGTTGTTGAAATCGCGTCCGGGGCGCTCGTCCATCGCGCGCTGCTGCGCCTCGAGCACCAGCTCGTCCTCGCGGAAGATGCCGGCCACGCCCTCGCGCAGCTCGTGCGTGAGCCGCTGCTCGCCAATGCAATAGTTGCGCGCGAACGCCCAGAAATAGAGGCAGGTGGTGTCGGTCTCGGGCGTGATGGTGTTGAGCACATAGCCATTCACACCCTGGCTGCGATCGCCTGGATCACCGTCGCGCGGCACCGCGCCGCTGCCTGCCGGCGCGACGCCCACGTCGATGTTGACGGTGCATGGGCCCTCGAAGCGGATGATCTGCCAACGGTCGACCTTGCCCTCGTAGCCACGCGCATGGCGGATCTGCGCAGCCCAGAACGGCGGCGCGTCGATGTTCTCCATCCAGCGCGTGACAGTGGCCGAGCGATCGCCGTGCGTCGCGACGAAAGGCGCCTCTGCCACTGCGCGGTTGCCGATCGAGGAGCCGTGCACGAAGGTCTCGTGCGTGAGGTCCATCAGGTTGTCGACCACCAGCCGGTAGTCGCAGGCCACGCGGATCATCTTGCCGTCGCCGGCCCAGGCCGGGTCGTCGTTCCAGTGCATGTCGGGCACCAGCGCCGGGTCGGCCTTGGCAGGGTCGCCGGGCCAGACCCAGACGAAGCGGTGCTTCTCCACCACCGGGTAGGCGCGCACGCAGGCCGACGGATTGAGTGTCTCCTGGCTCGGCATGTGGGTGCAGCGGCCCTGGCTGTTGTAGACCAGGCCGTGGTAGCCGCAGACCAGTTCGTCGCCCTCCAACCGACCGAGGGACAGCGGCATCAGGCGGTGCCAGCAAACGTCCTCCAGTGCGGCGACCTGGCCATCACTGCGTCGGTACAGCACCAGCTTCTGGTTGCAGACAGTGCGGGCGAGCAAGCTGTGCTTGAGCTCGACGTCGTAGGCCGCCGCATACCAGGCATCGAGGGGGAAGGGACTTTTGGAGCGACTCATAGGATACGCAATGTATACATTGAGAAGTCAAAATCCAATACCTAGTGGCTTTTTTAAGGGAAAACACCAACATCACTGTATCCATCCGAGCCAATTCCCGACCGTTTACGATCGCTCGTTCCTTTCCAAGATTTCGACGGAGCCCACCATGTCCGAACACGCCCGCCTGCCCGCCCGCTATGACCACGTCGGCAGCTTTTTGCGTCCCCAGTACCTGCTCGAAGCCCGCGAGCAGAAAGCCAAGGGCGAGATCACGCCCGAACAGCTGCGCAAGGTCGAAGACAAGGCCATCACCGAGATCGTGAAGTTCCAGGAGGACATCGGCCTCAAGAGCATCACCGACGGCGAGTTCCGCCGGACCTATTTCCACATCGACTTCCTGGAGCAGCTCGGTGGCGTGAAGACCGACATCCCGGTCACCATCCGCAAGCCGGACGGCACCGAAGAGCTCGCCCCACCGGTGATGCGCGTCATCGACAAGGTGACCCACGCCAAGGCCATCCAGCTCGCCGACTTCCAGTACCTCAAGAGCCAGGTCTCGCCCGGCAACACGCCCAAGGTCACCATCCCCTCGCCGACCATGCTGCACTTCCGCGGCGGCCGCGCGGGGATCAGCAAGCAGGCCTACCCCGAGCTCGACCCGGTCTTCTACGACGACGTGGCCCGCGCCTACGGCGACGAGCTGCGCTCGCTCGCCGAGGCGGGCTGCACCTACGTGCAGATGGACGACACCAATCTCGCCTACCTGTGCGACGAGAAGATGCGCGAGGCGGCCCGCCAGCGCGGCGATGACCCCAACGAGCTGCCGCACCGCTACGCCGCCTTCATCAACAAGGTGGTGGCGCAGAAGCCCGCGGGCATGACGCTCGCGATGCACTTGTGCCGCGGCAACTTCAAGAGCACCCATGCCGCGGCCGGCAACTACGAACCCGTCGCCGAGGCCCTGCTCAAGGAGATGGACCTGGACGCGTACTTCCTCGAGTACGACGACGCACGCTCGGGCGACTTCCGGCCGCTGCGCTTCCTGCCCAAGGGCAAGACCGTGGTGCTCGGCCTGGTGACCACCAAGTTCGGCCAGCTCGAAGACAAGAACGAGCTCAAGGAGCGCATCGAGGCTGCGGCCAAGTACGTGCCGCTGGAGCAGCTCGCGCTGTCGCCGCAATGCGGTTTCTCCAGCACGGTGCACGGCAACAAGATCGCGGTCGAGGACCAGCGCAGCAAGCTGCGGCTGGTGGTCGAGACCGCGCAGGAGGTCTGGGGCTCCGCCTGAGGTGCAGGTCCGGTGAAGTCGCGGCATGATCGCGCTCCATGAAGCTCTTCACCGGCCCCCTCAGCATGTTCGGCGCCAAGGCGCAGATCGCCGCCCTCGAGAAAGGCATCGCGATCGAAGCCGTCATGGTGCCTTTCGACAAGGACGACAACTACCTGCCCAAACACCCCGAGGTGCTGCGCGTCAATCCCAAGCGGCAGGTGCCGGTGCTGATCGACGACGAGGTCGAGGTGTTCGACTCGACGCAGATCTTCGAGTACCTCGAGGACAAGGTGCCCGAGCCGCCGCTCTGGCCGCGTGACATCACCGGCCGCGCCCGGGCCCGCCAGCTCGAGCACCTGTCCGACGAGGTGTTCTTCCCGCACGTGATCAAGCTGATGGGCTTGCAGCACGACATGCGCAGCGATGCGGCAGTGACGGCCTGCGCCGCCTGTACCCGCTTCTACGAGCAGATGGAAGAGCGCCTGGCGCACGCCGACCACCTGGCCGGCCCCTACTCCTTCGCCGACATCGCGTTCTACATGGCCCAGGTCTTCGCCGACCGCAAGGGGGCCGGCATGACGGACGCCACGCCCCGCCTGCTGGCCTGGCGCGAGCGCGTGGGTGCGCGTGGGGCAGTGCGTGCCGTGGTCGGGCCGATGATGCGCTTCCTTGCATCGGAGGGACGGCCGGTACCTGCCGCCCTCCAGTCGCAACTCGAGCCCGTCAATTCCTGAATCGGGCCATCGCCGCGTGAACCGAATCGACGACTGGCTGGACTGGCTGCCTTCGCCGTCGCAGCACCTGCTGGTCGTCACCTTCGCGTTGCTGGTCTATGTGCTGACCACGCGCGGGCGACGTGAGCATCGCGCGCCCGCCACGGCGATCGCCTGGGTCATGGGTCTTGCGCTGCTGCCCTACCTCATCCTGCCGACGTACCTGTTGTTCGGCCAGCGCAAGCTGCGGCCCTCGGGTTCGCCCCGGCCCCCGCGCTCGATACCGGCCGGCCACTGGGCCGCCGACCTGATCGAGAGCTTCGGCCTCGCACCGCCCGGCCCCAGCCCGGTACGCTTCCACCCCGACGGCGGCGCTGCGCGAGACGCGCTGTGGGAGGTGATCGAGGGCGCGCGCACGCGCATCGATGTCTGCTCCTTCATCATCGGCGACGATGCGCTGGGGCACGAGGCGATCAACCGGCTGTCGCGCCGCGCGCGCGAAGGCATCAAGGTGCGCGTGCTGCTCGACGGCTTCGGCGCGCTGTCGCTGCCGCGCCATCACTTCGACACGCTGCGCGATGCCGGCGCGGAGATCGCGGTGTTCCGCCCCATCTTCGGCCTGCGCCGCACGGGGCCACGCAACCTGCGCAACCACCGCAAGCTCACCATCGCCGACGATGGCTGGCTCTGGTCGGGCGGGCGCAACCTCGCGGGCGAATACTTCCTCGGCAACCACGAGCACCCGCAGCCTTGGCGCGACCTGTCCTTCGACCTGCGGGGCAGCGTGGCCGCCGCCGCGGCTCGCCAGTTCGACCACGACTGGGCCTCGGTGCGCGGGCGCAAGCCGCGCGCCATCGCAGCCGACGAGCCGCCAGCCGGCGAGCTCGCCCAGTTCCTGCCCAGCGGGCCCGACCAGACCGAGGACACCGCTCACGCGCTGCTGATCGACGCCTGCTTTCGCGCGGAGCACCGCCTCCTCGCGATCACGCCCTACTTCGTGCCCGGCGACGGTCTGCGCGATGCGCTGCGGCTGGCAGCGCGGCGCGGCGTGCAGGTCACGATCGCGATGCCGGCGCGATCCAACCATCGGTTGGCCGACTTCGTGCGCGCCAGGGCCATGCGCGACCTCGCGCGCGCCGGCGTCAGCTTTCGCATGCTGCCCTTCATGGCGCACGCCAAGGCCGTCGTGGTGGACGAACAGCTGGCACTGTGCGGGTCGATCAACCTCGACATGCGCAGCCTGCTGCTGAACCATGAGGCGGCCGTCGTGTTCTACGGCGCCGAGCAGATCGACTGGCTCGCGCAGTGGATCGAGACCACCGCCTCGGCCGGCGAGACCTACCGCGCACGGCGGCCCGGCCTGGTGCGCGACGTGGCGGAAGGCCTGCTGCTGACGATCGCGTACCAGCTGTGACGGACCCTAGTCGTCCTTGGGCCGCTTCGCGGGCTCCAGGTTGGTATAGCTCGCGTTGCCCATCCCCGTACCGATGGTCAGCACCGCCCAGCGCTTGAGGTCACGCATGAAGGGCAATTCGCTGAGCCCCTGCACCACGGCGTCGTTGTGCATCAGCACCATGGTCGGGATGCCGCGGATGGTCGGGATCTTCCTGGCCAGTTCGGTGGGCAGATGGAAGTGCTCGCTGGTCCAGTCGCCGGGCATGTTCTGCGCGCCGCGCGCGATCGAGCCGTCCTTGCGGATCAGGCCTGGGCAGCCGATGCCGACGAAGGGTGCGAGGCGGATGCCCTTCTTCTCGCAATAGCGGACCTGCGCCTCGAGCATTTCCGCCAGCCGTGCGACCAGTTCGCGGCGATTCGGGCCGTCGTCGGCGTGGCGCCACTTCTCGCGCCGCAGCACCTTCGCCTTCGACAGGTCGGCTGCGCGCTTGCGCCGCGTCTTCACGATGCCGCAACGCACATTGGTGCCGCCGATGTCCAGCGCGAGGATGGCGTCGTAGTGCTCCAGCAGCTCGGGCGGGGTCAGGTGCAGCCAGCCGAGCAGTCCCGCGTCGTCGGGCTCGTGGCAGATTCGCGCAAGTTGCACCTGCACCTTCATCTCCTGGAGGATCGCGGCCGCCTGCAGCACCGCGCGCTCGCCCACGTCGCTTTCCGGGAAGCCGCCGCCGACCACGATGCGCTCGACGCCCTGCCATGACGGCTGCCGCAGGAAGCTCCGGATGACGTCAGCCAGCGACTCGGCGAACTCCTCGATGGCGGCATGGACCACGTCGGTGGCCTCCGTGGCCTTGCCGGCCTTCAACGCCGCATCGAGCGTGCCCTTTGCCAGATCCCTGGAATGCTGGTGCCCCAGCGGGTCGCGTTTGCCCTTCTTGCGAACGCGACGGCGCCAGCGCTCGAGCAGCTCGCGGAAAGCCGTCTGGCTGGCCTGGTCGCCCAGGAAGCCCTGCTCGCCGCGCAACTGGAGGCTGTAGCCCTCGACCAGCACCGACGGCAATTCCTTGGCTCCATGGATGTCAGCCGATGGCGGCGGCGGCGCGAAACGGTCGTCGCTGTGGCTGCTGTTTTTTTTGCTCTTCGTCGGTCGCGCCTTGTGCGTCTTGTCCTTGTGCGTCTTGTTCTCGGGGGCCATGCAGTCCTTCGCGGGTTTCGGGTGGGTTGTTCAGTCGGCCGTGGCTTCGAGGATAAGGCGCGTGGTCTCCTCAGGCGCGTCCCAGTGCGGGAAGTGGCCGCAGCGCTCGAACCAGTGCAGGCGTGCCCCGGGGTAGAGCTGCATGGCCCGCGCTGCTTGCCGCGGGAGGCAGACGCGGTCGAGCCGCCCCCAACCGATCACCAGGGGGCTGGTCAAGCTGCCCGCAGCCGCGCCCTGCAGCGCCGGCTCTCGCAGAAGCGCACGCAACATCGCGCCGTACGAGCACGCGGATGCATAGCTGCGCATTTCCTCGAGCACCATGGAAGGCGGCAAAGCGGCGGGCTGCACCGAGAACCGGGCCAGCAGGAGCCTGCGCGACCAGTCGTGCGCGCTCAGGGTCGGCATGGCAAATTGCAGGCTGCGCGCCAGCCGGTGCGCAAACCAGGCCGAGGCGGCGAAGACGAAGCGCTCCCAGCCCAGCCAGAAGCCGCCCGGCCCGAGCGACACCACCGAGCCCAGTACGCCGCCGCGCCTCGCCAGCTCGAGCAGCAGTTGCGCCCCGACCGAGCTGCCGGCCGCATCGGTGCCGATCAGCTCGTGCTCCCGAAGGAATTGCGCGAGCGCGTCGGCCATCGTCTGCAGCGAGACCTCGCCGTCCAGTGGCGGACTCTTGCCGAAGCCGGGCAGGTCGATCGCGGTCACGCTTCGCTGTGCGGCCAGCGGTTCCATGATGCCTTGCCACGAGCGCCAGCTGCTGCCCAGTCCGTGGACGAGCAGCAGCGACTTGCCTTGGCCACGCCGGACGTAATTGATGAGCACGATCGGCACTCTGCTGGCAGGGGGCACGGCACCGCATCAGCCCCGCTCACGATCTCCTGTAGGAGCGCAACCTGTCGGACTCCGGGGCACGTCGATACACTGCGCCGGATGCATTGCCTGCACCCCCTGCGGCTTCTCGCCTTGTTCTGCCTGGCCCTGCTCTGCGCTGCCGCATCCTCGCAGGCGCAGGAAGCGAGCCTCGACATCGGCTCGAAGCGCTTCACAGAGTCCTACATCCTGGCCGAGGTACTTGCGCAGACCGCCGCACCCCATCTGCCCGCGCCGCCGCGGTTGCGGCAGGGACTGGGGAACACCGCGATCGTCTACGAGGCCCTGCGTTCCGGCAGCATCGATCTCTACGCCGAGTACACCGGCACCATCGCGCTGGAGATCCTCAAGAATCCGCAGCCCATGACGCGCGAGGCGATGAACGCAGCGCTCGCGCCGCTCGGGCTCGGCATCGCCATCCCGCTCGGCTTCAACGACGGCTATGCATTGGCCATGCGCGCAGCCGATGCCGATCGGCTCGGCGTGCGCACCCTCGGCGACCTGGCGCGCCATCCCGAGCTGCGGCTTGGGCTGTCCAACGAATTCATCGGCCGCGCCGACGGCTGGCAAGGCCTGGCCGCGCGCTACGGCTTCACACAGAAGCCCATCGGGCTGGACCATGGGCTGGCCTACGACGCGATGACGGCGAAGCAGGTCGACGTCATCGACATCTACACCACGGACGCCAAGATCGAGCACCTCGGCCTGCGCGTGCTGACCGACGACCGCGGCTACTTCCCGCGCTACGACGCGGTGGTCCTGTATCGGCTGGACGTGCCCGCGCGCTGGCCGGCGGCCTGGGCCGCGCTGCAGAAGCTCGAGGGCCGCATCGACGAGCGCGCCATGATCGCGATGAACGCACGTGCCGAACTGCAGGGTGCGGCCTTCGACGTGATCGCGCGCGATTTCCTGGCGCAAGGTGGCGTGGGCGGGAAGGCCGTCGCCGGCGCCAGCGGCAGCGAAGGTGCGCGCGGCTTCGTCGCCAAGCTCTTCGGCCCCGACCTCGGCCGGCTCGCGCGCCAGCATCTTCTGCTCGTGGCGATCTCGGTGGGTCTGGCGATCCTGATCGCCGTGCCGTTGGGGATTGCCGTGTTCCCGCACCTGCGGCTGCGCGCTCTGGTGCTCGGCCTTGCCGGCCTGCTGCAGACCGTGCCGTCGCTCGCGCTGCTCGCGGTGCTGATCTCCCTGATCGGTGCCATCGGCACCTTGCCTGCGCTGATCGCGCTCACCCTCTATTCGCTGCTGCCCATCATGCGCAATACCGTGACGGGTCTGGCCGAGGTGCCGGTTGGGCTGCGGCTGGCCGGCACGGCGCTGGGCATGACCGGCGGGCAGAGCCTGCGGCTGGTCTTGCTGCCGCTCGCGCTGCCGACACTGCTGGCGGGTGTGCGGACGGCGACGGCTATCGCGATCGGGACGGCGACGATTGCTGCCTTCATTGGCGCAGGAGGGTTCGGGGAGCGGATCGTGACGGGGTTGGCTTTGAATGACCGCGAGTTGCTGATGGCGGGGGCGGTGCCGGCGGCGGTGCTGGCGTTGTTCAGCGAAGGGGTTTTCGAGGCGGTCGAGTATTTGCTTCGGCGCGGGCGCGCGGGGTGACCTCTCTCTGCTCCCTCTCTCTCGAGGAGAGGGCTGGGGTGAGGTCCCCGTCTTGCTCCCTCTCCCTCCGGGAGAGGGTTGGGGTGAGGGCACCGGGCGGTCAATTTCGTACGTTGCTGTTGGTTTAAGGCTGGAGCCGGGGCGTCGTCCCGGCAGCCGAGTCACTTTCTTTTGCTTCGCCAAAAGAAAGTAACCAAAGAAAAGGCGACCCCACTGGCCGCGACCCTCCGCTTCGCTACGGGCAACCTGCGGTGCTCGCTTTTCGCGGGGTCCGCGCAAACTCGCTTCGCTCAAACACGCGCGGCCCTGATCCGCGAAAAGCTCCGCTCCTCGGCGCGGCCAGAGGGGATTTGGAATTCAACGCGCCACGGCGCGCCCTCGTGTGGAATGCAGGTGGGCGTGAGCGCTTGGTCCTCGCTCACGTTGGCTCTCGCGCACATGCACACGCATACGCACACCCCGGACACGCACGCGTACGCGCACATGCACATGACATGCACATGCTCGTGCTCGTGCTCGTGCTTACGTTCGCACGGTCACGCATTCACATGTTCTAGGCCTCGCGCAGCGAGGCCGTCGTTGGCCGAACGAAGTGATGGCCCGAACGGTCCCCACTCCCCTCTGCGCGTGCCGAGGAGCGCAGCTTTTCGCGGATCAGGGCCGCGCGTGTTTGAGCGAAGCGAGTTTGCGCGGACCCCGCGAAAAGCGAGCACCGCAGGTTGCCCGTAGCGAAGCGGAGGGTCACGCGCAGTGGGGTCGCCTTTTCTTTGGTTACTTTCTTTTGGCGAAGCAAAAGAAAGTGACTCGGCCGCCGGGACGAACCCCCGGCTCCAGCCTTAACACAACAGCAACGTACAAATCGACGCCAAAGTGCCCCACCCGCCTCTCTTAGAGGGAGAGCGAAGAACTCAGGCCAGCGTGTACGCCGTCTTCACCACCGTAAAAAACTCCTGCGCATACCTCCCCTGTTCCCGCGCCCCATAGCTGGACCCCTTCCGCCCCCCAAAAGGCACGTGATAATCCACCCCCGCCGTCGGCAGGTTCACCATCACCATCCCCGCCTGGCTGTGCCGCTTGAAGTGTGTCGCGTACTTCAGCGAAGTCGTCGCGATGCCTGCCGACAGCCCGAACTCCGTGTCGTTCGCCGTCGCCAGCGCCTCCTCGTAGTTCTTCACGCGGATGACGCTCGCCACCGGCCCGAAGATCTCTTCCTTGTTGATGCGCATGCTCGCCACCGATTCGCTGAACAGCGCCGGCGACATGTAGTAGCCGTCCGTGTCCAGCTTCAACCGGTCACCGCCAGCAGCGAGGTTGGCGCCTTCGCCCTGGCCGATCTCGATGTAATCCAGGTCCTGGCGCAGCTGGCTCTCGCTGGACACCGGGCCGATGTCGGTCCCCTGCGCAAGCGCATCACCGACCTTGATCTTCGCCATGCGCGCCTTCATCGCCTCGATGAACTTCGGGTAGATGCCCTCGGTCACGATCAGCCGGCTGGACGCGGTGCAGCGCTGCCCGGTGGAATAGAACGCGCTCTGCACGCTGAGCTCGACCGCCTGATTCAGATCGGCATCGTCGAGCACCACCTGCGGATTCTTGCCGCCCATTTCGAGCTGCACCTTCTTGTGCGTCGTCGCGCATTGCACCGCAATGCGGCGGCCCACGCCGACCGAGCCCGTGAAGCTGATGGCCTGGATGCCCGGATGGTTGACCAGCGCATCGCCGATCACGCTGCCGCGCCCCATCACCAGGTTGAAGACGCCGGCCGGGATGCCCGAGCGGCTGATGATCTCGGCCAGCGCCCAGGCGCAGCCCGGCACCAGGTCCGCGGGCTTGAGCACCACGCAGTTGCCGTAGGCCAGCGCCGGCGCAACCTTCCATGCCGGGATGGCAATAGGGAAGTTCCACGGGGTGATCAGCCCCACCACGCCCACGGGCTCCCGCGTGATCTCGACGCCGATGCCGGGGCGCACCGACGGGATCACCTCGCCCGCCAGGCGAAGACATTCGCCGGCAAAGAACTTGAAGATGTGGCCCGCGCGCGTGGCCTCGCCAATGCCTTCGGCGCGGGTCTTGCCCTCTTCGCGCGCCAGCAGCGTGCCCAGCTCGTCCTTGCGCGCCAGGATCTCGTTGCCGATCTTGTCCAACGCATCCGAGCGCGCCTGCACGCTGCCGATGGACCAGGCCGGGAAGGCGGCGTTGGCCGCCGCCACGGCCTCGTCGACCTGGGCGGCGTCGCCTTGGGCATAGTGGCCGAGCACGTCCTGCAGGTTGCTCGGGTTGGTGTTGGGGCTGTAGCTCGCGCCGGCGCGCCATTCGCCATTGATCAGGTTGTCGAAGTTCTGCATGGCAGTCCTTGTGTCGGTCGGAAAAAAGTGCGGGGCCCTCTCGGCGGCCCCGCACGCTGTCTCAAGAATAGGCGAGCCGCGGCGCCTCGGCCAGTGCCCGCCCCTGCAACCCTACTGCGGCCCGAGTTGGCCGATGAGCGATGCCAGCGCGTCGTACTCCTGCGGCTTGAGCTCGGTGAGAGGCGTGCGCACCGGGCCCGCATCGTGCCCGACGATGCGCGCGCCGGCCTTGACGATGCTCACCGCATAGCCCTGGCCCTTGTTGCGGATCTCCAGGTAAGGCATGAAGAACTGCTTGAGCAACCGGTGCTGCGTCGCCATGTCGTCGTCCGCCACCGCCTTGTAGAAGTCCATCGCGGTCTTCGGGATGAAGTTGAAGACGGCGGAGGAATACACCGGCGTGCCCAGCGCCTTGTAGGCCGCTGCATAGACCTCGGCCGTCGGCAGGCCACCGAGATAGGCGAAGCGGTCGCCCATGCGCAGGTGGATCGAGCTCATGAGTTCGATGTCGCCGATGCCGTCCTTGAAGCCGACGAGGTTGGGGCAGCGCTCTGCCAGCTTCGCCAGGGTATCGGGATACAGCCTGCTCTGGCCGCGGTTGTAGACGATGACGCCGAACTTCACGCTCTTGCACACCGCCTCCACGTGCGCGGCCAGGCCTTCCTGGCCGGCTTCGGTCAGGTAGTGCGGCAGCAGCAGGACGCCGTGCGCGCCGGCCTTCTCGGCCGCCTGCGCGCACTGGATGGCGAAGCGCGTGGGGCCGCCCGCGCCAGCGATGATCGGCACCTTGCCGCGGCAGGTCTGCACCGCCGTCTCGATGATCTCGGGGTACTCGTCGCCGGTGAGCGAGAAGAACTCGCCGGTGCCGCCGGCCGCGAACAGCGCACTCGCGCCGTAGGGGGCCAGCCATTCG
Source organism: Variovorax sp. PBL-H6 (assembly GCF_901827155.1). Classification (NCBI taxonomy): domain Bacteria; kingdom Pseudomonadati; phylum Pseudomonadota; class Betaproteobacteria; order Burkholderiales; family Comamonadaceae; genus Variovorax; species Variovorax sp. PBL-H6. Next base: position 4,437,935 of record NZ_LR594659.1, read on the forward strand.
AGGCGCTTGACATAGCCCTTCTTGTCGAAGTTGCCCTCGGCATCGAAGTCGGTCAACGGAAAGGACAACAGGCCGGAGCCCATGATGGATTTGAGTTCTTGGGGATTCATCTGAAGATCCTGGAAAGGTGAAGGGAACCACGGAACCGGCTTTGGCGGACCGCTGGTGCTGCCCCGGGTGAGGGGGTGGGCGGCTATACGAAGTGAGCCACCCTGGGGGAGAGCTTCAGTCGAGCTTGATCTGCGCCGCGTCGACCACCTTGGCCCAGCGCGCGCGCTCCTTGTTGAAGAACTGCTCCTGCTCGGCCGGCGTCATGGTCACGACTTCGGCGCCCTGACCGGCCAACCGCGAACGGATGTCGGCCGAGCGGATGATGGTGACGAGTTCCTTGCTGAGGCGCTGGATGACGGCCTCGGGCGTGCCGCGAGGCGCCAGCAATCCCTGCCACGTGCCCGACTCGAAGCCCGGTACGCCCTGCTCGGCGATGGTGGGCACGTCGCCGATCAGCGGCATGCGGGTCGACTTGGAAACGCCCAGGACCTTGAGCTTGCCGCTCTGCACGTGCGGCAGGGTCGCGAGCATGCCGTTCATCAGCACCTGGGTCTGGCCGCCGACCGTGTCCTGGATGGCCTGCACGCCGCCCTTGTAGGGCACGTACTGCCAGCGCGCGCCGCTGGCGCGCTCGAGCGCCACTCCGGCCAGGTGCGGTGCACTGCCGGTGGCGGTCACGGCGAAGTTCAGGTCGGCCTTTTTCGACAGGGCGACCAGTTCCTTCAGGCTGTTGGCCTGCACCGACGGATGCACCACCAGCAAGTGCGGCGAATAGGCCAGCATGGTCACGCCGCGCAGGTCCTTCGACGGATCGAAGGCGAGCTTGGTGTAGACCGACGGGCTGATCGCGAGCGCGCCGACGTCGCACAGCAGCAGCGTGTAGCCGTCGCCGGGCGCCTTGGCCACGAGGTCGGCGCCGAGATTGCCGTTGGCGCCCGCGCGGTTCTCGACGATCACCGACTGATTGAGCGCCACCGACAAGGGCTGGCTGATGGCGCGAGCAATGATGTCGGAGGAGCCGCCCGGCGGGTAGGGCACCACGATGCGCAGGGGCTTCGAAGGCCAGGCATCGGCTGCCTGGGCAGAGCCGGCCAGCAGGCTCGCGCCAACGGCGCCGAGCACGAGATCGCGTCGATTCAAGGTCATGACTTGGGTCTCCTGGGATGAAGGAATGGGAGGCGCATGCATGCGCCGCAAAAACGGTGATGTTGTTCTAAGTTATCAGTCATCGTACAACTCAATCTTTGCGATGTCCAGCGCGACGCGCGCGCCGCTCAGGTGGAAGAGACCCCGCCGCCATGCACGGGCGCCTCTGCATCGCGCTGGGCCGCTTCCTGCGCCACTCGCAGGCGCTCCCGGCTGTTGGTCAGGTGGATGCGCATGGCCGCCCGCGCCGATTCAGGATCGCCTCGCGCGATGGCCGCATAGATCTCTTCGTGCTCGCGGTTGACCCGGCTCAGGTACTCGCCGCGGCGGTCATGGTTGCGGATGGCCGTGATGCGGGTGCGCGGAATGATCGTCGTGCCGAGGTGGCTCATGATGTCCGCGAAGTAGGGGTTGCCCGTGGCCTGCGCGATCTGCAGGTGAAAGCGGAAGTCGGGTGCCACGGTGTCCCCCGCCACAGCCACGTTGCGCTCGAAGTCGTCGAGCGCGCCGCGCATGGCGGCCAGCTGCTCCTCGTTGCGGCGGGTGGCGGCCAGGCCGGCGGACTCGGTCTCCAGGCTGATGCGCAGCTCCAGCACCGCCAGCACGTCGACCGTGGTCGCAATGTCGGAGCCCTCCAGCCGGAACATGCCCGCCGCGCGGGGCTGCAGCACGAAGGTGCCGATGCCGTGATGCGTCTCGACCAGCCCGCCGGCCTGCAGCTTGGACAGCGCCTCGCGCACCACGGTGCGGCTGACCCCGTAGGCCTGCATGATGGCCGACTCGGTGGGCAGCTTGTCGCCGGGGCGCAGCTGCTGGCTGCGGATCTTCTCACCCAGGTCGTCGACCAGGCCATGCGCAAGTCCGCGGCCGCGACGGCGCGGTCTTGCGCCCAAGGCGGCCGGCTCGGCGGCTGCGGTTGTCCCCGTTGACAGGTTCGACATGCGGTGATGATAATCAACTGAGCGTTGTACGACAACAGATAACCTATGACTCAGAGAGACAAGCAACGATGAGCGCTCCTTCCTCCCCTCCCCGCCTCGACCGCTTGCTGCTGACGGGGGCCGCCGGCGGCCTGGGCAAGGTCCTGCGAGAGCGCCTGCGCCCGTTCGCCCACATCTTGCGCGTGTCCGACATCGCCGCGCTCGCGCCGGCCATGGGCCCGCACGAGGAGGTCGTACCCTGCAACCTGGCCGACAAGGCCGCGGTCGATGCGCTGGTCGCCGGCTGCGACGCGATCGTGCACCTGGGCGGCGTCTCCGTCGAACGCCCTTTCGAGGAAGTCCTCGAAGCCAACATCAAGGGCGTCTTCCATATCTATGAAGGCGCGCGCCGCCACGGCGTGAAGCGGGTGGTCTTCGCCAGCTCCAACCATGTGATCGGCTTCTACAAGCAGACGGAGCGCCTCGACGCCCACGCCGCGCGCCGGCCCGACGGCTACTACGGCCTGTCCAAGTCCTTCGGCGAGGACATGGCGCAGTTCTATTTCGACCGATGGGGCATCGAGACGGTGAGCATCCGCATCGGCTCCTCCTTTCCCGAGCCGGCCAACCGCCGGATGATGAGCACCTGGCTCAGCTTCCGCGACCTGACGGCACTGATGGAGAAATCGCTCTTCACGCCGGACGTCAAGCACACGGTCGTCTACGGCATGTCGGCCAACCGCGATGTCTGGTGGGACAACCACGCCGCGGCGCACCTCGGCTTCCAGCCACAGGACAGCTCCGAGGTGTTCCGCGCGAAGGTCGAGGCGCAGCCGCCCGTAGCCGCCGACGACCCCAACGCAATCTACCAAGGCGGCGCCTTCACCGCCCAGGGCCCCTTCGGATAAGACGCCGGCGAGTCGCCGGGCACCTCTTTTTCTCGCGTCCCACGATCACACACACCCACAGGAGACTTTTCATGACGCTCTCTCGCACCCTCATGGCCGCCTGCGCAGCCGCGGCGGCCATTGCCTGGACCACTCTTCCCGGGCTGGCATCCGCCCAGACGATGACGCTCAAGGCCGCCGACGTGCATCCCGCGGGCTACCCCAACGTGGTGGCGATCGAACACATGGGCAAGAAGCTGGAAGAGGCGACCAAGGGGCGCATCAAGATCCAGATGTTCCCCGGCTCCGTGCTTGGCGGCGAGAAGGAGATGATCGAGCAGACGCAAGTGGGCGCGATCCAGATCCTGCGCACCTCGCTCGGGCCCATCGGCCCGGTGGTGCCTGAAGTCAACGTCTTCAATATGCCTTTCGTGTTCCGCGACGAAGCCCACATGCGCGCCGTGATCGACGGGCCGATCGGTCAGGAAATGCTCGACAAGATCACGGCGTCGCCCGCCAAGCTCGTGGGGCTCGGCTGGATGGACGGCGGCTCGCGCAGCCTCTATACGAAGAAGCCGGTACGCACGCCCGCCGACCTGAAGGGCATGAAGATCCGCATGATGGGCAACCCCTTGTTCGTCGACACGATGAACGCGATGGGCGGCAACGGCATCTCGATGGGCTACGGCGAAGTCTTCACCGCCATCCAGACGGGCGTGGTCGATGGTGCGGAAAACAACCCGCCAACCCTCTTCACCGCCAATCACTTCCAGGCCGGCGCCAAGTACTACACGCAGACCAACCACCTGATCATTCCCGAAATCTTCGTCATGTCCAAAGTCACCTGGGACAAGCTGTCGAAGGACGACCAGGCGCTGGTGAAGAAGTTCTCGCGCGAAGCGCAACTGGAGCAGCGCGCGCTGTGGGACAAGAGCGTGGCCGACTACACGGCCAAGCTGAAGGCGGCGGGCGTCGAATTCATCAACATCGACAACAAGCCCTTCTATGACGCGACGGCGCCGGTCCGGGCCAAGTACGGTGCCGACTACGCAGGCCTGATCAAGCGCATCGAAGCGACGAAATAGGGAGCGCCCTCCGCCATGGACCCCCTCTTCGTGCGCGTTTGCGATCGGCTGTACCTGGCCTGCATCTGGCTGGCCGGTTTCGCCATCTTCCTGATGTCCCTGATCATTCCGTGGGGGGTGTTCACGCGTTATGTGCTTGGCACCGGCTCGCAGTGGCCGGAGCCCGTCGCGATCCTGTTCATGATGGTCTTCACCTTCGTCGGGGCCGCGGCGGGCTATCGGGCCGGTGCGCACATCGCCGTGTCGATGATCACCGACCTCCTGCGCGACTCCCTGAAGAAGGTCATTTCGGTGCTGGTGGACCTGCTGATGATCCTCGTGTGCGCGTTCGTCGCCTACTACGGCACGCGGCTGTGCATGGAGACGTGGCACCAGTCGATCAGCGAACTGAGCTGGTTGCCCGTCGGCGTCACCTACGCCGCCTTGCCCATCGGTTCCGCCGCAACGCTCGTCTTCGTGATCGAGCGCATGGTCTTCGGCAGCCAGGCGCACCGGGACGTCGTGCGCTACGAGGAACTCGCCGACGCCGAGGGAGCCCGCTGATGGACGCCCTCGTTCTGCTCGGCAGCTTCGCGCTGCTGATGATGGTGGGCATGCCCATCGCCTACGCCCTGGGGCTGTCGGCGCTGATCGGCGCGTTCTGGATCGACATCCCGCTGGACGCGGTGATGATCCAGCTCGCATCCGGCGTCAACAAGTTCTCGCTGCTGGCCATCCCCTTCTTCGTGCTGGCCGGGGCCATCATGGCCGAGGGCGGCATGTCGCGCCGGCTGGTGGCGTTCGCGGGCGTGCTGGTGGGCTTCATTCGTGGCGGCCTTTCGCTGGTGAACATCCTGGCTTCCACCTTCTTCGGCGCAATCTCCGGATCGTCGGTGGCCGACACCGCCTCCATCGGCTCGGTCCTCATTCCCGAAATGGAAAGGAAAGGCTATCCGCGCGATTTCGCGACCGCCGTGACGGTCAGCGGCTCGGTGCAGGCCATCCTGATTCCGCCCAGCCACAACGCGGTGCTGTATTCGCTGGCCGCCGGCGGCTCGGTCTCGATCGCCAGCCTGTTCGTGGCGGGCGTGGTGCCGGGGCTGCTGATGGGCCTGACGCTTGCCGTCCTGTGCCTGGTCATTGCCAGCCGGAAAAACTACCCCAAGGGCGAGGTGATTCCGCTGCGACAGGCATTGAAGATTTGCCTCGATGCAATGTGGGGGCTGATGACCATGGTGATCATCCTCGGGGGCATCCTGTCGGGCGTATTCACCGCCAATGAATCGGCCTCGATCGCGGTGGTCTGGGCATTCTTCGTCACCATGTTCATCTACCGCGACTACAAGTGGCGCGACCTCCCGAAGCTGGTGCATCGCACGGTGAAGACCGTGACGATCGTGATGATCCTGATCGGCTTCGCGGCCAGCTTCGGCTACATGATGACGCTGATGCAGATTCCGCTGAAGGTCACGACCTTCTTCACCAGCGTCTCGGACAACAAGTACGTGATCCTGATGTTGATCAACGTCATGCTGCTGGTCCTCGGGACGCTGATGGACATGTCCCCGCTGATCCTGATTCTCACGCCGATCCTGCTGCCCGTGGTCAAGCTGCTCGGCGTCGATCCGGTGCACTTCGGCATGATCATGATGGTCAACCTGGGTATCGGCCTGATCACGCCGCCGGTCGGCACGGTGCTGTTCGTCGGAAGCGCGGTCTCCAAGTTGCCGATCGGGGTCGTCACACGGGCGGCGGCGCCCTTCCTGGTCGCGCTGTTCGTGGTGCTGATCGCCGTGACCTATGTGCCCGCGCTGTCGCTGTGGCTGCCGCACGCGCTCGGCCTCTGAAACCTGAACTCTTGATCTGGGTCGAAGTCGTCGCGCTGTCCGAATGAGTTGTCGTCCATGAACCCCACGCTCCAAGCCACTGCCCCGCTGACCATCCGCATGCACGAGCGCGACAACGTCGCGATCGTGGCCAACGACGGCGGCCTGCCCGCAGGCACGGTCTTCCCCTCCGGGCTGACCCTGGTCGAGAAAGTGCCGCAGGCGCACAAGGTCGCGCTGGCCGACATTCCCGAAGGCGGCGAGGTGCGCCGCTACGACGTCGTGATCGGTTACGCGCTGAAGCCCATCGCGGCCGGCAGCTGGGTCCATGAGCGCCTTCTGCGAATGCCCGCCGCCCGCGCCCTCGATGGCCTGCCGATCGCGACCGTGAAGCCCCCGACGCCGGCGCCGCTCGAGGGGTACAGCTTCGAGGGCTATCGCAACCCGGACGGCTCGGTCGGCACGCGCAACATCCTGGCCATCACCCAGACTGTGCAATGCGTGGCGGGCGTCACCGATTTCGCGGTGCAGCGCATCAAGGCCGAGCTGCTGCCGAAGTACCCGAACGTCGACGACGTGGTCGCGCTGGAGCACGGCTATGGCTGCGGCGTGGCCATCGATGCGCCCGACGCCGTCATTCCGATACGCACGCTGCGCAACATCAGCCTCAACCCGAACTTCGGCGGCGAGGTGATGGTCGTGAGCCTGGGCTGCGAGAAGCTGCAGCCCGAGCGGCTGCTGCCGCCGGGCACCATCCCGCTGATCGACGAGCGCAACGTGGCCGATATCGGCGAAACGGCCGAGCCGAAGCTCGACGTGGTCTGCCTGCAGGACGAAGCGCACGTCGGCTTCATGTCGATGGTCGATTCCATCCTGCGCCAGGCCGAGGAACACCTGGAGCGGCTGGACGCCCGGCGGCGCGAGACGGTGCCGGCCAGCGAGCTGGTGGTCGGCGTGCAGTGCGGCGGAAGCGACGCCTTCTCGGGTGTCACGGCCAACCCGGCCGTCGGCTTCTGCACCGACCTGCTCGTACGCGCCGGCGCCACCGTGATGTTCTCGGAAGTGACGGAGGTGCGGGACGGCATCGACCAGCTGACCTCGCGGGCCACCACGCCCGAGGTGGCCGAGGCCATGATCCGCGAAATGGCCTGGTACGACGCCTACCTGGACCGCGGACGGGTCGACCGCAGCGCCAACACCACGCCCGGCAACAAGAAGGGCGGGCTCTCCAACATCGTCGAGAAGGCGATGGGCTCGATCGTGAAGTCGGGCAGCGCGCCGATCTCCGGCGTGGTGCCGCCCGGTGAAAAGGCGCGGCAGAAGGGCCTGCTCTATGCGGCAACGCCGGCCTCCGATTTCATCTGCGGCACGCTGCAGCTCGCGGCCGGCATCAACCTGCACGTCTTCACCACCGGCCGCGGCACGCCCTACGGGCTGGCCGAGGTGCCGGTGATCAAGGTCGCCACGCGCAGCGAGCTGGCCCGCCGCTGGCACGACCTGATGGACGTCAATGCAGGCCGCATCGCGGACGGCGAGGCGAGCATCGAGGACGTGGGCTGGGAGCTGTTCCGCCTGATGCTCGACGTCGCGAGCGGCCGCAAGAAAACCTGGGCCGAGCACTGGAAGCTGCACAACGCACTGGTTCTGTTCAACCCCGCACCCGTCACCTGAAAGGAAGAGAAGCCATGGAAGACCTCAAAGGCCGGATCGCACTGGTCACCGGCGCGAGCACCGGCATCGGCGCCGCCGTCGCCCGCGCGTACGCTGCACGCGGGATGCGGGTGGCGGTGCACTACAACGCCTCGGCCGGTCCCGCGAAGGCGCTGGTCGATGCGATCACGTCCGACGGTGGCGAGGCCTTCGCCCTGCAGGGGGATGTGCGCGACACGCAGGCGATTCGTCGGGTCGTGCTCGAGACGAAGGCGCGCTGGGGCGGCATCGACGTCCTGGTGAACAACGCGGGCGGGCTGGTCCAGCGCGTGCCTATCGCCGACTTCGAGGACGCGCTCTTCGACGAGGTCATGCATCTCAACGCGCGCTCCGTGCTCGCGTTCTGTCGCGAGGTGGTGCCGCTGATGCGCGCGCAGGGACGCGGCGGCAGCATCATCAACGTGTCGTCGGTCGCGGCGCGCCACGGCGGCGGGCCCGGGGCTTACCTGTATGCCGGCGCCAAGGGCTTCGTCACCACGGCAACCCGCGGACTGGCAAAGGAACTCGCGGCCGATCGCATCCGGGTCAACGCGGTGGCCCCGGGCGTGATCCAGACACCGTTCCACGACCGCTACTCGACACCGCAGATGCTCGAGTCCTTCAAGGCCACCATTCCGATGGCCCGCATCGGCTCCCCGGACGATTGCGTGGGCGCCTTCCTCTATCTCGCCTCGGAGCAGCTCTCGGGCTATGTGACAGGCCAGAGCCTCGAGGTCAACGGCGGGCAGTACATGCCCTGAGCCCTTCAAAGCATCGAGAACAAGAACATGCATCAAGCCACTGCTTCTCGCACGCTGCGCCGCCTGGCACTGCTGCTCGCGCCCGGACTCATCGGGCTCGGCGGCGGCGCGTCGGCCGCTACCTGGGTCTACGTGTCCAATGCGGACAGCGAGGAGATCTCGGTTCTCGAGCTCGACCGCCACCAGGGCACGCTGAAGATGGTCGAATCGGTGAATGTCGGCGGCATGGTCATGCCGCTGGCGGTCAGCCCCGACAAGCGTTTCCTGTACGCCGCGCTTCGCTCGCAACCTTTCCGGGTCCTGAGTTTCTCCATCGATCGCGCGAGCGGCAGGCTGAAGAAGCTGGGCGAAGCGCCGCTGGCCGACAGCATGGCGAACATCGACACCGACGCGACCGGGCGCTGGCTGTTCGCAGCCTCCTACCCGGGGCACAAGATCACGGTCAACAGTGTCGACAAGACAGGCGCTGTGGGCGCGGTCCACCAGCTGCTTCCGACAGCGCCGAATGCGCACGCGATCCACGCCGATGCCAGCAACCGCTACGTGCTGGCGACCAGCCTCGGCGGCGACCAGGTCTCGAGCTGGCGCTTCGATGCAGAGGCCGGCATGCTGTCGCCCAACGAGCCGGCGCTGACGACCGGGGCCGCGAAGTCCGGACCGCGCCACTTCGTCTGGGACAAGGCGCAGCGATTCGTGTACCTCCTCGACGAGCTCGACGCCCGGCTGCATGTGTACGCCTGGGACGCCGCGCGCGGCACGCTCCAGCTGCAGCAAAGCACCAGCACCCTGCCCGAAGGCTTCACGGGCAAGCCGTGGGCCTCGGATCTGCATCTGACACCGGACGGCCGCTATCTCTACGCGTCGGAGCGCACGTCCAGCACGCTGTCGGCCTTCAAGGTGGATACCGCGACAGGCCGGCTGCAGCCGCTGGGGCAGACACCGACCGAGAAGACACCGCGCGGCTTCGCCATCGATCCGAGCGGGCGCTACCTCGTCGCCGTCGGACAGGAGTCCCACAGCGCCTCGGTGTACCCCATCGATGCTGCAACGGGAGCTCTCGGCACGCCACAGCGGCTACCGGTCGGCAAGAACCCGAACTGGGTCGAGATCGTCGAGGCGCCTTGAGCGCTTGAGTGCCTTGGGCGCTCCGGGCGCCCCGGGCGCTTATCGCCGGCAAACACTGCACATGCCGCCCTCTATTTATTACCTGCACCTCAAGGAGACAACTTCATGCAACGCCGCACCCTGATCCACACCGCGCTCGCCTCGCTCGCCGCGGGCCTGCCGGGCCTGTCCGCCCTCGCGCAAGGCCAATGGCCGTCCGGCAAGGCCATCACCTACATCGTGCCCTTTCCGGCCGGCGGCACCACCGACGTGCTCGGCCGCCTGATTGCCCAGAAGCTCGGGCCGGTGCTCGGCACCAGCGTCGTGATCGACAACAAGGGCGGGGCAGGTGGCAGCATCGGCTCCGAAATCGCCTCGCGCGCCGCGCCCGACGGCTACACGATGCTCGGGGGCACCATCAGCTCGCATGCCATCAACGTGAGCCTCTATCCGAAGATCGGGTACGACCCGCTGAAGTCCTTCGCGCCGGTCACGCTGATCGGGACCAATCCGGTGGTGCTGGTCGTGAACCAGGCCAGTCCCTACAAGACGCTGAAGGATGTGCTGGAAGCCAGCAAGACCAAGTCGGGCGGGCTCTCCTCCGCTTCGGCCGGCACCGGCACCTCGCAGCACCTCACGCTGGAACTGCTCGCCTACAAGTCGGGCGTCAAGTTCACGCATGTGCCCTACAAGGGCAGCGGTCCGGCGATCCAGGACGTGATCGGTGGCCAGGTCGACATGATGTTCGACACCACGGTGGTCGCCGGCCCGCACATCCAGAGCGGCAAGCTGCGCGCGATCGCGGTCAGCTCGGCCAAGCGCCTGCCTTCCTTGCCGGACGTGCCGACCGTGGCGGAGTCGGGCCTGCCCGGCCTCCAGGACTTCGAGGTGCTGTCGTGGCAGGCCATCTTCGTGCCGGCCGGCACGCCGGCGCCGGTGGTCGACCGGATGCACGCCGAGATCCGCAAGATCCTGGCCGAGCCCGAGATGCAGGACAAGCTCAAGGGCTTCGGCATGCAGCCGGCCGACATGAGCACCGCGCAGATCGCCGCCTTCCAGAAGGCCGAAGTCGAGAAGTGGGCGCAGGTGATCAAGGCCGCGAACATCAAGCCGGAGTAGGCGCCGTCCCGCAGGCGACCGCCGGAGCGCTGGCTAGAATCGCCTTCCTTTTCCGGAAGCCCGCCGTGTCCCGATTCGCCGTCCTGCCGCAGTACCTGTTTCCCAAGCAGGCGCTGACCAACTTTGCCGGCTGGGTGGCGGGCAAGGAGCGCGGCGCGGTCACGACGTGGATCATCCGGCGCTTCGTCGCCAAGTACGGCGTCGACATGGCCGAGGCGCTGAACAGCGACATCGCGAGCTACCCCAGCTTCAACGAGTTTTTCACCCGCGCCCTGAAGCCCGGCATGCGGCCGATCGCGCAGGCCGACCTGGTCTGCCCCGTCGACGGCGCGATCAGCCAGTTCGGCCCGATCGAGGGCGACCAGATCATCCAGGCCAAGGGCCATCTCTACACCACCACCGCGCTGGTGGGCGGCGACGCGGCGCTGGCTGCCCAGTTCCAGCACGGCAGCTTCGCCACGCTGTACCTGAGCCCGAAGGACTACCACCGCATCCACATGCCCTGCGAAGGGCGGCTGGTGCGGATGATCCACGTGCCGGGCGACCTGTTCTCGGTGAACCCGGTCACGGCGCGCGGCGTGCCGGGCCTCTTTGCGCGCAACGAGCGCGTGGTGTGCGTCTTCGAGTCGGCGCGCGGGCCCTTCGTGCTGGCCTTGGTCGGCGCCACCATCGTCGGCAGCATGGCGACCGTCTGGCATGGGGTCGTCAACCCGCCGCGCGGCGGCGAGCTGCGCGAATGGCGCTATGAAGATCGGCAGATCGTGCTCGGGCAAGGCGAGGAGATGGGCCGCTTCCTGCTCGGCTCGACGGTGGTGATGCTGTTCCCCAAGCCGCCCCTGGAATTCAATCCCGCCTGGGCGCCGGCCCGCGCGGTGCGCCTCGGCGAAGCCATGGCGCGCTACCCCGGCGCCTGAGCCCCCTGCTTTCGCAGCCCGCAGCTGGCTTGCCCGGCCAGCTATGAAACTTGTAGCACACTGCCATCTGGGATATAGTCGCCGGCCCGGTCGGTGGCCGGGTCGACAAGAACATGCAGCGCCGCTCGCCGCCGCCGCCGTCCTCCCGAGGAGATGCCCTGAATGAGCAGCAAGGAAAACGCGGCGGTCAGCCAACTGCTCGCGTTGCTCGAAGCGCGCTACGCGCTGCGCGTCCTGTGGGCGCTGCGCGACGGCCACGCGCAGACCTTCCGGCTGCTGCAGGACAGCGTCGGCAACATCACGCCCAACACGCTCAACACCCGCATCAAGGAGATGCGAGAGGCCGGCATCGTGAGCCACGGCGGCGAGGGCTACAGCCTGACACCCACGGGCCAGGACCTGCTCAGGCGGCTCTCGGACCTGCAGGCCTTCGCGGTGAAATGGCAGCTCAACCAGGTCAAGAAGAACGTCCCGCCGCCGCTCAAGCCGCTCGAGCCGCCGCCGGAGACACCACCGGCGCCTCGTTAAACTGCAGGGCTTTCCCTCAATCCCCAAGGAAACGCCATGCCCACCACTCCCTCCGGCCTCCAGTATGAAGACAGCGTTGTCGGCGATGGCGCCGAAGCGCAAGCCGGCCACCACGTGCACGTGCACTACACCGGCTGGCTCTACAACGACGGCGTGCAAGGCGCGAAGTTCGATTCCAGCCGCGACCGCAACGACCCCTTCGCCTTCTCGCTCGGCGCCGGCCAGGTCATCAAGGGCTGGGACGAGGGCGTCGCCGGCATGAAGATCGGCGGAAAGCGCACGCTGATCATTCCGCCCGCGCTGGGCTACGGTGCGCGCGGCGCCGGTGGCGTGATCCCGCCGAACGCCACCCTGAAATTCGATGTGGAGCTGCTCGACACCCATTGAGCAGCCGTCCGCGGCGTACCGCTGCCGCTCGCGAAATGCGCCTCCCGGGGCGCATTTTTTTGCTTGAAATCTCCCCCATCGGCCCCAGTTGGCCGTGATCGTTCTCTTCTTCTTGAGTACCCGGCGAGGCCGCCGGCTTTTTGAGCATGACTGACCCGCAAAACCCACCATCGAATCCCGATACGCTGCAAGGCGAAGCCAGCCCCGAGGAACTGGAGGCCGCGCAAGCCGCCAACGAGGCGGATGCGCTGACCGCCGCCACGGCCGAGATCGCCCAGCTCAAGGCCAGGAACGCCGAGCTGACCGACCAGTTCCTGCGGGCCCAGGCCGATGTGCAGAACGCACGCCGCCGCGCCGATGAGGAGATCACCAAGGGCCGCAAGTTCGCCATCGAGTCCTTCGCCGAGAGCCTGCTGCCGGTGCTCGACAGCCTCGAGGCCGGCCAGGCGCACAAGGACGCCACGCCCGAGCAGATCCGCGAAGGCGCCGAAGCCACGCTGCGCCAGCTCAAGAGCGCGCTGGAGCGCAACAAGGTGATCGAGATCGCGCCGGCCGCCGGCAGCAGGTTCGATCCGCACCAGCATCAGGCGATCTCCGTGGTGCCGGTCGAAGGCCAGGAGCCCAACACCATCGTCGGCGTGCTGCAGAAGGGCTACACCATCGCCGAGCGGGTGCTGCGGCCCGCATTGGTGACCGTCTCACCGGCCAACTGATCCCCACGAAACCCACAGGAAATCCCCGCTTCTTCCCTTGAATCGAGCCGGGTTATCCACAAGTTCACAACAACATCTTTTTCGCGTTCAGGAGAAACAACATGGGCAAAATCATCGGCATCGACCTCGGCACCACGAACTCGTGCGTGTCGATCATGGAAGGCAACACGACTCGCGTCATCGAGAACTCCGAAGGCGCCCGCACCACGCCTTCGATCGTCGCGTACCAGGAAGACGGCGAAGTGCTCGTCGGCGCCTCGGCCAAGCGCCAGGCGGTGACCAACCCCAGGAACACCGTCTACGCCGTCAAACGCCTGATCGGCCGCAAGTTCGAGGAGAAGGAAGTCCAGAAGGACATCGACCTGATGCCCTACACCATCAGCAAGGCCGACAACGGCGACGCCTGGGTGGAGGTGCGCGGCAAGAAGCTGGCGCCGCCCCAGGTCAGCGCCGAGATCCTGCGCAAGATGAAGAAGACCGCCGAGGACTACCTCGGCGAGGCCGTGACCGAGGCCGTGATCACCGTGCCGGCCTACTTCAACGACAGCCAGCGCCAGGCCACCAAGGACGCGGGCCGCATCGCCGGGCTGGACGTGAAGCGCATCATCAACGAGCCAACGGCGGCTGCCCTGGCCTTCGGCCTCGACAAGCAGGACCGCGCGGACCGCAAGATCGCCGTGTATGACCTGGGCGGCGGCACCTTCGACATCTCGATCATCGAGATCGCGGACGTCGACGGCGAGAAGCAGTTCGAGGTGCTGTCGACCAACGGCGACACCTTCCTCGGCGGCGAGGACTTCGACCAGCGCGTGATCGACTACATCATCGGCGAGTTCAAGAAGGACCAGGGCGTGGACCTGAGCAAGGACGTGCTCGCCCTGCAGCGCCTGAAGGAAGCGGCCGAGAAGGCGAAGATCGAGCTGTCGAACAGCGCGCAGACCGACGTCAACCTGCCCTACATCACGGCCGACGCCTCGGGCCCGAAGCACCTGAACATCAAGCTCACCCGCGCCAAGCTGGAGAGCCTGGTCGACGAGCTGATCGAGCGCACCATTGCGCCCTGCCGCACTGCCATCAAGGACGCCGGCGTGTCGGTCAACGACATCCATGACGTGATCCTGGTCGGCGGCATGACCCGCATGCCCAAGGTGCAGGAAAAGGTGAAGGAGTTCTTCGGCCGCGAGCCGCGCAAGGACGTCAACCCCGACGAGGCGGTGGCCGTCGGCGCCGCGATCCAGGGCCAGGTGCTCTCGGGCGATCGCAAGGACGTGCTGCTGCTCGACGTGACCCCGCTGTCGCTCGGTATCGAGACGATGGGCGGCGTGATGACCAAGATGATCACGAAGAACACCACGATTCCTACCAAGTTCGCGCAGACCTTCTCGACGGCCGAAGACAACCAGCCGGCCGTGACCATCAAGGTGTTCCAGGGCGAACGCGAGGTGGCCGCGGGCAACAAGCTGCTGGGCGAGTTCAACCTCGAGGGCATTCCGCCGGCCGGGCGCGGCACGCCGCAGATCGAGGTCAGCTTCGACATCGACGCCAACGGCATCCTGCACGTCGGCGCCAAGGACAAGGGCACCGGCAAGGAGAACAAGATCACCATCAAGGCGAACTCGGGCCTGTCGGAGGACGAGATCCAGAAGATGGTGAAGGACGCCGAGCTCAACGCGGCCGAGGACAAGAAGAAGGTCGAGCTGGCCCAGGCCCGCAACCAGGGCGAAGCCATGGCCCACAGCGTGAAGAAGTCGCTGGCCGAGCATGGCGCGAGCCTTGAAACCGGCGAGAAGGAAAAGATCGAAGCCGCGATCAAGGAACTGGAAGAAGTCCTCAAGGGCGAGGACAAGGCAGCGATCGAGGACAAGACCAACACGCTGATGACCGCCAGCCAGAAGCTCGGCGAGAAGATGTACGCCGACGCCCAGTCCGCGGCTGGCGGTGCGGCCGGAGCGGCACCGGGCGGCGGGGCAGCCGGTGCTGGCCCGGAAGCTGCGGGCAGCGCCGCGGCCGACGACAACGTGGTCGATGCCGAAGTCAAGGAAGTCAAGAAGGGTTGACCTGAAGACGCCCGTGCAAGGCTGGATCTCCTGACAAGGCGATCCGGCCTTTTCTGTTCTCGACACCGCTACCGAACATGGCCACCAAACGCGACTACTACGAAACCCTCGGCGTTCCCAAGAACGCAAGCGAGGAGGAAATCAAGAAGGCTTATCGCAAGCTCGCGATGAAGCACCACCCCGACCGCAACCATGGCGACAGCAAGGATGCCGAGACCAAGTTCAAGGAGGTCAAGGAAGCCTACGAGATGCTGTCGGACCCGCAGAAGCGCGCCGCCTACGACCAGTACGGCCATGCGGGAGTCGATCCCAACATGCGCGGCGGCCCGGGAGCCGAAGGGTTCGGCGGCTTTGCGGAAGCGTTCGGCGACATCTTCGGCGACGTGTTCGGCGCCCGAGCCGGCGGCCGGGCCGGCGGCCGCCAGGTGTTCCGCGGCAGCGACCTGAGCTACGCGATGGAGATCACGCTCGAGGAGGCGGCCGACGGCAAGGATGCGCAGATCCGCATCCCCAGCTGGGACGACTGCGGCACCTGCAAGGGCACCGGCGCCAAGCCCGGCACCAAGCCCATCACCTGCACCACCTGCCATGGCAACGGCGTCGTCCAGATGCGCCAGGGCTTCTTCAGCGTGCAGCAGACCTGCCCCACCTGCCACGGCACCGGCAAGATCATTCCCGAGCCCTGCGCCACCTGCCACGGCCAGGGCAAGATCAAGAACCACAAGACGCTCGAGGTCAAGATCCCGGCCGGCATCGACGATGGCATGCGCATCCGGAGCACCGGCAATGGCGAGCCCGGCACCAATGGCGGCCCGCCCGGCGACCTCTACATCGAGATCCGCCTGAAGAAGCACGAGCTGTTCGAGCGCGACGGCGACGACTTGCACTGCGTGGTGCCGGTCAGCATCACGACCGCAGCGCTCGGCGGCGAGATCAGCGTGCCCACGCTCAAGGGCCCGGCGGCCATCGACATTCCGGACGGCACCCAGAGCGGCAAGCAGTTCCGCCTGCGCGGCAAGGGGATCAAGGGCGTGCGCTCGAGCTACCCCGGCGACCTGTACTGCCACATCCGCGTCGAGACGCCGGTCAAGCTCACCGAGCACCAGCGCAAGCTGATGAAGGAACTCGACGAGTCCCTCAGGAAGGGCGGCGACAAGCACAGCCCGACCGACAAGGGCTGGTTCGACAAGGCCAAGGAGTTCTTCAGCTAGCCACGCTCAAGGGAAAACCCTGCGTCCGGGCTTGATGGGTTCAGGCCCGTGCACGGTCGCGCGGCTGCGGCCGAATTGGCCGCTCAAGGTAGCATTTGGTCTCGTCAAGGAGATCATCTTGCGCATCGCTTCCTACCAGTATCAAGGCCGCCGCCATGTCGGGCTGGTTGCCGATGACGGGCAGAGCCTCCACCCGTTCGCCGTCGACGCCGGTCGCGCGCAGCGCGGTGTCCTGCCCCTCATCGAAGACCGGGCCGTCGGCACGGCGTGGCCCGCGCCCACCGGCGAGACCCTGGCGCTCGCCGATGTGAGGCTCGAAGCCCCTTTGCCCCTGCCGCGCCGCAACCTGTTCTGCGTCGGCCGTAACTACCACGCGCACGCCAAGGAGCTGTCGAGCTCGGTGTTCAAGAACAACGCGGCGAACCCCCAGGAATGGCCGATCGTGTTCACGAAGGTGCCCGAATGCGTGATCGGGCCAGCCGACGAGGTCCGGTTGCCGGGCGACACGATTTCGGCGCAGATCGACTATGAGGCCGAGCTGGCCGTGGTCATCGGCAAGACCGGCCGCAACATCGCGCGCGCCGAAGCGATGTCGCACATCTTCGGCTACACCATCGTCAACGACATCACCGCGCGCGATGTCCAGATGCGGCACCAGCAATGGGATCTCGGCAAATCCTTCGACACCTTCTGTCCGATGGGGCCCTGGATCGTCAGTGCCGACGCGCTGGACGGCACGCAGACCCGGGTGCGCTGCTGGGTCAACGGCGAGTTGCGCCAGGACGCCCGCACCACGGATTTCATCTTCGACATCCCGAGCCTGATCGAGACCTGCTCGCGCGGCATCACGCTGTATCCGGGCGACGTGATCGCGACCGGTACGCCGGCTGGTGTCGGCATGGGCTTCACGCCGCCGCGCTACCTGAAGGCGGGTGACACGGTCCGCATCGAGATCGACGGGCTCGGCACGCTGGAGAACCGCTTCGCCTGAGGCCTGGACGTTTCCGCGGCATCCCCGGATGCAAAGTTCCGCAAGTACTTCCCTGCATAGCTGCATAGAACGGAGACAAGAACCATGCACCGACCCCGCCGCGCCCTGCTGCGAGCCACGCTGCTCGCCGTCGCTTGCTGCATTGCCGCAAGCACGCCCGCCCAGTCGAGCTGGCCGGCCAAGCCGATCACCATGATCGTGCCGTTCCCGCCAGGCGGGGTGGCCGACACGGTCGCTCGGCCAGTGGCGGAGGGCTTGTCGCGCGAGCTCGGGCAGACCGTCGTGGTCGAGAACCGGGCAGGCGCCGGCGGCGCGGTGGGTATCGGCTTCGTGGCCCGCGCGCCAGCGGACGGCTACACGGTGCTGCTGAGCTTGTCCTCGATCTCCATCCTGCCGGAGGCCGACCTGCTCCTGGAGCGCAAGCCTGCCTACCAGACGAGCCAGTTCACCCCCATCGCTCGCTTCACGGCCGATCCGACCGTGCTCGCGGTCCGCGCCGACGCGCCTTGGCAGACGCTGTCCGAGTTCGTGGCCGATGCACGCCGCAGGCCTGGCGCTTACAACTACGGCAGCTCCGGCAACTACGGCACCATGCACGTGCCGATGGAAATGCTGAAGAGCGCAGCGGGCTTTCGCATGACCCACATCCCCTACACCGGCGCGGGTCCTGCCGTGGTCGCTCTGCTTGCGGGCCAGGTGGACGCGGTCGCCAGCGGGCCTGCGACGGTGGTGCAGCAGATCAAGGCCGGCAAGCTGCGGGCGCTCGCGCATTGGGGCGACCGGCCGTTGGCAGCGCTGCCGGGCGTCCCCAGCCTCGAACAGGCCGGGTTCAACGTGAAGTTCGCGCAGTGGTCCGGGCTGTTCGTTCCGGCGGGCACGCCGGACGACGTGGTCAGGAAGCTGCGCGCGGCCTCGGCCAAGGCGGCGGCGGATCCAGCCGTGGTCCAGGTCATCGAGAAGGCCGGCAGTCCCATGGCCTATCTCGATGCGCCCGAGTTCCAGTCCTACTGGCGCACCGACGCTGGAGTGATGACCGAAGCAGTCCGGAAGATCGGAAAGGTCGAGTAACAAAATGGCGCCCCTTCGGGGCGTTTTTTTTCATCTCGCCGGCCGCTGTCGCGTTTACGTCATGTGGGAAATAGTCTTTGCTCATGTCCTGCTGACGTCCCAGCGCGAATCGAAGATGATGTCCTACATCGGCATATGCGGTACAGGCGGTGAAGGTGCTATGTCTCCTGTCCTAAGCTTTCCTCGATTGCAGCGCATTTATGCCGATTGCTTCCGCTTCCGCGTTGGAACTTTTAGACGGACGGTTCGTTCTTATTTGAAAACCAATTTGCTCGACGCCCTGTTTGTTCTATGCTTTGAGCCAAGTTACTGCTCGAGGAGTTTTTCGTAAGCGTGCTCAACTCACCTGGCACCATTCCTGCGAACGATGCGATGTGTGCAGCACGGAAACTCCGGGCAGCGCCCCGCTGACTCGATGGAGGTGTTTATGGATGTCATCAGTAACTTCGCCGCCCGCTACGAGCGGACTCGCGAAGAGGTCCTTTCCCTGCAGGAGTACCTCGAGATCTGCAAACGGGAGCCCACGGCCTACGCGACCGCGTCCGAGCGAATGCTCAAGGCCATCGGGGAGCCGGAGCTCGTCGACACGCGCAACGACCCGCGCCTGTCGCGCATCTTCGCCAACAAGGTCATCAAGATCTACCCGGCCTTCCGCGAGTTCTACGGCATGGAGGACGCCATCGAACAGGTGGTGTCCTACTTCCGGCACGCGGCGCAGGGGCTCGAAGAGAGAAAGCAGATCCTCTACCTGCTCGGCCCTGTCGGCGGCGGCAAGAGCTCGATCGCCGAGCGGCTGAAGCAGCTGATGGAGCAGGTGCCCTTCTATGCCATCAAGGGATCGCCGGTCAACGAATCGCCGCTCGGCCTCTTCAACGCCACCGAGGACGGCGAGATCCTCGAGAAGGAATACGGCATCCCGCAGCGCTACCTCAACCGCATCCTCTCGCCCTGGGCGGTGAAGCGGCTCGAGGAATACGGCGGCGACATCCGGCAGTTCCAGGTCGTCAAGCGCTACCCCTCGGTGCTGCGCCAGATCGCGGTGGCGAAGACCGAGCCCGGCGACGAGAACAACCAGGACATCTCGTCGCTGGTCGGCAAGATCGACATCCGCAAGCTCGAGACCTATGCGCAGGACGACCCGGACGCCTACGCCTACTCCGGCGGGCTGTGCCTGGCCAACCAGGGCTTGCTGGAGTTCGTCGAGATGTTCAAGGCGCCCATCAAGGTGCTGCATCCGTTGCTGACCGCCACGCAGGAAGGCAACTTCAAGGGCACCGAAGGCTTCGGCGCCATTCCCTTCGACGGCATCGTGCTTGCGCACAGCAACGAGAGCGAATGGAAGGCCTTCCGCAACAACAAGAACAACGAGGCATTCCTCGACCGGATCTACATCGTCAAGGTGCCCTACTGCCTGCGCGTCTCCGAAGAGATCAAGATCTACGAGAAGCTGGTGCGCAACTCCTCGCTGTCGCTGGCGCCCTGCGCGCCCGGCACGCTGCGCATGATGGCCCAGTTCTCGGTGCTCACGCGGCTGAAGGAGCCGGAGAACTCCAGCATCTTCAGCAAGATGCAGGTGTACGACGGCGAGAACCTCAAGGACACCGATCCCAAGGCCAAGTCGATCCAGGAGTACCGCGACTACGCGGGCGTGGACGAGGGCATGAGCGGCGTGTCCACCCGCTTCGCGTTCAAGATCATCTCCAAGGTCTTCAACTTCGACAGCGGCGAGGTTGCCGCCAACCCGGTGCACCTGATGTACGTGCTCGAGCAGCAGATCGAGCGCGAGCAGTTCGCGGCCGAGACCGAGCAGAAGTACCTGTCGTATATCAAGGAGCTGATGGCGCCGCGCTATGCGGAGTTCATCGGCAAGGAGATCCAGACCGCCTACCTCGAAAGCTACTCAGAGTACGGCCAGAACATCTTCGACCGGTACGTCACCTACGCCGACTACTGGATCCAGGACCAGGAGTACCGTGACCAGGACACCGGCGAGGTGTTCGACCGCGGCTCCCTCAACGCCGAGCTCGAGAAGATCGAGAAGCCCGCGGGCATCAGCAACCCCAAGGACTTCCGCAACGAGATCGTGAACTTCGTGCTGCGCGCGCGCGCCGGCAACGCGGGCAAGAACCCGCTGTGGACCAGCTACGAAAAGCTGCGCACGGTGATCGAGAAGAAGATGTTCTCCAACACCGAGGAGCTGCTGCCCGTCATCAGCTTCAACGCCAAGAGCAGCGCCGACGAGATGAAGAAGCACGAGGATTTCGTCAACCGCATGGTGCAGAAGGGCTACACCGCCAAGCAGGTCCGCCTCTTGTGCGAGTGGTATCTGCGCGTACGCAAGAGCTCATGATGAGCTGACAAGGGAGTCAGGGCCGTGGCCATGCTGCAGCAGATCATCGACCGTCGTCTGTCGGGGAAGAACAAGTCCATCGGCAACCGCGAGCGTTTCCTGCGGCGCTATCGCGAGCAGATCGGGGAAGCCGTGCGGCGTGCCGTCAGCGGGCGCAACATCCGGGACCTCGAGCAGGGCGAGGACATCACGCTGCCCAAGCGTGACGTGTCCGAGCCGGTGTTCGGCCACGGGCCCGGCGGCGACCGCGAGTACGTGCACCCGGGCAACCGCGAGTACGTCAAGGGCGACCGCATCGAGCGGCCCCAGGGCGGCGGTGGTGGCAAGGGCAGCGGCTCGCAGGCCGGCGACGGCGAAGGCGGCGAGGACGACTTCGTCTTCCGCCTCACCAAGGAAGAGTTCATGCGGGTCTTCTTCGAGGACCTCGCACTCCCCCATCTGATCCGCACCCAGCTGGCCGAGGTGCCGGAATGGAAAAGCCACCGCGCCGGCTTCACGCAGGACGGCATGCCCACCAACCTGCACGTGGTGCGCTCCATGCGCGGCGCACTGGCGCGGCGCATCGCGTTGGGCGGCGACTCGCGGCGAGAGATCCGCGAGCTCGAGGCCCACCTGCTGCACCTCAAGCGCAGCCCGCGCGCGGCCGATGCGCTTGTGCAACGCGAGATCCGCGACACCGAGGCCAAGATCGAGGAGCTGCGGGCGAAGGCCAAGCACATCCCCTTTCTGGACCCGATCGACCTTCGCTACCGCAACCGGGTGAAGGTGCCGATCCCCTCCGCCAAGGCCGTGATGTTCTGCCTGATGGACGTCTCCGGCTCGATGGACGAGGCGCGCAAGGACATGTCCAAGCGCTTCTTCATGCTGCTGTACCTGTTCCTGACGCGCCACTACGAGAAGATCGAGCTGGTCTTCATCCGGCACCACACCCAGGCCAGCGAAGTCAGCGAGGAAGAGTTCTTCCACGCCACCGAGACCGGCGGTACGGTGGTTTCCAGCGCGCTCACGCTGATGCACGACATCGTCCGCGCGCGTTTTCCGAGCAACGAGTGGAACATCTACGGCGCCCAGGCCAGCGACGGCGACAACTGGCACCAGGACAGCGGCCGATGCCGGGAGCTCCTGGCCGATCACCTGCTGCCGCTGGTGCGCTACTACGCCTACGTGCAGGTGGCGGACGCCGAGCAGAACATGTGGGAGGAGTACACACAGCTGGTCGATTCCCACAAGAACTTCGCGATGCGCAAGGTCGCCGACGCGGCGGACATCTACCCGGTGTTCCGCGACCTGTTCAAAAAGGAGAGGGGGACGGTGTGAACGCCAGGAAACGAGAACCTCTGCCCAGCCCTTCGGACTGGACCTTCGAGCTGATCGAGCGATACCACAGCGAGATCGCCCGTGTGGCGCGCGGCTACAACCTGGACACCTACGCCAACCAGCTCGAGATCATCACGGCCGAGCAGATGATGGACGCCTACGCCTCGGTCGGCATGCCGGTCATCTACCGCCACTGGTCGTACGGCAAACAGTTCATCTCCACCGAGAAGAACTACCGCCGCGGCCACATGGGCCTGGCCTACGAGATCGTCATCAACTCCGACCCCTGCATCGCCTATTTGATGGAAGAGAACACCATGGCCATGCAGGCCCTGGTGATCGCCCATGCCGCCTATGGGCACAACAGCTTCTTCAAGGGCAACTACCTCTTCAAGATGTGGACGGACGCCTCGTCCATCATCGACTACCTCGTCTACGCCCGGCACTACATCAGCGAGTGCGAAGAACGGCACGGGTTGCCGGCCGTCGAGGACCTGCTCGACTCCTGCCATGCGCTGATGAACCACGGCGTGGACCGCTACCGCCGTCCGCAGCGCCTGTCGCTGAGCCAGGAACAGGCGCGCCGCGAGGACCGTGAGCACCATCTGCAGCAACAGGTCAACGACCTCTGGCGCACCCTTCCCAAGCGCGCCGGCCGCACCGCCGAAGAAGAAGAAGCCGCCAAGCGCTTCCCCTCCGAGCCGCAGGAGAACCTGCTCTACTTCATTGAGAAGAATGCACCATTGCTGGAGCCCTGGCAGCGCGAAGTGGTGCGTATCGTGCGCAAGGTGGGGCAGTACTTCTACCCGCAGCGCCAGACCCAGGTCATGAACGAGGGCTGGGCGACCTTCTGGCACTACACCCTGCTCAACACCCTGTACGACGAGGGCCTGCTGGCCGACGGCTTCATGATGGAGTGGCTGCAGTCGCACACCAACGTGGTGTTCCAGCCGCCGGTCGGCCACCGCGCCTACAGCGGCATCAACCCCTATGCGCTGGGCTTCGCGATGTACACCGACTTGCGACGCGTCTGCGAGGACCCTACCGAGGAGGACCGCCGCTGGTTCCCCGACCTGGCCGGCTCGCCCTGGCAGCAGACGCTCGACTACGCGATGCGCAACTTCAAGGACGAGAGCTTCGTTGGCCAGTTTCTCTCCCCGAAGCTGATGCGCGACTTCCGCTTCTTCGCGATCAGCGACAAGCAGAGCGAGTCAGAGCTCGAGGTGTCTGCCATCCACGACGACAGCGGCTACAGGCAGCTGAGAGAGTCGCTGTCGCGGCAGTACGACCTCAATCACCGCGAACCCAACATCCAGGTCTGGAGCGTCAACCTGCGCGGCGATCGTTCACTGACCCTGCGCCACACCCAGCACAACGACCGCCCGCTGCACGACGACGCACACGAAGTGCTCAAGCACGTCGCCCGCCTCTGGGGCTTCGACGTGCATCTCGAGAGCGTCGACAGCCAGGGCCGCGTGAGCCACCGCAAGGTGGCTGGCCCGCTGGCCGCCTAGCGCGGCACCTTCAGCTTGTCGCGCGCCGCCAGCGCGAGGTCGCGCGCATGGCAGTCCTCGACATGGTCATTGACCAGCCCCATGGCCTGCATGAACGCATAGACAGTCGTCGGGCCGACGAAGCTCCAGCCCCTCTTCTTCAGGTCCTTGGACATCGCCACCGACTCCGGGGACGTCGTCATTGCCGTCAGCGCCTCGTGGGTGATGCGCCGAGGGCGCGAGGCAGGGTCAGGCTCGAAGCCCCAGGCATAGGCGGCGAGCGAGCCGAACTGCTCGCGCAATTCCAGCACCCGTTGCGCGTTGTTGATGGCCGACTCGATCTTGCCGCGGTGCCGCACGATGCCCGCATCGCCGAGCAGGCGCTCCACGTCCTTCGGCTTGAAGCGCGCGACGCGTTCGGCATCGAACTCCGCGAAGGCGCGCCGAAAGGCCTCGCGCTTGTTGAGGATGGTGAGCCAGCTCAGGCCCGCCTGGAAACCTTCGAGGCACAGTTTCTCGAACAGGCGCCGGTCGTCTGTGACAGGGAATCCCCACTCGTTGTCGTGGTAGTGCTGGTAGGCCCCGGTGGACTGGCACCAGCGGCAGCGCAGCGCGCCGTCTTCGCCCGTGAACAGGCCCGGTCGATCAAGGCTCATGCACTCACCCGCACCAGCGCCTCGATCGCCAGCGCATAGCCCTTGACGCCGAAGCCGACGATGATGCCGCGCGCCGCCGGCGAGATGTACGAATGGTGGCGGAACTCCTCGCGCGCATGCACGTTCGAGATGTGCAGTTCCACCAGCGGGACGCTTGCGCCCTTGATCGCGTCGTGCAGCGCGATCGAGGTGTGGGTATAGGCGCCGGGGTTCATCACCACGCCCAGCATGCGGCCGGCCGCCACCTCGCGGCCGGCCTCATGAATCCAGTCGATCAAATGGCCCTCGTGATTGGACTGCCGGCATTCGATGCCCACGCCCAGCTTCGTACCCGCCTCGGCGCACAGGCGCTCGACATCCGCCAGTGTTTCGTGGCCGTACTGGGCGGGCTCGCGGGTGCCGAGCAGGTTGAGGTTGGGGCCATTGAGGACGAGGATCTTCTTCATGGCGCGTTTGTAGCAGGGTATGGCATAAAGTGAACCGCTGGCTGTGCCCGCCTTTGACACTTTTTTCGCCTACTCATGAAAACCAAAGCTGCTGTCGCCTGGAAATCTGCCGCCCCCCTGTCCATCGAAACCGTCGACCTCGAAGGCCCCAGGTTCGGCGAGGTCCTGGTCGAGATCAAGGCCACGGGCATCTGCCACACCGACTACTACACGCTCTCGGGCGCCGACCCCGAAGGCATCTTCCCGGCCATCCTCGGCCACGAAGGCGCAGGCATCGTGGTCGATGTCGGCCCCGGCGTGACCTCGCTCAAGAAGGGCGACCACGTCATCCCGCTCTACACGCCCGAGTGCCGGCAGTGCAAGTTCTGCCTCTCGCGCAAGACCAACCTCTGCCAGCTGATCCGCGGCACGCAAGGCAAGGGCCTGATGCCCGATGCCACCAGCCGCTTCAGCCTCGACGGCAAACCCATCTTCCACTACATGGGCACCTCCACCTTCAGCAACTACACGGTGGCGCCCGAGATCTCGATGGCCAAGATCCGCGAGGATGCGCCCTTCGACAAGGTCTGCTACATCGGCTGCGGCGTGACCACCGGCATCGGCGCCGTGATCTTCACCGCCAAGGTCGAAGCCGGCGCCAATGTGGTGGTGTTCGGTCTCGGCGGCATCGGGCTCAACGTGATTCAGGGCGCCAAGATGGTGGGCGCCGACAAGATCATCGGCGTCGACCTCAACCCGGCGCGCGAAGCGATGGCACGCAAGTTCGGCATGACGCACTTCCTCAACCCCAAGGAGCACGCCAACATCGTCGACGCCATCGTGCAGCTGACCGACGGCGGCGCCGACTACAGCTTCGAGTGCATCGGCAACACGCAGGTGATGCGCCAGGCGCTGGAGTGCACGCACAAGGGCTGGGGCCGCAGCATCATCATCGGCGTGGCCGAGGCCGGCGCCGAGATCAGCACCCGCCCCTTCCAGCTCGTCACCGGCCGCAAGTGGGAAGGCTCGGCCTTCGGCGGCGCGCGCGGCCGAACCGACGTGCCGAAGATCGTCGACTGGTACATGGAAAACAAGATCAACATCGACGACCTGATCACGCACACCATGCCGCTGGAGGACATCAACAAGGGCTTCGACCTGATGAAGCGCGGCGAATCGATCCGCGGCGTGGTCTTGTACTGACAGCCCGCGGAGATGACCGTGAAGACTCCGAACTGGTGAACGCTTTTCGACCATGAACCCAGGCATCCGCACGCTTTCCGAACACCGCTGCTTCGGCGGCACCCAAGCCTTCCACGAACACGACGCACGCGAAATCGGCCTGCCGATGCGCTTCTCGGTCTTCCTGCCGCCGCAGGCGCAGCAGGGCCCGGTGCCGGCCCTGATGTACCTGGCAGGCCTGACCTGCAACGAGGAGACCTTCATGGTCAAGGCCGGCGCCCAACGGCTCGCGGCCGAACTGGGCCTGGCGCTGATCGCGCCCGACACCAGCCCGCGCGGCGCCCAGGTGGCCGGCGAGAGCGACAACTGGGACTTCGGCGTCGGCGCCGGCTTCTACCTCGATGCCACGCAGGCGCCCTGGGCGACCAACTGGCGCATGGAAAGCTGGATCGTCCACGAGTTGCTGCCGCTGTTGGGCGCGCACTTCCCCATCGACATCCACCGCCTGGGTCTCTTCGGCCATTCGATGGGCGGCCACGGGGCGCTCACGCTGGCCCTGCGCCATCCGGGCCGCTTCGCCTCGCTCTCGGCCTTCGCGCCGATCTGCGCGCCCAGCGAGTGCCCCTGGGGCGAGAAGGCTTTCGGCGGCTACTTCGGCCCGGACCGCGAGCAATGGCTGGCACACGATGCGAGTGCGCTGATGCAGTCGCAGACCGCCGCGCCTTACCCTGGAGGCATCCTCGTCGACCAGGGCCTGGCGGACAAGTTCCTGCCCGACCAGCTGCATCCACACCGGCTCGAGACCGCCTGCCGCGCTGTCGGGCAGCCGCTCACGCTGCGCCGGCACGAGGGCTACGACCACGGCTACTACTTCGTGCAGAGCTTCGTGGCGGACCATCTGGCGCATCACGCCCGTTTCCTGCGGGGTTGAGCCCGGGCTGCCGCTCACGCGCAAAAGCGCGATCCCGCCAGTTCGGCTTCACGACGCCTGGCGCACCCAGCCACTCACCCGCTCCACCAACCCGGGCAGCGGCGCCGTCGCATCCACCGCCAGCACATCGGCCTCCCCGACCGGCGATTCCAAAGTCGCGAACTGATCGGCGACCAGGCTCGGGGAGAAGAAGTGCCCCGTTCCGCGCCCGGCGACGCGGCGCTCGGCCTCCTCACGCGACAATTCCATGAAGACAAAGAGGAGGCGAGGCACCCCGGCGCGCAGCCGGTCGCGGTAGGCGCGCTTCAGCGCCGAGCAGGTCAGCACCGCCCCGCGCGGATGAGCGGCGAGCGCACCCGCCAGCGTCTCAAGCCAGCCGGCCCGGTCGGCGTCGGTCAGCGCGATACCGGCGTGCATCTTGCTGACGTTCCCGGGCGAATGGAAGTCGTCGCCCTCGATCAGCGGCAGGCCCAGGGCCTGGGCCAGCGCGGCCCCGAGGGTGGATTTGCCGCACCCCGAGACGCCCATCACCACCAGCCAGCAAGGTGGGCTCTCCGACGAAGATAAGTAAAGCTCGGCCATTGGAACTATTGTGTTGCGTTCTCTACTTATGATGGCGCCCTTCGACGGGAAGTAACAAGCCGTTTCCATGGTCTCGCTCGCTCTGCGCCGCCCCTACACCTTCATCGTGATGGCGATGCTGATCGTGCTCGCCACGCCCTTCGTGCTCGCACGCATGGCGACCGACATCTTCCCCGAGATCAACATCCCGGTGCTCAGCATCATCTGGAACTACGGCGGCCTGCCGGCCCAGGAGATGGGGCAGCGCATCGCGGGCCAGACCGAGCGCGGCCTCACCACCACGGTGAGCGACATCGAGCATATCGAGTCGCAGTCGCTGGCCGGCGTGAGCGTGATCAAGATCTTCTTCCAGCCCACGGCCAACATCGAGACTGCAATCGCCCAGACCGTGGCCTCGGTGCAGACGCAGGTGCGCCAGCTGCCGCCCGGCATCACGCCGCCGCTGGTGATCAAGTACTCGGCTTCGAGCATCCCGGTCATTCAGCTCGCGCTGTCGAGCAGCGAGCGGCCGGAGAACTCGCTCTTCGACTCGGCCATCAACCAGCTGCGGCCACAGCTCATCACCATTCCGGGCGTCGCCATTCCGTTCCCCTACGGGGGCAAGAACCGCGTGATCTCGGTGGACCTCGACACCCAGGCCCTGCAGGCCCGCGGGCTCTCGCCGGCCGACGTGGTGAATGCGGTGAACGCGCAGAACCTGATCCTGCCCTCGGGCACCGCCAAGTTCGGCACCACCGAATACAGCGTGAAGATGAACGGCTCGCCCGAGGTGCTGGCCGGACTGAACGACCTGCCGGTGCGCACGGCCAACGGAGCCACCACCTACCTGCGCGACGTGGCCTACGTGCGCGATGGCTTCCAGCCGCAGACCAACATCGTGCGGCAGGACGGCGTGCGCGGCGTGCTGCTGTCGGTGATCAAGAACGGCAGCGCGTCGACGCTGGACATCGTCGCCAACCTGCGTGCGCTGCTGCCGGTGGCGCAGCAGGGCATGCCGCCGGACATCAAGGTCACGCCGCTGTTCGACCAGTCGCTGTTCGTCAAGGCGGCCGTGCAGGGGGTGGTGCTCGAGGCCGTCATTGCCGCCCTGCTGACCGCCGCGATGGTGCTGATCTTCCTGGGCAACTGGCGCAGCACGCTGATCATCGCGGCGACGATTCCGCTGTCGATCCTGGCCTCGATCCTGGCGCTCCATGCGCTGGGCCAGACGCTCAACCTCATGACGCTGGGCGGGCTCGCGCTCTCGGTCGGCATCCTGGTCGACCAGGCGATCGTGACCATCGAGAACATCGAGCGCCACCTGCACATGGGCACGCCGCTCAACGAGGCGATCATGGTGGGCGCCGGCGAGATCGGCACCGCGGCCTTCGTGTCCACGCTGTGCATCTGCATCGTGTTCGTGCCGATGTTCTTCCTCTCGGGCGTGGCGCGCTTCCTGTTCGTGCCGCTGGCGGAGGCGGTGGTGTTCGCGATGCTGGCCTCCTACATCCTGTCGCGAACGCTGGTGCCGACGCTGGTCATGCTGCTGATGGGCCGCGTGCACGCGCAACACCCGCACGGCGGCGCCGCCGCCGACGCCAGGCCCAGCCTGCTGCAGCGGGTCTACCGCAGCTTCGACCGGCGCTTCGAGCGCGTGCGACGCGCCTACACGCTGGTCCTGTCGGCGCTGCTGTCCAAGCGCGGGAGCTTCATCGCCCTCTTCCTGGGCTTCTGCCTCCTGTCGTGCCTGCTGTATCCGGTGCTGGGCCGCGACTTCTTTCCCGGCGTGGACGCAGGCCAGATCCGCCTGCACATGCGTGCGCCCACCGGCACCCGTATCGAAGAGACAGCGCGGCTGGCCGATGAAGTGGAAGCCGCGATCCGCGAGTTGGTGCCGAAGGACGAGCTCGAGACCGTCCTCGACAACCTGGGCGTGCCGAACAGCGGCATCAATCTTTCGTACAGCAACGCCGGCACCATCGGCACGCTCGACGGCGAGATCCTGCTCTCGCTGCGCGACGGCCACCGGCCGACCGAAGAGTTCGTATCGCTGCTGCGCGCGGAGCTGCCGAAGCGCTTCCCCGGCACCGAGTTCTTCTTCCAGCCCGCGGACATCGTCACGCAGATCCTCAACTTCGGGCTGCCCGCGGCCATCGACGTGCAGTTCAGCGGCAACGACCTGGCCGGCAATGCGCAGCACGCCGCGGCACTGGTCAAGGCCATCCGCAAGATTCCAGGTGCGGTCGACGCCCATGTGCACCAGCGCCTGGATGGCCCCAGTGTGAGCCTGCAGATGGACCGCACGCGGCTGCAGCAGGTCGGACTCACGGCCCAGAACGTCGGCCAGAACGTGTTGATCGCGCTCTCAGGCAGCTCGCAGACGGCGCCGGCCTTCTGGCTCAATCCGCAGAACGGCGTGGTCTACAGCGTCGCGGTGCAGACGCCCCAGTACAAGGTCGACTCGCTCGATGCGCTGCTCAATATCCCGGTGGGCGGCCAGGGGGCCGCGGCCGGGCCGCCGCAGCTCCTGGGCAACCTGGTCGAGGCGCAGGCCGCGCGGCAGCCTTCGGTGGTCTCGCGCTACAACATCTCGCCGGTGATCGACGTGTACGTCAGCGTGCAGGGCACCGACCTCGCCAGCGTGGCAGGCGAGGTCAAGAAGCTGGTCGACGAAGTGCGGCCCAAGCTCTCGCGCGGCAGCCAGGTCGCAATTCGCGGCCAGGTGGAGACCATGCAGTCCTCCTTTGTCGGGCTGGGCGTCGGGCTCGCGATGGCGATCGTGCTGGTGTACCTGCTGATCGTGGTCACCTTCCAGTCGTGGCTGGACGCCGCGATCATCATCACCGCCCTGCCCGCGGCGCTGGCCGGCATTGCCTGGATGCTGTTCCTCACGGGCACCACGCTGAGCGTGCCGGCGCTGACCGGCGCGATCATGACCATGGGCGTGGCCACCGCCAACAGCATCCTGCTGGTGTCCTTCGCGCGCGAGCGGCTGGATGCCGGCGTGCCGCCGCTGTCGGCGGCGCTGGAGGCCGGGGCCACGCGCATCCGGCCGGTGCTGATGACGGCCCTGGCGATGATCATCGGCATGATCCCGATGGCGCTGGGCCTGGGCGAAGGCGCCGAGCAGAATGCGCCGCTGGGCCGCGCCGTGATCGGCGGCCTGCTGTTCGCGACGGTGTCCACCCTCTTCTTCGTGCCGGCTGTGTATGCCGGCATCCATAGCCGCATGGCCCACCGCAAGGCCGCGCGCGAAGCCGAACTGACCGCGCCGCCCGTGCAGGGCACGGCGCCCCAGGAGAGTTGAAAGCATGACGGAGCAACGCCACGCGGCATTGGCCATCCATCCGATCGCCGCCGACGAGCAAGGCGAGCGCCACGAGCTGCTGCGGCGGCGCCAGATCGTGCGTCGCACGCGCATCGCCGTCCTCATCGTGCTGGTGCTGCTGGCCGTCGGCGCGGCGCGCACGGTGTTCGTGCGCTTCGCCAATGCGCGGGAGCTCGAAGCCTCCTCCACCGAGCTCGCCAGGCAGTACGTCAAGACCGTGCTGCCGCAGACCGCCACAGCAGGCCAGACGCTGGCGCTGCCGGGCACGCTTCAGGGCTTCGTGCAGTCGCCGATCTCCGCGCGCGCCAGCGGCTACCTGAAGCGCTGGACCAAGGACATCGGCAGCCAGGTGCAGAAGGGCGAACTGCTGGCCGAGATCGAGACGCCTGAAATCGACCAGCAGCTCTCGCAAGCCATCGCAGCGCGGCAGCAGGCGGCCTCGGGGCTCGAGCTGGCGAAGAGCACGGTGGCGCGCTGGGAGAACCTGCGGAAGAAAGACGTGGTCTCGCAGCAGGACCTGGACGAGCGGCGCAGCGGCCTCGCGCAGGCCACGGCCAACGTGGCCGCGGCCGACGCCAACGTCCAGCGGCTGCGCCAGACCGAAGGGTTCAAGCGCATCGTCGCGCCATTTGCCGGCGTCATCACGCGGCGCAACGTCGACGTCGGCGACCTGATCGACGCGGGCGGCAGCCGGCCGCTGTTCCTGCTCGCGCAGACCGATCCGCTGCGCGTGTACATCAACGTGCCGCAGGCCTATGCGCAGCTGGTCAAGGCCGGCCAGCCGGTGGTCGTGACGCAGGGCGAGCTGCGCGGCCAGAGCTTCAAGGGCGAGGTGGCGCGCACCTCCGGCGCCATCGACACGGCCACGCGGATGATGCAGGTCGAGGTCGCGCTGCCGAACCGCGAGGGCCTGCTCCTGCCGGGTGCCTACGTGCAGGTCTCGCTGCCGCTGGCAGCCAGCCACGCGCTCAGCATCCCGGCCAACACGCTGCTGTTCCGTCCTGAAGGCACGCGCGTCGCGACGGTCGATGCCGAAGGGCGCGTGCGCCTGCGCACCGTCAACATCGGCCGCAACTACGGCGAGACGGTGGAGGTGCTGGACGGCATCGCCGCCAACGATCGGCTCATCCTCAACCCCTCCGATTCGCTGGCCGAGGGTGACGTGGTGGCCGTCGCCAAGGCACCGGCGTGAACGTGCAGTTGCGTCCCTGGGCGGTCGCGGCAGGTGCGCTGCTGCTGGTGGCCTGCGCCGCCGGTCCGGACTATCGCGCGCCGCAGGTCGAGGTGCCGGTGAGCTGGCAGTTGGAGGCGCCCTGGCGCGAAGCCGCGCCCGGCGATGCACTCGACAAAGGCCCCTGGTGGCAACGCTTCGGCGACGCCCAGCTCGATCGCCTGCAACAGCAGGCGCTGCGCAACAGCCCCACGCTGACGCTCGCAGGCGCACGGCTCGCGCAAGCGCGCGCCTCACTGGCCGCGGCCGACGCTGCGCGCTATCCGCAGCTGGGGCTGGGCGCACGCGCGGCACGGCTGAAGATCTCCGCCAACCGCCCGCTCACCAACTACACGGCGCAGAACTTCTCGACGGTGCAGAACGACTTCGCGCTCTCGCTCAACGCAAGCTACGAGCTGGACCTCGCAGGCCGCGTGCAGCGCTCGGTGGAAGGCGCGACCGCGTCTGCCGAGCAATCGGCGGCCGACCTGGAAAACACGCGCCTGCTGCTCACCACCGACCTCGCCTCGGCCTATTTCAACTTGCGCGCGACCGACATCGAGCTCGACGTGCTGTCGCGCTCGATTGCGCTGCAGCGTCGCGCGCTGGAACTGGTGACGGCGCGCCACGAGCTCGGCGCCGTCTCGGGGCTGGACGTGGCGCAGCAGCAGGCGCTGCTGGACAGCACCCTGGCGCAGGTGGACGTGCTGACGAAGCAGCGCTTGCAGTACGAGCATGCGCTCGCCACCCTGAGCGGCACGCCGGCGCCCAGCTTTGCGCTGGCGCCGGACCTGCGCCCCATCGTGCCGCCGGCCATCCCGATCGGCGTGCCTTCGGAGGCACTGGAGCGCCGGCCCGATGTCGCCTCGGCGGAGCGCGCCATGGCCGCGGCCAACGCGCAGATCGGCGTCGCCACGGCAGCCTTCTATCCCAGTGTGATGCTGGCGCCGATGGTGGGCGTGGACAGCCGTGCCATCGAGAGCCTGTTCAATGCGCCCAGCCTGCTGTGGTCGGTCGGCGTCTCGGCCACGCAGGTGCTGTTCGACGGTGGGCGCGTGCGTGCCAACGTCGACTTCGCACAGGCGGGGCATGAGGCCACTGTCGCGAACTACCGGCGCGTGGTGCTGACGGCGATGCAGGAGGCGGAGGACGGCATCACCGGCCTGGCCGCACTCGACCGCGCGGTGACGCAGTCGCTCGCCGCCGTCGATTCGGCGCGCCGCGTGCTGGACATGGCGACCAGCCGCTACGAGGGCGGCGCCTCCACCTACCTCGACGTGATCAGCGCGCAGCAATCGCTGCTGACGGCCGAGCGCCAGGCCGCGCAACTGCAAGGGCAGCGCCTCGCGACCTCGGTGTTTCTCGTGAAGGCCCTTGGCGGCGACTGGTGCGGCGTCGCGTCGCGCAGCGCCGGCAGCGCGGCCGGCGCTAGAACAGACTGCCCTGCCCCGCCGCGCCGGGTGGCCGGAACGCGCTGAGGTCGAGCGCGATGCGCTCTCGGTTGAAGCCCAGGCGCTGCGTTGCCTTCTCGAAGCGCTGTCGGATCAACTCGGCCCAGAGGCCACTGCCGACCATGCGCGTGCCGAACGACGCGTCATAGTCCTTGCCGCCGCGCATCTCGTGGATGCGCGCCATGATGCGCGCGGCACGCTGCGGGTAGTGCAGCTCCAGCCACTGCTTGAAGAGCGGCGCCACTTCCCACGGAAGGCGGATCACCGTGTAGAAGGCGCTGCGCGCGCCAGCCTCCCAGGCGGCCTCGAGCACCTTCTCCATGTCCTCGGTGACGAAGGGAATCTGCGGCGCCACGCTCACGCCCACGGGTACGCCCGCCTCGGCCAGCGTGCGCACCGTGCGCAGCCGCCGGTGCGGCGCAGCGGCGCGCGGCTCCAGCTTGCGCGCGAGATCGCCGTCGAGCGTGGTGATGGTGACGTAGACCGCTGCCAAGTGCTGCGCCGCCAGGGGCGCGATCAGGTCGAGGTCGCGCTCGACGGCACTGGACTTGGTGACCAGCCCGAAGGGATGGCGCACCTCCTGGAGCAGCTCGATCACCGAGCGCGTGAGCCGAAGCTCGCGCTCGATCGGCTGGTAGCAATCGGTCGCGGTGCCGATCGCCAGATTCTGCGGCCGGTAGCCGCGCCGGCCGAGCTCGGTGCGCAGCACCTCGACGATGTTGCGCTTGGCGATCAGCTTGGTCTCGAAGTCCAGGCCGGGCGAGAGGTTCAGGTAGCTGTGGGTCGGGCGCGCAAAGCAGTAGATGCAGCCGTGCTCGCAACCGCGGTAAGGATTGATGGAGCGGTCGAAATGGATGTCGGGCGAGTCGTTCTCGCTCAAAACCGACTTCACATCCTCGAAGCGCACCTCCGTCTGCACCGGCTGGAGCGGCTCCGAAGAGCCTTCCTCGAGCGTGCCCCAGCCATCGTCGAAGGCGTCGCGCTCGTCGCGCTCGAAACGATGCGGCAGCCGGGTCGCCGCGCCGCGACCCTTGATGGCGTGGAGGGGAATGAAAGCATCGGGCATGGTCTTTCGCTTCGAAAAACTGTACGAACATACAGTATTCCACCAATTTGGCGCCCATGCACGCTGCAAGCCG
Source organism: Variovorax sp. PBL-H6 (assembly GCF_901827155.1). Lineage (NCBI taxonomy): Bacteria > Pseudomonadati > Pseudomonadota > Betaproteobacteria > Burkholderiales > Comamonadaceae > Variovorax > Variovorax sp. PBL-H6. The sequence continues at coordinate 4,472,414 of NZ_LR594659.1, forward strand.
AGGTCTAAACTTGATGATGACCTGCCACTCACTAGACCGGCCTGCATGACGCCCGCGCCACTCGACGCCTTCCTGCACGCGATGCCCAAGGTGGAGCTGCATTGCCACCTGTTCGGCACCGTGCGCCACGCCACCTTCGCCGCGCTCAATCGCCGTGCCGGGTCACCGCTGGCCGAACAGGAGGTGGAGGATTTCTACACGCGCGGCGAGAAGCCGGTGGGCGTGCTGCGCGTCCTGCGCGCCCTCGACGCCCAGCTGCTGCGCACGCCGGACGACCTGCACCGGCTGACGCTCGAATACCTCGAGGACGCTGCGGCCCACCACGTGCGCTACAGCGAGTTCTTCTGGAATCCGACGGGCACGGTGCATGTTTCCGGTATTGCCTACGTGGACGCGCAAGCGGCGATCGTCCGCGCCATCGAGGACGCCGAGCGCGACTTCGGCATCACCGGTCGCCTGATCGCGGCGATCGATCGCGAGGCCACGCCTGAAGCCGCCGTCGAGATGGTGGAGTGGGTGACGGCGAACCGCTGCGAGGAGGTGATCGGCATCGGCATCGACTACCGCGAGGTCGACCGTCCGCCGGAGCTCTTCCTGCAGGCCTACCGCGACGCACGCCGTGCCGGCCTGAAGACCACCGCCCATGCCGGCGAGTTCGGCATGCCGTGGACCAACGTACGCACCGCGCTCGACCTGTTGCAGGTGGATCGCATCGACCACGGCTACACGGTGGTGGACCAGCCTGCATTTGCGCGCGAATGCGCCGACCGCGGCGTGCTCTTCACAGTGGTGCCGACCAACTCCTACTACCTGCGCACGCTCCCGCCCGAGCGCTGGGCTCTGGACCATCCCATCCGCCGCATGCCTGGGCTCGGCCTGCGCATCCATCCCAACACCGACGATCCCACGCTGCACAAGGTCACGCCCACGCAGGCCTGGGCCATGATGGTGCGGGACTTCGGCTTCGGCCTCGACGATCTGCGCAGCTTCATGCACAACGGGCTGGACGGCGCATGGATCGACGACGGCACGCGCCGTGCATGGCGCGCGCAGTGGAGCCAGGAGTTCGACGCACTGCGCGTGCAACTGCCCCCCGACGCCATCCCCTCCGGAAACTGACCATGCCCCAGCCTCAGCCCAAGTCCAAGCCCCTGCGTCTCGCCTCCCTCCTACTGGCCGCTGCCCTGCCCGGCGCCGCCATCGCTCAGGCCGCCTGGCCCGCAGCCAAGCCCATCACGCTGATCGTGCCCTACTCGGCCGGCGGCAGCGTGGACTTCAACGCCCGGCTCGTCGCCACCAAGCTGGGCGAGCGGCTCAAGCAGTCCGTGGTGATCGAGAACGTGACCGGCGCCGGCGGCGCGATCGGCGTGGCCAAGGCGGTGAACGCAACGCCCGACGGCTACACGCTCGTCGCCGGCCCTGACAGCGCGATCGCCATCGGCAAGCTGATCAACCCCGCTGCCTTCAAGTTCGACCCGCTGAAGGACCTGGCGCCGGTGGGCATGCTCAATACGGCGCCCATGGTGCTGGTGGCGCGTCCCGGCTTGGCGGTGCAGAGCTATGCCGATTTCGTGAAGCTCGCGAAGGCCTCGCCCGGCAAGTACAACTACGCCACTTCGGGCGTGGGCACCGTGCTTCAACTGGCAATGGAACTGCTGAAGGAAAAAAGCGGCATCTTCGTGACCCACGTGCCTTACCGCGGCGGCGCGCAGATCGCAACCGACGTGATCGGCAACCAGGTCGACCTCGCGATGCTGGTCAGCACCAGCGCGATACCGCACGTCAACGGCAACCGCCTGAAGGCGCTCGGTGTCACGGGCAGCAAGCGGCTGGAGGCGCTGCCCAACGTGCCGGCGTTTGACGAGATGCCAGGCCTCAAGGGCTATTCGATGGTGAGCTGGACCGGCATCTTCGCGCCGGCGGCCACGCCGCCGGCGACCGTGAAGCGCCTCAACGAAGAACTCAACGCGGTGCTGAAGGACCCGGAGGTGCGCACCAAGCTGCAGGAGCAAGGCGCCCTGCCCGGCAGCGGCACGGCCGAGGAACTCGGCAAGTTCGTGCAGGCCGAGTACGCGCGCAACCAGAAGATCGTGCAAGCCGCAAATATCAAGGAGTGACATCGCGCCACGGCCGCGCGAATCTCGCCAAATCTCTTCGAGCGCAGTCATCTCGAAGTCAGCTGCGTAGCATCCTTTTCGCGCCCGCCGGATGCGGTTTCCCAACCCTGACTTTCGATCCTCATGATTTCATTGCTGCGCTACGCAACGCTCGTCATCGCGTGCCTGACCACCGGCTGCGCGAGCTTGCCGCCACCGGCGCTCCGCGTCCCCGAGCAGGCGATTCCCGCTTCGCCGGAAACAAGACTTGCGCGCATCGCGCTGTCATCGCACGCCGGGCCCGGCGACCGGTCTGCCGTGCGGCCTTTGCCGCAGGCCAGTTTCGCGCTCGATGCCCGGCTCGAGCTCATCCGCCGAGCGCAAGCATCGCTGGATGTGCAGACCTACCATCTCGGCAACGACAAGACCGGCCTCTTGATCCTGCGCGAGCTGCGTGACGCAGCCCGGCGCGGCGTGAGAGTCCGGTTGCTGCTCGATGACTTCCATACGGTTGGCCTCGACCGCGCTCTGCTCGCATTGGCCACGGAGGCCAGCGCCGAAATCCGCCTGTTCAATCCATTTGCGAGTGGCCGCGAGCACAAGTCCACGCGCTGGGTCAGCTTCTTCGGCGACTTCAGCCGCCTCAACCATCGCATGCACAACAAGCTCCTGGTTGCGGATGGCGCCATAGCGATCGCAGGCGGGCGCAACATGGCCGACGAATACTTCATGCGCAGCGAGGGGGCCAACTTTCTCGACTTCGAGCTTCTGATGGCCGGCCCCGTCGTGCCCCAGTCCGCGCGCATCTTCGACGAGTACTGGAACAGCGACGTGGTGTATCCACTGGCGCAGGTGGTGCACACGCGCGACACTGCGGACACCCTGAAAGACGAGTTCGAGCTCGCCAGCTCCGAGGCCCATGCACCCCGGCCTGATGCGCCACCCGACGCCGACGCATTCGGTGAGCCCCCGCTTGGCAAGGAACTCGGCCGCGGAGAGCTCCGGTGGATGCATGCCGAGGCAGAGGCCTTTGCAGACAGTCCGAACAAGGCCCTCGGCACGCGACCTGCGAACATGGTGACTCTCGCGCAACGCTGGTACGCGACCATGGAAGCCGCCAAGTCGCAGTTGCTCGTGATTTCGCCGTACTTCATTCCGGGGGACAAGGGGATGGAACGCATCCGCGCCGCGCGTGCGCGCGGGCTGCCCATCACCGTCATCACCAACTCCCTGGCCGACACGGACGAGCCGCTGGTCAACGTCAACTACAACAGCTATCGGGTCGCGCTGCTGCAGGCAGGCGTCGAACTGTTCGAGGTGAGCTCGCGCCAGATGAAGCGCAATGGGGTCATGCGCCGCGCGCTGCGCGACGCGCAAGGCCGGCTGCACGGCAAGCTGGCGTTGATTGACCGCGAATGGGTTTTGCTCGGCTCCATGAACCTCGACCCGCGATCGGCATTGCTCAATACCGAATTCGGCGTGCGGGTACGGAGCTTCGAGCTCACGCAAGCGCTGCACTACGCCTATCAGCTGGACAATGTCGAAGGTGTGTACCGCGTCAAGCTCGGTCCCGACGGCCAGGGAGTTCAATGGGTGGGCACCGGCGATGAATCGAACGAAGTGCTGGACGACGAACCCGACTCCAGCATGCTGACGCGCCTTCAGCTGCTGATGTTCTCGTGGTTTGTCCCGAGTGACCAGCTCTGAATCTCGGCCAGACGCAAAACGCGCGGTGCCCGCGCGCACAGGCGCTCAGGACGGCTCGCCTTCCACCGGCCAGTCGCGGATGTCGGCCTTGAGCCAGCGCGTTTTTCGCCCAGGCGGAGCTCGGCCATCTCTGAAGTCTTGATGGAGCTCATCGGTCAGAACCGCCGCGAGGTCACGCTGATCTGCAAGGTGTTGCAGGTCGCCCCATTGGCCTATTGGCGCCATGCAGCGTGCCGGCGCGATCCGGCACTGCGCTGCGCTCCGTCAATGTCTGGCCCAGCTTCCATCTGCTCCATAACTCACGTGCCTCCTGCAATGTCAGGCGCTGTCTGCGTCTTGCCATATCGGTCTTTCAAACATCACTTTGCACATGATGCTGCGATGACCGGTTGACCCACTGTCCTCTGCGTTCGGACGACCGATCCCGAATTGATGGAGCACCATCTCGTCTTATCACAAGCCCGGCGCAAATGGAACCTACTAACTTTGGTAGCTTGCAGAACTACTCAAGGCCGTCAAACTGCGGTCCCCCGACCTTGAGAAAAAAATGCAGCCGACAAAGACTTCCCCCTGGGCTGTACCGACTTCCACATGGAGTTCGGAGTGGGACAAGAAAGCGTCCTTGAAATGGCTGGGCCTTACTGGCCCCCAGAACATGGCCATGTCAGACGACATGAATTACTTTTCGCCGCACCTGGTGCGGTTGAACGCACATCCCTTGGTCTTTGGAAAGGGTGAGCCCGTCATCAAGGCACTGCAACGCCGGCACCTGTACCGGTATCTGGCTGCGACTGAGGCGATCGAGATCGAGATGGTGAACCCGGCGCTGCAGTTCGTCATGTCCAGCAACATCGCCCCGGAGTTTGTGCTGGATGCGTACAAGGTCTACACGGATGAGGGCTTCCATGCGCTGATGTGCATGGACCTGAGAAACAACATCTCCAACGGCGAGATGCCTTACCTCCTGCGCTACAGGAGCTCTGCCCTGGACAGGACGCTGGCGCTTGTGAAAACAGGCACCGAACCGGACGCTCAACTGATCCTCCTTGCAATCGCCTGCGTGAACGAGACGATGATCGCGTCCAGCCTGTCCCAGGCCACCGATTACACGGTGTTTGCTGCACTGCGTGAACTTGTCATGGCGCATGCCAGAGACGAAGCGGCGCACAACATCTATTTCACCGAGCTGATGGTGGACTTCTTCCCGCGATTGTCCGCGCGAGAGCAGCGCTTGCTGATCGACCTGATGCCCGACATCTTCAACTCGCTCCACCTGTCGGACAAGACCGGTGCCGAGAACGACCTGCGCGCGCAGGGATTCAGCGAGTCTGAGATCCAGATCATCCTGGGCGAAACATTCAACGGCGAGGTCGACCATGAAGGGGTGCGGCGCGTCTGCCGCAGCTCCCTGCGCATGCTGTCCCGCTGCGGGCTGCTCGATATCCCACAGGCGCAAGAAGCTTTCGCTGAAAAAGGCCTGGCCTATTTGTTTCAGTGACCACCGGCCGAGCACCCACCCTGGCCCAGACTCCGCGCGAAATCGATGCGCAGGACGAAAAACGAAACTCTTGAAATGAGCAACAAGAAAAAACTGCTGATTGTCGAAGTTCTGAGCCGCGGCCCTGCGCTCCACTACCGCTATGACGTGTTCAAGTCCAAGGGCTACGAGCTCTTCTATCTCACCACCAGTCCAGGGGTCCGCTACGCCTTCGAGGGACTGAAGGTTGTGCCCAGCCGGCAGATCAACGATTTCATCGTCATCGCCACCGCGTGGCATAAAGCCGAGCGCTTCGATGCCATCATCACGACAGACGAGGCTTCGGTCATCGCCACGGCCGTGCTCGCGGAGCGCCTGAAACTGCCTGGGCCTTCGATCCAAGCCGCGCGCTGCAGCCGCAACAAGTTGCTCATGCGTGAGGCCCACCGCCGGCACAACGCCCCGCATCCCGAGTTCGCGCGCTGCGATGAAGTCGAGGATGCCACCCGCTTTGCCGAACGCGTCGGCTACCCGGTGGTGATCAAGCCCACGCTGGGCGCCGATTCGGAGCACGTCTACCGCGCCGACAACGCCCAGCAGTTGGCACAGCGGTTCGCCCAGGCCATGGCCGGCAACAACAACCATTCGCACCGCTTCGCCGAAGCGGAATGCGACGAGATGGGCCCTCACACCTTGCTGGCCGAGGCGTTTCTGCAAGGGCCCGAACACTGCGTCGAAGCCATTGTCGAAGGCGACCAGATTTACATTGGCTCGATCGCGGATCGCCTGTCGATGGAAATGGACGTGTTCGACAACGATCTCTACAGCACGCCGACAGCGCTGTCGGCCGAGCAGATTGCCGCCGTGTCGAAGGCCGTCCTGTTGGGCGCCAAGGCGCAGGGCATCGAGCGGGGTGTGCTGCACGCCGAGCTCCGGTTTCACGATGGAAAGCCGCATATCGTCGAGATCGCGGCCCGCCCGGGCGGCGGCTCCCTGCAGTACATGGCGAAGATCAGCTACGGGTATTGCTCGATCAGTGCAGCCCTCCGCGTCGCCGAGGACAAGCCGCCATCGCCGGTCCCCATGCTCCGGCCTACGGGCCGAGTGGCGGTGGGCCTGACCATGCTGTGCGACGAGGGCTGCCTGCAAAGCGTGGAAATTCCCCAGGGCCTCCTGCCCCACCCGGATATCTTCAACTTCACCGTACTACCCAAGGCCGGTTCCGTCATCAAGCGCCCCCCGCACGGCAACGACATCTTTGCCTATATCGGCGCCACGGGCGACACGCTCGACGCGGCGTTGCGCAACGCCGCGACCATTGCCGCGCGGGTTCGCGTTCGGTTTGAAACCGACGAGACCGCACCGTGATACTGACCGGCTGCGAGATCGAAGCGATGCGCCAAGCCGGGCACATCGTCATCGAGCCCTATGACGCCCGGTATATCGAGCCGAATTCCTACGGCTTCCATCTTGGCGAGAAGCTGCTGCGACTCGATGGCGATGTCGTCGATCCGACCATTTCCACGCCAACCACCGAGATCGCCATTCCGGAAATCGGCTACGTGCTGCAGCCCGGTGCTTTCTACCTGGGCCACACGGTAGAGCGCATAGGGGGCGTGCGGGTCAGTGCCGAGCTCTTCGCCAACCACTCCACCGCCGCGATGGGTATGTGGGTGCAAACCAGTGCGCCGCTGGGGCATGTCGGCGCCGTCATCAACTGGACGCTTGAAATCTGCACGACCCAGGCCATCCGGGTCTACCCACGCATGAGGATCGGAAAAATCTGCTTCTGGCAAAACTTCGGCCACATCGACACCTACGCGGGCCGCTACTCGGGCTCCCAATCCGTCGTGGCTTCAAAAGCCTTTCTGGACCCATCATGATTCTTACAGGCAGCGAAATCGCCAAGCGCGTCGGAATGGGCGACATCGTCATCGATCCGTTCATCCCGGAAAACATCAATCCGAACAGCTACAACTTCCGGCTGCACCACGAGTTGCTCGTCTACGACCAGGACGTGATCGATCCGGCGGAAAAGGCACTCACCCGCATCATCCAGATCCCGGCGAAAGGATTGGTGCTGGACCCACAGCGCCTCTACCTGGCCTCGACGGTCGAAAGGATGGGCAGCGAGCACTTCGTGCCGACCTACGCAGCGCGCTCCTCGGTCGCGCGGCTGGGCATGTTCATCAACCTCTCGGCCCCGCTTGGCGACATCGGTTTCATCGGCCACTGGACGATCCAGTTGTATTGCCTGCACCGCGTGCGGGTGTTCGCCGGCATGAACATCGGCCAGATGATGTTCTGGCACGTGCGCGGGGACATCAACCTCTACGCAGGCAAGTACAAGAACGCCGCCGGAGTTATCGCCTCGCTGATCTTCAAGGACTTTCACAAGAAGCTGGGGGTTCATCCCTACGAAGGCCAGCCACTGAAAGTGGTGAGCGTGGAAGCCGATCTTTGAAGGAATAACAATGCCCGGAAAGTACAACCAGATCAAGAAACTCGGCGTCCGTCTTGCTGTCCCGCCACTCACGGCCGTGACGGAGCAGGACTTGGCTGCATGGTGGGAAAACCATGGCGCCATGCGCCACGCCATCGAAAGAATCCTCACCACCATCAACGTCACGTCCTCGGCGTTCCTGGACGAACATCTGGATGAACTCCAGAGCGTGATCCGTCCACTGTGGCGCCCTGAGGCTCAAGAGCTTCTGGGCGCCAGGCTTCGCGAAGCCGGCCTGGGGTTCGACGAGCCGCTGGCGGTGCGCTCGTCCTGCTCGGTGGAGGATGCGTACGACCACAGTTACGCCGGCCTCTTCGTCACGCGCCTGAACGTTCAGGGCGCACGGGCGCTGGAACAGGCCATCGAGGACGTATGGGCTTCCTGCTTCGGCCGTGCCGCGCTGATCGAGCGCCTGCGCAGCGGCTCCCTGACCGCCCCGAGTGAAATGACGGTCATCCTCCAGCGCATGGTGCAGGCCGCGTGGGCCGGCGTCGCCTTCAGCCATGATCCCGTCAGCCGCGAGCCCCTGTGCATTGTGGAAGCCGTGTCCGGATGCGGTGACGTGCTGGTTTCCGGTGAGGTCCGCGGCGTGCGCGCGCAAGTCGACGGAGATCGGGTCACGCCGGAACTCGATCGAGAGCTCACAGCCTTGTTCCGGTCAGTGGCCAACCTTGTCGAGCAGGTGGTCGCGATCGAGGTCGGCGAACCGACCGACGTTGAATGGGCGCACGACGGCACGCAGCTGTGGCTGCTGCAAGCGCGCCCCATCACCACCATCGGCAACGCGCGTGAGGTGCGGGCACCGGTTTGCGAAATCGTTCCGCTCTATGGCGCAACCGACGAAGAGATCGAGGCATTCAAGCCCCTGCCGGACTTCGCGCAGTACTTCCGCAGCAAGCGCAAGCCCATGGCCGACTTCGCGCAGCGCCTCGGATTGCCGGCGGCCACCGCCCTGCTCATCCGCGCCAACCGGGCCGGTCTGGACGAAAGCATGGGCACCGAGCTGATGCGCCGCTTCAGGCAGCCACAGCAACTGCTGGATCTTTCGTCCCGCGTACGCCAGTTGACAGTGTCACGGGAGCAGGTGATCGCACGGCTGCGCGAGTTGCTGGGCCCGGCACCCAGCACTTTCGTGCTGCGCGATTTCGTACGCGGCGAAGGCGGACTGATTACACAGGTGGCCCGCCAAGCCACGGAAGCCGATGGTGTTCTGTGCGAATGGTCCCCGGAGGGGCTGCTGGCCATCAACCGCGGCACCGCTTCCACGGTGACCTTCATGCTCGATATCCCGGCGGACGTCGAAACCGGCAGCAATCCCATCGGGGCGCCGGCCATCACCACGGCACAGCGATTGTTGCTCTACCGGGCCACCCGGCAAGCGCAGGTCGAGTTCGGCCGCGTCCAGCTGGAATGGGTCAGCGACGGCGGCCAGCTCTACATCATCGACTATTCCTTGCTCGACGCCATCGGCACGCCACCGGAAAAAGACGGCACTCGCATCATCTCGGCGGGCTACGCCAGCGGCGTGCCGGTGGTCGTCGACGCCTCCCGCGACATCGAGCAGCTCAGCATCGCGGCCTGCGTGTCCCTCACCGACATCCCGTCCCCTGCGGCGCTGGGCGCGCTGGTTGCCCGGCTCCATGAGCGCATCCTCGCTCACGATGGTCCAGTCATCGTGGTGTCGCCCAGGCCCTATGCCGCATTGGCGCCGCTCGTGCCTTTCGCAGCCGGCTTCGTCTTCGAGCAGGCCTCCACGCTATGTCACCTGGCCATCTTGCTGCGCGAGCACGGCGTCCCGGCTGTCGAGTCACTGCCGCTTTATCAGCAGGCACTGGCCTCCAGAACCCAACGTCTCACCGTGAATTCATCTGCCCTCATCCCATCATGACCCACTCCGTGCTGATCTTTCTCTTCAAGGCCGGCGACCATTGCGCACCGGTGGACCGCGCCTTTCCGCCGATCGCGGTGCTGCACGCACGCTCGGACAGCATGCAACATGGGGAGAACGGCTTGTTTGTCTCCGGCGCGCCGATGCAAGTCCAAGCGATACAGCTGGCCGGCGGAGCGAGGACCGAGGTCGACAGCTTCGGCTATGACTTTCGCTACTTCAGTCCCGCGCAGCGGCAGGTGAGCGATGCCGCGACGCTCCGGCTGCAGGCGGCACTGGACCGCTTGCAGCCCCACGGCGCGCCCGCCGCCCCGGGGCTGGTTCCGATGGTCATGGCCACCGCCGGGCCGGAGCACCTGACCTTCTATCGCTACGTGCAGCAGGGCGAGCCCGGCGCCGTGTATCTGCAGTATCACCGCGCTCCCCCGCAGCCCAATCTGCCATGGGGCGAGCTGGTGTCGCTCCTGCAGGCGGGGCAGCCTCGCCTGGCGCAGGCCTGGCCCTTGCTGAACGACGACTGCTGGTTCAGCAAGTGGCGCTCGGACATCGAGATGGAGCGCAAGTTCACCTTCGAGGGCATACCGGACACTTGGCAGCTCATCAACCAGCTGTACGACGAGGTGCTCGATCGCAAGCTCGCAGGCTACGTGCCCGAGTTGGATCGCGACTTCCAGGTCTTCGACTACGAGTCCCACATCTTCGAGGTCAGCGGCGATCCGGATGAAGCCGGCTACATCTCATTCATTCCGCAAGCGGACGGCCGTATGACGCTCAAGCGCAAGTGGTTCATCGAGAACGCGGAGATCCGCCGTGAAACCGTGGCGGGCAACCTGAACATCGAGCTCGGCCAGGCACCGGCGCATGTCAGGACGATGACCACCGCCAAGGTGCGCCGGCTGCCGGCGTTTCGCAGAAAGCGATTCGACGTCAACTTCGAATCGCTGCGCACCGGAAACGTCTATGGCGTGTACTTCGACATCTGCCGCACCACCTCCCCACGGCATGCCTTCGCCCAGTGCGAAGTCGAATACTGCCGCACCCGCACTTTCCATCCCCTGCGGGACGTCATGGAGGAGTTCGAGCACATTGCGGACTACGTCAAGCGGTTCCTGGAGCGCAAGCAGATCGCCTTTCGTCACGACACCTTCTCCAAGCTGGATTTCGTTCGCGAAGCCCAGGCCCTTGCGCAAACCCAACTCGCCACGTCCTGAACCGGCATCTTCGGCACTTCACATCCATGACTGATCTTTTCATTGCTTTCGGCGACTGGACCCTTCGTCACAACGAGCCGCTGCCGGCGCAGCGCGCAAGGTTGAGCCTGCGCTGCGCCCCGGCCAACGTGCGCGATCACCATCATTCGCTGCTACTCGACTTGCGCGGGGAGTTGGCGGCTTTCGGCGAAATCACCGATCACGGCCTGCGGCGCAGCGCCGAGCCCGCCGCGATTGCCTGCGCCAACCTGGCGGCGGATGAACTTCCGCTCGCTGTTGTCGCCCTGGATGGCGAAATGCTTCGCGTCACCCACCTTCTGACGCGAGTGGAAAAGCGCATCACCCACCTGATCAAAGCCCCCCATCCCGTCGCCATCTGCCGGGCCGAACACCTCATCGATACGCTACGCGAAGGCTTCGAGGTCAACCACCTCTACCTCAACAACTTCGAGTGCTACTACATCAAGGGCATGCCCGATACCGAGCTCGAGCAGAAGTTCAACATCGCAGGTGAATACGACTATCACGTGCTGAATCGCCAATGGTACGCAGCACTGGACGATCGCCGCATCGGGGGCTTCGCTCCTCAACTGGGCGACGAGATCCAGCATTGGTCCTACGACAACGACTTTTGTCGCATCCAGCCCAATCCGGAGCGGATGGCCGGCTACGTCTCCATCATGCATTGGAGCCGGGTGCGCAAGTCCAGTTGGGACGATCCAGTCGTCACCTACAAGAAGAAGCTGTACCGTGAAGATGCGCTGGAGCGGTGGGAGCGCAACTATGCCGACCAGCGCATCACCGGTACGCCCGAGGAATCCATGGCGTCCTTCTTCAAGCTGCCGCTGTCCGCGCTGCCCTCGTGGCGGCGCACGCGCTGCGACATGGCGTGCGAAGCGGTGGAGACCGGCAACATCTTCATGATCAATTTCGAGGACAGCCGCGTGCGCAACGATAACTCCCCACAAGGGCGGCTGCAGCAGTGCGAGATCGAATACCTGAAGACACGCGGCCAGCCCGACGAGCGCCTGATCTACGCTGACCTTGCCAGGCTGAATGACGCGGTCGATGCATTCATGCTCAGCGTCGGCCTGGTGTGCGAGCGCACCAACTACTCGAAGCTGACCTTCCTGGAAGAGTACGTGCGCGAGCATCAGGACTGGCGCACGTTCAACGAGCGGGGTCAGAGGGCATGAACAGCGTCGCTCTCGGGAATGGGGTCGTACGGCTGCGCCTGCGATGGGTCGGCGCAACCGGGGGCCTGGCTCACGCGTTGATGGATTTTCTGCAGCCGTGGTTCGTGCCTGTGGCTTTAGCGCGCACCGCGGACCTGACGCTCAACTTGCGGCCGGCTGTGGAATTCGACGCAGCAATGCGCACGCGTTGCGTCGAGCCCTTCGTTCTGCGTCGCAGTTCGGCCGCAATCTTCAATCTGGAAGTCAAGCGCGGCGTCTCGGCGGAGGGCTTGAAGCTCGCTTGGGACGAGGAGCGCGAGGTGGGCTACGAGATCGACGCAACGGCAGCGTGCGTTGACTTCTATGGTGAAGCCGACACGGCCTTCATCCATCTGATCGAGCTGGTGCGCTACTACGGGCTGCTCACCGAGCAGGCGCACGGGACCCTGGTCTTGCACAGTGCGGCTGTCAGGCACCGCGACAGCGATGATGTCATTGCGCTCGTTGGCGCCAAAGGCGCCGGCAAGACCACGACCATGCTCTCGCTGTTGACCAGCGGCGAATATGTCTACTTCTCCGGCGACAAGCTGCTGCTAGACCACAGGGATGGCCAGTTCAGGGCGCGAGGCTGGCCTGACTACCCCCATGTCGGGATCGGCACACTGCGCAGCCATGTCGATCTGGCGAAACGGCTGGGCGTCGGCTTCGAGGCCGACGACGGCACGCCATTGCCTGATTACCACAAGGTGTTGCTTGAGCCGTCCCGCTACCTGGCCGCGATCGGCAAGCCCTCGCAGGCACGCGGTCGGTTGAGCCGGGTCATCTTGCCCCGGATCCACGAGGGCAGGCAGGCGCAACAGGTTGCGGTGGAAAGGACCGAGAAGGAAGCCATGTCGCCCAGCGACCTGTTCGAGTGGCCGCACCAGTTCGTCACTGCGACCTGGCATGGTTTGCCGTGGGCCACGCGCGCATACGCGGCGGAGGTGCCCAGCGACACGATGCGCGCCCTGCAGAGCTTGCCGTGGGACTACCGCTTCGGCGTGGACGCCGTGCCTGCGGCCCAGGTAGTCGAGGAGGCTCTGTGAAGCAACTGAGAGTCAGCCTCATCGCGCCGAGCGGCGCCGGCAAGAGCACCGTCGCAAGCTTGCTGAAGTCCGCATTCGAGCAGTCAGGGCTCAGCGTGCAGATCCTGAAGCTTGCAGCCCCGCTGTACCAGCTGCAAGCCGGCTTCTACCGCGAATGCGGGGTGGAATTGACGGCCGGCCAGCAAGACCAGCACCTGCTGGAGGTCATCGCAACCGAGATGCGCCGCATCGCGCCGCAATCCCTGGTGCGCCATTTCGGCGGACGCCTCGCCGGCACCGACACCGATGTGGTGCTCAACGATGATCTGCGAGACGACCAGACCGACTGGCCCTGGCTGCAGCGCAACGGCTTCACCGTGGTTCGCGTGTTGGCTGGCGCAGTCCTGCGCAACCAGCGGCTGCAAGGCCGCGGCGATCTGACCTTGGTGAAGGACAGTCCGCTCGATGCGCAGATCACGCGAATCCGCGAAGACCACACGGTGACCAACGAAGGCTCGCTTGACACGCTGCGCGTCCAGGTGGAGGCGCTGGCGGCCTCGCTGTTGCAGCCCGCAGCCGCCGCCGCACGGACTTGATCCGAAATGGCATTGCCGCGCATCGTGTGGTTGCTGGTCGACGGACTGCCGCACGAGCTGGTGCGCGCCTACAGCGCGGCGTGCCCGGGCTCGGGACTGGCGGCTTTGCACGCGCAGCATCGCACCGTGCCGTTGACGCCGCTGGCGCCGAACTGCCAGACGCCGCCTTCGCTGTTCACGATCTGGAGCGGACGAGAGTCAGAGGAGCACAGATTGCTGGGCTACGACGTGCCCCAAGCCGTCAAAGGCGATCCCACGGCCTATGTCGAAGGCTTCCAGGCCTGGCCCAGGGACATCAGGATGGTTTGGGACCTCTATGCCGATCAGCTTCACACCATCCGCACCTGTGCGGCGCCCTTCGTTCAGCCTGATCGCCTCTGGCCCTGGCTGCTGTCGGCCACCGATGTATTTCGCCCGCCCCTGGCCGCTCCGCGCGTGCTCGGTGACGGTGAGATCCTGTCGATCGCCGCGTTGGCGCTCAACTTGCGCGTCGAGGCCAACGACCGTGAAATCGTGCTGCTCGATGACCAAGGTTGCGAATGCTGGCGCTGCGCGTTCAGCTCTGGCCAACCTGAAGAGCCCTGGCTCCTGTCCGTCGCGGTGGCGGGCGACACGCACCTCGCCCTGCGCCTGCGCGGCGCGTGGATCGACGGGCAGCCCAAACTGATCTTCCTTGGCTATCACCCGGTACTGGTGCATGGCACCGCCGCGGAGGCACGCACGCGCAGGGGCCGCGCGACGCCCTACGTCGTGGCCAATCCAGGCAAGCTCTACGCGGGTGGCGAGCTGGGCCGGCGCATTGACCAAGGCGGCCAGGGGCTGGCCGAGGAATTGCTGGTTTCGCTGATGCATGACGTCCATGACAGCTTTGCAGCAGACATACTTGGCGCCGTGCAGGCCGGTGACGCGGACCTCGTTGTCGGCTACTACCCCGTGATCGACTTGCTGTGTCATCAACTGCTGCGCCACGCCGTAAGGAACGAGCAGCTGAACGGGCCTCTGGCCGGTGCCTTTCTTGAGGTCATGGACTGGCTGGACAAGCTGATCGCCGCGCTGGCCGAGCGGATCGGCCCGCAGGTGCGCTTCATCGTCAACTCCGACCACGGCATGCTGCCGATCGCGTGGGAGGTGAGCCCCAATGTCCTCTTCGCCAAACTCGGCTGGATCGCAAGCCGTCCGGATGGTGCCATCGATCCAACTCGATCGATCGTGTTCTTTCATCCTGCCGAGAACGGGTTGCTTGTGTTTCACCGGGAACGGCTGCGCGACATCGGCATGACGGCAGGCGCGGTGATCGACTTGTTGGCGACTGCGGTCGCTGCGGCCGGATTGCCAGGGCTGAAGACCATTCCCGGCGCGCCTGCTCCTTTGGGCGAGGCTTGGCAGTCGGATCTCTATCTGCAATCGCCGCCGGGGGCGAGGGCCCGCGCCAATCTCCACGGCGAACTGGTCAAGCGCAGCACGAAAGGCGGTGACCACACTGTCTGCAGCTCGCAGCCCTGGCTGCGCGGAACACTGATCGACGCCGGCATGACCCGCTGGCTGCCCCCTTGCAACGGTGAACTAGCCCTCGCGCAACTGCTGCCTCTCGTCATGGCCGCGACCTCCCTTACCGGCGCCAAGGAAGCTGCCGGCATGCCGGACGAAGCCATCCCCAGCCCTTGAACTTCACCACGGCACTGCCAAGCATGATCAAGTCTGTTCTGTTCGACATCGACGGTACGCTGATTGCACGCGGACAGGCGCTGCCCGGCGCCATCGAGGCCCTGGCCAGCGTCCGTCGCCACGGGATCGCCATGCGCTTCCTCACCAATATCACCGGCCGCGGGCCGGAGCTGATCGCGGCTGAGCTGCAGCGCCAGGGACTACCCATCGAGGGCCACGAGATCCAGACCGCGACGACCGCATGCGTCGAGTACCTCAAGTCTCGGCCCGGGATGACCTGCCACCTGATCGTGCCGCCCTCGGTCCGGCCGATGTTCGACGGTGTCGCGATCGATGATCAAGAGCCCGATGTGGTGGTGATCAGCGATATCGGCGAGCAGTTCAACTTTCAGGTGCTGAATCGGGCATTCCTGATGCTGCGGGCCGGGGCTGAACTGGTGGTGCCCCAGAAAGGGCTGTTCTGGTTCGACCATGACGGCCCCAAGCTCGATTGCGGCAGCTTCATCGTCGGGCTGGAAGCCGCCACTGGCAAAGAGGCGACCGTCACCGGCAAGCCTGCCGAGCTTTTTTTCCATCGGGCACTCGCCCATGTCGACTGCCGTGCCAACGAAACGCTGGTGATCGGCGACGACCTCGGGACCGATGTGCTCGGTGCCGCGCGCATCGGCGCCGCCTCGGCATTGGTAGGCACCGGCAAATACGCGCCCGGCGCCGAACGCACCGGCCCGGTCCGGCCCGACTACTTCCTGCCGACACTTGAGTTGCTGCCGCGTCTGCTGAGCACGCTCAGGGGATAGGCGATGCTGATAGCCCAGCTCTCCGACCTGCATGTCGACGCGGCTGATTCGGCCAACACGCGGCGAGTACGTTCGGCACTGGCGGCGCTGGCCCAAGTGCGGCCGCAGCCCCGGCTCGTGCTCGTCACCGGAGACCTCACGCAGCACGGAAGACCGCAACAGTATGAGCTGCTGCGAAATCTGCTGGGCGATTGCGGCCCTTGCGCGCTGGTCCCTGGAAACCACGACGACGCGACGCTGCTCCATCGCCTGTTCCCCGATGTGTCGCCACCTCGCGGCGGAATGCTGCGCCTCGAAGTCGAGGGCTTGAGGCTGCTGCTCGCCGACAGCTGCGTCGCCCGCCAGGACCACGGCGAGCTGGGCAAAAACTTGCTGCAAAGCATGGCGCTGGAACTGGATTGCGACCCTCGGCCCACCTTGCTGGCAATGCATCACCCGCCCGTGCCCGCGCACGTACCGGCGATGGAAGGAATGGGCATGCGCCAAGTCGCGGCGTTCCAGGAATGGGTCGCGCGGCGCGCCTGCATCATCGCGATCCTGGCAGGCCACTATCACCAAGCGCAGTTCGCCACCTTGCCCGCGGGCTGCCCCGTCATCGTCGCGCCTTCGGTGGCTCCGCCCCTGGTGGCCGATTTCACGGCGCCTTCCTTTCAGGTCGAAGCCAAGGCCCCCGCGGGCCTGCTGCATCTGTGGAAGCAGCGCCGCCTCAGCTCCCATTTTTTCATCTGCGACCTTCCGGCAGCCAACCCCCTGCAAAAATGAACAACCTCATCGGCGTTGCATTGGTGCTGTTCTTCGTGCTGCTGTCGGCGGTGAACGGAGTTTTCCTGTCCGCGTTCCTAGTCAACGTGGATGTCTACGTCACCCTGCTGTGCGTCTTCACGCTGATCGCAGTGCTGTTCAATGCGTACACCTTCTGGGCGCATGGCCGGATCTACCGGCGCTTCTCGCGCCAGGTGTGGCTCTACATCGGCCTGTCGAACCTGACCACCGTGGGCAACTGGTTCGGCTTCTTCTTCGCGGTGAAGCATCTCGAGCCGGCGATATCGGCCACGCTGATCAATTCCGTGTTGCCGCTGGCAACCATCGGCATCGCCATCGTCCTGCTCGGCCAGCGCCGGCGCGAACCTGCCGAGCTGCTGTCCGCCGTCGCTCTCATGGCAGCGATGCTGATCACCGCCGGGGTGGTTTTCTCCGGACAGTCGAGCCGGCCCGCGGTGGGGTTCGACAGCTATGTTTTCGGTGTGGCCATGTCGCTGGTCTGCGGCATCTCCATGGCCTTGAACACCGTGGTGGCCAAAAAGCTCAACACCCTTGGCGTGGCCCCTTCCACCATCATGGCCTACCGCTTCTTCCTGCTCATCCTGACCGCTGCTGTCCTGGTCGATGGTCCGGTGCTGCGGGCCGATCTGCAGCAGTTCTATCCGGAAATGCTGTTCATCGCCATCCTCGGCAACCTGATTCCGCTGTTCTCGCTGCAGTTGGGTATCAAGCGGCTGAGCCCGGTGACCGTGGTCTTCCTGAACGGCCTGGGGCCCATCACTCACTTCGTTGTGCAGATCGTGAGCGGCCTCTATGCGTTCTCGCCGGCCTCGCTTGCCAGCATCCTGTTTGCAACCATGGTCATCTGCGTGGGAGCCTACTACTCCAACCGCAGTCCCGGCACAAGGCGTACGGGCAAGTCCGCAATGCTGGAAGAGAGCACGAAGCATGCCGTCTGAAATCGTGCCGAACGCCGGCTTGTATCTCTACCTGCCGTTGGCCGTACTGATTTGCTCCATCGTCCAATCGCTGGTGGGAGTGGGACTGCTGCTGTTTGGAACGCCCACCCTCCTGCTGCTCGGCATGGAATTCGGCGAAACCCTGGCCGTGCTGCTGCCTTGCTCCGTGACCGTCAACCTCTGCCAGCTCCACGGAGGGCTGCCATGCAACAAGCAAGCCATCTTGCGGATTGCGCGGATCACACTGCCGATGATCTTCCTAGGGCTGCTCACTACCCTCTGGGGCATGGATACCCGCTGGATGCCCATAGTCGTGGGGTTTGCCCTGCTCGGGCTTGGCGTCCTCAGGTTGTCGTCGCGCGCGCTTGCTTGGCTCAATCGCGTCGTGGCCAGTTACCAGAACACCTACCTGGCCGTCATGGGCCTGGCCCACGGCCTTAGCAATATGGGGGGCGGGCTACTGGTTGTCTACGCCGGCACGCTGTCCGACGACAAGGAAGAGATCAGGCGCACCATAGCCCTCGGCTATCTGGCGTTCGCGCTGACCCAGTTGGCGACGCTGGCGATCAACCAGCCGCAGCTTTTTCACACAGGGAATCTTTGTCTTCCGGTGATTTCCCTTCTGTCGTATCTCGCCGGCAACCGGCTGTTTCAACATCTAAGTACGGCCCATTTCGGCCGCCTTGTGACGGGCCTGGTCTTGACCTACGGCGTCGTCACTGTGGGCAAGGCACTTGGCTAGAAGGTGGGGCCAGGCGAGAAGGCGATGCCGCCGCGCTTCGCGCGAAGGCAACGGAAGCGGCGCACTGGCACCTGCGGGACGTTGGAGGGCTCAGGACGACTCGTCTTCCGCAGGCCAGTCGCGGATGTAGGCCTTGAGCATCTTGTTCTCGAAGTTCTGGCTGTCCACCACCGCCTTGGCCACGTCGTAGAAGCTGATCACGCCCATCAGCATGCGCTGGTCCATGACGGGCATGTAGCGGGCGTGCCGCTCGAGCATGATGCGGCGGATCTCGTCGAGGTCGGTCTCCAGCGTGCAGCTGACGGGGTGGTCGTCCATGGCCTTGCGCACCAGCGTGCCACCGACCTGTCCGCCATTGCCGACGATGGCGACGATGACCTCGCGGAAAGTCAGCATGCCCACGAGATCGCCATGCTCCATGACCACCAGCGAACCGATGTCCTTGTCCGCCATGATGGTGACGGCGTCCGCCAGGGGTTCTTCGGGCGTGATGGTGTAGAGCGTGTTGCCCTTCACGCGCAGGATGTCGCTGACTTTCATGGTGTTGCTCCTCGCTCGGCGCTGCTGCCGAAATTGAATATAGCCCACAATGGCCGCCCGCCCACGGGCCCTGCCGCTGTCGCAGTCATTGCGCGCGTAACGGGGCATTGCAGAAACGACCTTGCTTCGAAAGGCCTCCATGCCCGGCTATTCCGATCCCGGCTTCGACACGCTCGCGCTTCACGCCGGTGCCGCGCCCGACCCCGCCACCGGCGCGCGCGCCGTGCCGATCCATCTCAGCACCTCCTTCGTCTTCGAATCGAGCGACCATGCAGCGGCGCTCTTCAACCTGGAGCGTGCGGGCCACGTGTACTCGCGCATCAGCAACCCGACCAACGCGGTGTTCGAACAGCGGGTGGCCGCGCTGGAAGGCGGCATCGGCGCGATCGCCACGGCCAGCGGGCAGGCGGCACTGCATCTGTCGATCGCCACGCTGATGGGCGCGGGCGCGCACATCGTCGCCAGCACGGCGCTCTACGGCGGCTCGCAGAATCTCCTGCACTACACGCTGCGGCGCTTCGGCATCGCGACGACCTTCGTCAAGCCCGGCGACCTCGACGGCTGGCGTGCCGCGATCCGGCCGGAGACGCGGCTGCTCTTTGGCGAGACCGTGGGCAACCCCGGCCTCGACGTGCTCGACATCCCCGCCGTCAGCGACATCGCGCACGCGGCCGGCGTACCGCTGCTGGTCGACTCCACACTGACCTCGCCCTACCTGATCAAGCCTTTCGACTGGGGCGCCGACCTGGTCTACCACTCCGCCACCAAGTTCCTCTCGGGCCATGGCACGGTGATCGGCGGCGTGGTGGTGGACGGCGGCAGTTTCGACTGGGAGCGCTCGGGCAAGTTCGCGGAGCTGACCCAGGCCTACGAAGGCTTCCACAACATGGTGTTCAGCGAGGAGAGCACAGTGGGCGCCTTCCTGCTGCGCGCGCGGCGCGAGGGGCTGCGCGACTTCGGCGCCTCGATGAGCCCGCACACCGCCTGGCTGATGCTGCAGGGCATCGAGACCCTGCCGCTGCGCATGGAGCGCCACATCGACAACACGCAGAAGGTCGTGGAGTTCCTGGCGTCGCATCCCTTCGTCGCGCACGTGGGCCATCCGCTGCTCGAAACACATCCCGGCCATGCGCTGGCGGGCAAGCTGCTGCGCCACGGCGCCAAGGGTGCGGGCGCGGTCTTCAGCTTCGACCTCAAGGGCGACCGGCAGCAGGGCAAGGTCTTCATCGAGACGCTCAAGCTTTTCAGCCACCTGGCCAACGTGGGCGACTGCCGCAGCCTGGTGATCCATCCCGCGAGCACCACGCACTTCCGCATGACGGACGAGGCGTTGGCCGCGGGGGGCATCTCGCAGGGCACCATCCGGCTCTCGATCGGGCTGGAAGACCCCGCCGACCTGATCGACGACCTCAAGCGCGCGCTGAAGGCGGCAGAGAAGGCAGGCACGTGATGGAGCTCGTCGTCAATGGCCACAAGACGTACTGCTACAGCGGCGGCAAGGCCTTCGACGCCGCAAGGCCGACCGCGGTCTTCATCCACGGCGTGCTCAACGACCACAGCGTGTGGATCCTGCAAAGCCGCTGGTTCGCGCACCATGGCTGGAACGTGCTGGCACTCGACCTGCCGGGGCATTGCCGAAGCGAGGGTCCGCCGCCTGCGAGCGTGGAAGAGGCGGCCCGCTTCGTGATCGCACTGCTGGATGCGGCAGGCGTCGAGAAGGCAGCGCTGATCGGTCACAGCTTCGGCTCGCTGATCGCGCTCGAGGTTGCCGCCCGCGCGCCGGACCGCGTCTCACACCTGGCACTGGTCGGCACCGCCTATCCCATGAAGGTCTCGCCGGCACTGCTCGAAGGTGCGCTGAACGAGCCGCTGCGCGCCATCGACATGGTCAACAACTTCTCGCATTCGATGCTGGCACCTCCGCCCTCCACGCTGGGGCCCGGTACCTGGCTGTACGGCGGCTCGCGCGCGCTGATGCGGCGCGTGCTGGCGAGCAACCGTGACGCCAACGTGTTCCACATCGGCTTCAAGGCCTGCGACGACTATGCGGGCGGCGAAGCCGCGATGGCCGCGGTGCAGTGCCCCACTCTGTTCCTGCTCGGCAAGTCCGACCAGATGACGCCGCCGCGTGCCACGCAGGCACTGCTCGGCAAGGCGAGCGGCGCGCGCGTGGTCCACGTCAACGCCGGCCATCAGCTGATGAGCGAGGCGCCCGACGAGGTGCTGTTCGCGCTGCGGGACTTCCTCAACGCAGCGCGTTGATGTCCGGCATTTCGACCCGCAGCGCCCGCACGATGCGCATGCAAGGCACCTAGCCGATTTCGAAGGTACCGGGCTCGCGCGCCAGCGCACCGAGCAGCGTCTGGACCTCGGCGCTCGGGGCCTGCGCCGGCTGCAGTGCGCCGAGCAGGCGCGCCAGCGTCTCGCCATGCGGCAGCATGGGCCCGAGGAAGCGGGTGCCGGACTCCCCCGCCACGAGCAAGGTTGGAAAGGTCTCCACGTCGAAGTCGTCGGCCAGCTCGGCATGGTCCTCGATGTCGACCCAGGCAAAGCGGAACTGCGGATGGGCATGTGCCACCTTCTCGAACAGCGGCCGGTACTCGCGGCAGGCGCCGCACCATTCGGCACAGAGACAGACGACCCACAGGGTGTCGCCGGCGGCTCGCAGGGTCTCGGGGGTGGCGGAATCGGTCAAGGTCGAATGAGCGAGGTGGAACGGACCGCCGCCATTATCGGCAAGGCAGCACATCCTGCAGCAGCAGCGTGCGCAAGGGGCCGCGCTGCCACAGGTTTTCGAGAGGCGGGGAGCGTGGCACCAGCAGTTGCACGAGCAGCGGCTCGAGCGAGGTGCGGCCGGGGTCGGCCAGCAGCACATAGCGCGGGTCCTCGTCGTCCGGCGCTTCGGCCAGTGGCCCGATCCAGTCGAGCGCAACCAGCGCCTCCAGCACCGGCGCCAGCTGCAGCGCATCGACCCGCATCCGAGCCACCAGCTCGGCCGCGCCCAGCCCCTTGGCAAGCGTGGCTTTCGCCAGCGCCAGCTGCTGCAGCACCTCCACCGCCAGCTGCAGGGGCCAGCCGGGCATGCCGCCGCGCCGCGCCACGCCGCTCAGCAGGCTGGGCAGGTAGGCCGCGATCACGGCGCCCAGCAGCACGATGACCCAGGCGACATAGATCCACACCAACAGGATGGGCACGGTCGCGAAGGCGCCGTAGAGCACCGAGTAGGTGGGCACCAGGCTCAGGTAGTAGGCGAGCACCCGCTTGGCGATCTCGATGGCAGCCGCCACGAAGAAGCCACCCGCCCACGCATGGGCCCACTTGACGTGCGTATTGGGCACGTAGTGGTAGAGCGAGGCCACGCCGCCGGCCAGCAGCACGAATTCGAAGGTGTCGAACACCAGCTTGAGCATGCCGAGCCCGCCGACCCACTCGCGCGAGACCGAGAAGACATAGGCGGTGGTGCTCAGGCTCAGCGCCAGCACCAGCGGCCCGAGCGTGATGGCGGCCCAGTAGACGAGCACCCGCTGCGCGAAGGGCCGCGGCGTGCGCACGCGCCAGATACTGTTCAGCGTCTTGTCGATGGTGAGGATCAGCGCGATGGCCGTGACCAGCAGCACCAGCAGCCCCGCAAAGCCCAACCCACTGGCCTTGCTCGCAAACTGGTTGAGGTAGCCCAGCACCTGGCGCGCGATGTTGTCCGGGATCAGGCTCTCGATCAGCCAGCGCTGCACCCCGCCCCTCATGGTCGCGAACATCGGGAAGACCGTGAACAGCGCCAGCGCCAGGGTGAAGAAAGGCACCAATGCGATGGTGGTGGTGAAGGTCAGGCTGCTGGCGGTCAGGCCCAGCCGGTCCTTGCGGAAACGCTCGCCCAGCACCGCGGCCGTGTTGCCCCAGGGGAAATGCGAAAGATCCCTCCAGAGTTGGCGGCGATTCATGGCGGCTATCATGCCATCGGGTCCCGCGCCAGCCTGGCGCCGGCCGCCCCCATTGCCTGTGTTGCCCCGTTTCCTGCCCGCCGTGACCGCACCCGCCATACCCTCCTCCGTCTCCGCCACGCGCTGGCTCGCCGTCGGCAGCCTGGTCGGGCTGATCGTGCTCGGGCTGGCCTGGGAACTGTGGCTCGCGCCGCTGCGGCCGGGCGGCTCCTGGCTCGCGCTCAAGGTGCTGCCGCTGGTCGTCCCGCTTGCCGGCCTGCTGAAGAACCGGATGTACACCTACCGCTGGGTCAGCCTGCTGGTGTGGCTCTATTTCACCGAGGGCGTGGTGCGCGCGTGGAGCGACATCGATGGCACCGGCCGCGTGCTTGCGGTGGGCGAGGTCGTGCTCTGCCTTGCACTGTTCACGGCCTGCGCGTGGCACGTGCGCCTTCGCCTGCGTCTTGCGCGGGCTCGCGCGCTGGAAGGAGTTGCGTCGTGAGCCGCACGGCCGCTCCGATGGCGAATTGCACCGTGGCGCGTAGCGCGGAGGTCTCCAAATGAGCGCTTTACTCATCGACAAGCTGCGCGCCGTGGTCGGCGACGCCAACGTACTGACCGACGGCGACCTCGGTGCCTGGGAGCAGGATTGGCGCAAGCGCTCCCGCGGCAAGGCGCTGGCCGTGGTGCGGCCCGGCAGCACCCAGCAGGTGGCCGAGGTGGTAAAGGCCTGCGCCGCCGCCGGCCGGGCGATCGTGCCGCAGGGCGGCAACACCGGCCTCGCGGTCGGCTCGATTCCGGACGAGAGCGGCAACCAGGTCGTGCTGAGCCTGCAGCGCATGAACGCCGTCCGCGGCATCGACGCCGCCAACCTCACCATGACGGTCGACGCCGGCTGCGTGCTGCAGACCCTGCAGGAGGTCGCCGAGAAAGCCGGCTTCCTCTTCCCGCTGAGCCTGGCGGCCGAGGGCAGCTGCACCATCGGCGGCAACCTCGCGACCAATGCGGGCGGGACGCAGGTGCTGCGCTACGGCAACGCGCGCGAGCTGTGCCTGGGGCTGGAAGTGGTGACGCCCAAGGGCGACATCTGGGAAGGCACCAGCGGTCTGCGCAAGGACAACACCGGCTACGACCTGCGCGACCTGATGATCGGCAGCGAAGGCACGCTGGGCATCATCACCGCGGCCACGCTGAAGCTGTATCCCCTGCCAGCCGCGCGGCTTACAGCCTGGGCGGCCGTCCCCACGCTCGAGCACGCGGTCGAGCTGTTGGGTCTCGCCCACAAGCGCCTGGGCGCTGGCCTCACCGGCTTCGAGGTGATGGGCCGCTTCGCGCTCAGCCTGGTGGCAAAGCATTTCCCCGCCCTGCGCGTGCCCTTCCTCGAGGACGACGGCGTGCCGTACTGCGTGCTGCTCGAAAATTCCGACAACGAATCGGAAGACCACGCCCGCGCCCGCTTCGAGTCCCTGCTCGAAACCGCCTTCGAAGCCGGCTGCGTCAGCGACGCGGTCGTCGCCGAGAACCTGGCGCAGGCGCACCAGCTCTGGCACGTGCGCGAGAGCATTCCGCTGGCGCAGGCGGAGGAAGGGCTCAACATCAAGCACGACATCTCGATTCCGGTGTCGCGCATCCCGGCCTTCGTGGAGCAGACCGACGCCTTGCTCGAATACGAGCTGCCCGGCGTGCGGCTGGTGAACTTCGGCCACCTCGGCGACGGCAACCTGCACTACAACGTGCAGGCGCCGGCCGGTGCCCACAATACCGACTTCCTGCGCGACCACGAGGCGCGCATCAATGCGCTGGTCTACGAGGCCGTCCGCCAGTTCGAAGGCTCCTTCTCGGCCGAGCATGGCGTCGGCTCGCTCAAGGTCGAGACCCTGGAGAAGCACAAGTCGCCGGTGGCACTCGAGATGATGCGTGCCATCAAGCGCGGGCTCGATCCGCAGAACCTGCTGAATCCGGGGCGGGTGATCCGGGTCTGAAGCAAGGCAAAATTCCGCTGACATGACCTCCCGCCCCACCCGCTCCCAATACGAAGACTTCATGCGCCACGTCGATACCCACGGCGTGCACAAGAGCGACCGCACCGGCACGGGCACCAAGAGCGTGTTCGGCCACCAGATGCGCTTCGACCTGGCCGAAGGCTTTCCGCTCGTCACCACCAAGAAGGTGCACCTCAAGTCCATCATCCAGGAACTGCTGTGGTTCCTGACCGGTTCGAGCAACAACAACTGGCTCAAGGAGCGTGGCGTGACCATCTGGGACGAGTGGGCGCGCGAGGACGGCGACCTCGGCCCGGTCTATGGCGTGCAGTGGCGCAGCTGGCCGACGCCCGACGGCGGCCACATCGACCAGATCCAGCAGGTCATCGACACACTCAAGACCAACCCGGACTCGCGCCGCATCATCGTCAGTGCCTGGAACGTGGCAGAGCTGTCGAAGATGGCACTCATGCCCTGCCACGCCTTCTTCCAGTTCTACGTGGCGCCCGCGCAGGCCGAAGGAGAGCGCGGCAAGCTGAGCTGCCAGCTCTACCAGCGCAGCGCCGACATCTTTCTGGGCGTGCCCTTCAACATCGCCAGCTACGCGCTGCTCACCCACATGGTTGCGCAGCAATGCGAGCTGGATGTGGGGGACTTCATCTGGACCGGCGGCGACTGCCACATCTACAGCAACCACGCCGAGCAGGTGGCGCTGCAGCTCAGCCGCACGCCCTACCCCTATCCGACGCTCGTCATCAAACGCAGGCCCGCTTCGATCTTCGACTACGCGTACGAGGACTTCGAGGTGGTGGACTACCGTCATCACGAGGCCATCAAGGCGCCCGTAGCCGTCTGAGGTCTGAACCATGGCCATTCGCATCAACCTTATCCTCGCCCGGGCCGCCAACGGCGTGATCGGCCACGAGGGTTCCATGCCCTGGCACCTGCCCGAGGACCTGGCCCATTTCAAAAGGCAGACCGCCGGCGCGCCGGTGATCATGGGCCGCAGGACCTGGGATTCGGTGCCCCTGCGCTTCCGCCCGCTCCCGGGCCGGCGCAACATCGTGATCACGCGGCAGCCCGGCTGGCAGGCCGAGGGGGCCGAGTCTGCCGCCAGCCTGCAAGAGGCGCTGGCCCGCTGCGAGGCGGCGCAGGAGCCCGAAGTGTGGGTGATCGGCGGTGCGCAGATCTACGCCGAGGCGGAGCCGCTCGCCCATCGCGCGATCGTGACCGAGATCGACCGCCACTATGAAGGCGACGCTTGGGCGCCGCGCTTCGACACGTCTTGGCGCGAAACCGCGCGCGAATCGCATGTCTCGTCGAACGGGTTGCCGTACAGCTTCATCACGCTCGAACGGCCAGAGTAGGCAACCGGGCGCTTGATCGTGAAGGGGATCAGGCCAGCGACAGATACACCCGCCCGCCTTCGATCTTCACCGGATAGCTGCGCAGATCCTCCGTGACCGGCGCGCACGTCGCCTTGCCGCTGCGCACGTCGAACTTGCCCTGGTGCAGCGGACACTCGATCTCGTGCCCTTCGAGAAAGCCGTCGCACAGCCGCGCCTGGCCGTGGGTGCAGGTGTTGCTGGTGGCGAAGACCTCGCCACCGATGTTGTAGAGCGCGATGTCGAGCCCCTGCACCTCCAGGCCCATCACATCGTCTTCGGGCAGTTCGTCGACTGCAGCGGCGTCGAGCCAGTCAGTGGTGGTGCTCATCGTGGGTTCGTCCTCATGGGTATTGGCTCTCGGGATTCGGATGTCTCAGATCGGATAAATGATGGAGTTCGGGATCATTTCGCTGTCATAGACCACCAGCCGCGACGCGAACTTCAGCCCTTCCGGCCGGCGCACTACGGTGTCGATGTAGCGGCCGACGTTGAACACCGTCGACAGCTCGCTCAGCTTGGTGCGGAACACCGCGTAGTTGGCCTCGCTGTGGATGGTGCCGTCCGCGTCGACCTTGTGCACGAGCGGCTGGCCGACCACGTGGCGTTGGTAGTACGGGTCGTGGAACAGCGTCTCGCGAATCCCGTAGACGCGGTCCTCCAGCATGCCCCGGCTCTCGAAGGACAGCGTGGCCAGCGGCAGGCCGCGCTCGTGGTTCTCGCGCGGCTGCAGGCGATAGCTGCAGTCGTCGATGAAGAAGGCGGGCCACAGGTCCCAGTTGCCGGAATCGACGGCGCGCGCGTAGTCGGCGTAGAGCTGGTTGAGCGCGAAGTAGTCCTCGAAGCCCATGGTCATGCCTCCATCACCTCGCGCCAATATCTATACATGCCGCGGATCAGCGTCTCGGTCACCATGTGGTCGGTGTCCTCCACCTCGCGCCCGCCCAGCTCGGCCAGGGTACGGTGGTAGGGCTTCTGCTCGAAGCCCTGCTGCGAGAACTCGATCACCTCGCCATCATCTGCCGAGACGAAGCCCGCCGGTCCGAACAGGTTGGCCTGGCGCAGGCGGCGCTGCTGCATCTCCTCGCTGTCGTCCTCGAAGCCGAAGTGCGTCCACACGA